>NZ_RKHK01000001.1:323539-647079 GCF_003752405.1 Bogoriella caseilytica | reverse complement strand
CGCCGGCTGCCGGGTCATCCGCCTGGTGCGCCGCCCCGCGCGCGGCCCCGGGGAGATCTCGTGGGACCCCTACGCGGGCGAGCTCGACGTCGAGGCGCTCCGCGACGTCGATGTCGTCGTGAACTTGGCCGGGCACCCGCTCGCCGGGCGCTTCACCGTCCAGCACAAGCGCGCGGTGATCTCCTCCCGGGTGCTCGGCACCCGGCTCCTGGCAACACGGCTGGCCGAGCTGGCCGGCGACGGCCGCCAGCGCGCCTTGATCAACGGATCGGCGATCGGGTTCTACGGAGCCGCCCCGGATGCCCAGCACCCGCAGAGCGCGGATGGCCGCCTGCGCGAGTCCGATCCCCGCGGTGAGGGCTTCCTCGCCGAGGTCTGCGCGGCCTGGGAGTCCGAGACCCGGCCCGCCTCGCAGGCCGGGGTGCGCGTGGCGATGCCGCGGGTGGGCATCGTGCAAAGCCCGTCCGGCGGTGCCCTCCAGCAGCTCCTGCCGCTCATGGTCGCCGGTGTGGGCGGTCCGCTGGGCAGCACGCAGACGCAGAGCTGGATCTCACTGGACGACGTGGCCGGACTGATCGCCCACCTGGTGCTGGACGCCGACGCCGACGGGCCGGTCAATGCGGTGGCCCCGGAGCCGGTCACGGCCCGGGAGCATGCGCGAACCCTCGGCCAGGTGCTGCATCGCCCGACCGCGATCCCGGTACCGGCCCTCGGCCCGCAGGCTCTGCTCGGGCGAGAGGGGAGCCGGGAGATCGTCCAGGCCGATCAGGACGTCTCTGCGGAGCGCGCCGAGGAGCTCGGCTACGACTTCCGCCACCGCACCCTTGAGACGGCGCTGCGCCACATGCTGGGGTACTAGCGCCCAGCCGGAGCGGAGGTGTTCTCGCCCACGGGCGCCGGCACCTCCTCGCCCAGGGGGGCGGGTTTGCGCAGGCGCAGGGCCAGCAGGCCGCAGATCAGCAGCACCCCGGCGCCGACCATGAAGGCCAGGCCGGCGCCGCCGGCCAGGGCCTCCGCAGCTGAGGCGCCACCATCGAGCAGCGTGGTCTCGCGCAGAGTCAGCACCGCCACGAATCCGGCGACCCCGGCCGCGCCGACGAGCTGCTGCATGGTCGAGACGGTCGCCGAGCCGTGGGAGTACAGCGCAGGCGGCAGGGAGCCGAGCGCCGTGGTCATCAGCGGTGTGAAGAGCAGCGCCAGCGCCAGGGAGAGCAGGAGATGCCCGCCGAGGGCAGCGGCCCAGTGGGAGCCCGGCCCGAGAGTGGACAGTGCCAGGAAGGCCGCGATGGCGAGCACCACTCCGGGAAGCACAAGCGGGCGGGGCCCGACCCTGTCGTAGATGCGGCCGACCAGCGGGCCGAGCAGGCCCATGGCCAGGCCACCAGGCGCGAGCACGGCGCCGGAGGCCACGGGGGTCATGCCCATGGAGTTCTGCAGCACCAGCGGCAGTAGGACGATCACGCCGAAGAGCGCGATCATGCCCACGGCCATCACCGACAGCGCCACGGTGAACTGGCCGGTGCCGAAGACACGCACATCCATCAGCACCCGAGGGGTGCCGGCCAGGCGGAGCTGGCGCCAGACGAAGAGCGCGATGAAAACCACGCCCACCGCGACCGCGACCCCCGGCGGAAGGGGAGGCTCGGCGCCGTCGAGTTCGGCGGCCTCACCGAGTGAGGCCAAGCCGTAGACCAGCCCACCGAAGCCCAGGGCCGCCAGGGGTGGGGACAGCGGGTCCAGGCGCACGGGCTTGCGCACTGTGACGTCGCGGATCTTCCACACCCCTACGCTCAGGGCGATAGCGGCGATCGGCAGCACGGTCCAGAACACGCCACGCCAGCCGAAGGCCGAGGTCAGCGCGCCGGAGACGGCTGGGCCCATGGCCGGGGCCGCCGAGATCACCAGCGAGACGGTGCCCATGAACTGGCCGCGGCGCCCGGGCGGCACCAGGGACATCACCGTGGTCATCAGCAGCGGCATCATCACCGCGGTCCCGCTGGCCTGCACCACCCGGCCGGCCAGCAGCAACCCGAAGGTCGGTGCCAGCGCCGCGGAGAGCGTGCCCACGGTGAACAGGGTCATGGCCATCGTGAAGGTGCGCCTGGTGCCGAGCCGTTGCAGGAGGAAGCCGCTCATCGGGATGACGATCGCCATCGTCAGCATGAAGGCGGTGGTCAGCCACTGCCCGCGGCTCGGTCCGATGCCGAGGTCCTCCATGATCGGGGCCAGGGCCACGCCCATGGTGGTCTCGTTCAGGATCACCACGAAGGCCGAGACGATCAGCAGGGCAACGACGGTGAGATGCTCGCGGGGCAAGCGGTCCGGCGCGGCCGGAGCGGTGTCAGAGGCGCTAGCCACTGTAGTTCTCCTCAATGGGCGCAGCAGAGCGCCAACGGTGATGCGGGTGTCTCGGGTGTGACTTTTCGTGGCGGCGCTGCGCACGTCAAGACTTTAACGGCGAACCATCGGTACCTATTCCCAGTACCCTCGGCTCTCATGACCTCAGCATCTCCGGGCCTGCTCGGCGCCTCCGATGTGCGCCGGCTGGCCGACACCCTCGGGGTGCGACCGACCAAGACCCTCGGCCAGAACTTCGTTCACGACGCCGGCACGGTGCGCCGGATCGCGCGCGTCGGTGGTGTCCAGGCCGGTGAGACGGTGCTGGAGGTGGGGCCAGGGCTGGGATCCCTGACGCTGGCGCTGCTGGAGACCGGCGCGCGGGTGATCGCCGTGGAGATCGATCCGGTGCTCGCTGCGGCTCTGCCGGGCACGGTCTCCGATCGCATGCCTGAAGCCGCCGATCGCCTGGTGGTGCTGGAGGCCGATGCCATGACGGTGACCGGCCCGGATTCGCTGCCGGCCTTTCCCAGTGCCGGTGAGGGCGCCGAAAGGACAGCGCCCTCCCGGCTGGTAGCCAACCTGCCGTACAACGTGGCCGTGCCGGTGCTGCTCACCCTGCTCCGGGCGCTGCCCTCCCTCCGGGAGGTGCTGGTCATGGTCCAACTCGAGGTGGCCGAACGCATCGCGGCCCCACCGGGCAGCCGCACCTATGGCGTGCCCTCGGTCAAGAGCGCCTGGTACGCCCAGGCCAGCCTCGCCGGCACCATCGGACGCGCGGTGTTCTGGCCGATGCCGAACGTGGACTCCGCCCTGGTGCGCCTGGTGCGCCGCGACCCGCCGTCGACGACCGCCAGCCGCGAAGAGGTCTTCGCCGTCATCGATGCCGCCTTCGCCCAGCGGCGCAAGACGCTGCGGGCTGCGCTGAGCGGATGGGCTGGTTCCGCGCCGCGCGCCGAGCAGGCGCTACGCGCCGCCGGCGTGGATCCCTCCTTGCGCGGGGAACGACTGGATGTCACCGACTTCGCCCGTATCGCGAGGCACCTCCCCGCGGACTCTGACACCCTGGCGCCATGAGACTGGTCCGTGACGTGAGGGTGCGAGCGCCCGGCAAGATCAACCTCTCACTCACTGCCGGACCCCCGCGTGAGGATGGCTATCACCCTCTGGAGACGGTTTTCCAGGCGGTGTCGCTCTACGAGGAGGTGCTCGCCCGGCCCACCGGCGGTGAGATCGCGGTGGAGACCCGCGGGCGCGGGGCGGACCGAGTGCCGGATGATGAGACGAACCTGGCGGTGCGTGCCGCGCACCTCCTGCGGGAGCGCACCGGCGTCGACGGCGGAGTGCATCTGACCATCACCAAGCAGGTGCCGGTGGCCGGTGGCATGGCCGGGGGGTCGGCCGACGCTGCCGCGGCCCTGGTGGCCTGTGACGACCTGTGGGAGACAGGGCTGAGCCGGGCGGCACTGAGCGAGCTGGGCGCCGAGCTGGGTGCGGATGTGCCCTTCGCGCTGGCGGGCATGTCCGCCCTGGGCACCGACCGTGGCGATGTCCTCACCCCGGTGATGAGCCGCGGCACTTACCACTGGGTGCTGGCCGTCCAGGACTGGGGGCTGTCCACCCCCGAGGTCTTCGCGGAACTCGACGCGCTCCGCGGCGACGTCGCCGTTGCTGAGACCCAGGCCATCCCTCGCCGGGAGGGCAGCGCGGCCGGAGACGTCGTCGCCGCGCTGCTCTCCGCCGATCCGCTGGTGCTCGCCCGCGCCCTGCACAACGAACTCGAGGAGGCCGCCATCGGGCTGCGGCCCGAGCTCGCCGATGTGCTCGCGGCCGCCGACCGCGCTGGAGCACTGGCGGCGGTGCTCTCGGGCTCCGGACCGACCGTGGCGGCGCTCGCCCTCGACGCGCCCCACGCCGCCTCCGTGGCAGGGGTGATGCGCGGCGCCGAGGCGGCCGCAGACGTCCTGGTGGTCACCGGCCCCATGCCCGGGGCGCGCGCGGTGACTGCGGTCGGATAGCCCTCGCCCCACGCTCCGCTACGCCATCGTCACCCCTCGATCCGATGGTCGGGGTTCCTCAGCTGCGCTGCGCGCGGGTGCTCGTCCCTCGCCCCCACGCTCCGCTACGCCATCGTCACCCCTCGAAGCGCAGCAGGATCGTGCGCAGGGTGCCGCTGAGCTGTTCGGTCTCGCCCTCGCTGAGGCCGGTGAGCAGATCACGCTCGGACTCGAGCAGCTGCGACATGGCCGCATCCACCCGGGCCCGGCCCTCGTCGGTGAGGCGGACCTTGACCATGCGCCGGTCGCTGGTGCCGGCAGCCCGGACCACCAGTCCGTGCGCGACCATGCGGTCGATGCGGTTCGTCATGGTGCCTGAGGAGACCAGGGTCTCGGCGATGAGCCGCCCCGGCGTCAGCTCGTAGGGTGCGCCGGAGCGGCGCAGCGCGGAGAGGACGTCGAACTCCCAGCTCTCCACCCGGTGCTCGGCAAAGGCCCGGCGGCGAGTGAGGTCCAGGTGGCGGGCCAGGCGCGACACACGTGAGAAGACATGCAGGGGGACCGGTTCGAGGTCAGGGCGTTCGCGATGCCACGCCGCGACGATCCGGTCCACCTCATCCTGGCTCATTCCTGCAGATTACCTCTCGACGTCGAGAGAGCTGTGGTGCCGCGGAGCGCTCCGGGCGAGCTGTGGCGCAGCGAAGCGATCCGCCAGGCATGATGGTGGGGTGAGCCCCAAGGAGCGCCCGCGCACCCGGATGACGGGATCCCAGCGCCGTGAGCAGCTGATCGTGGTCTCGCGCGCACTTTTTGCCACCAAGGGCTTCGAGGGCACCTCGGTGGAGGAGATCGCCGCCCGAGCCAAGGTGTCCAAGCCCGTGGTCTACGAGCACTTCGGCGGCAAAGAAGGCGTGTACGCGGTGGTGGTGGACCGGGAGGTCCAGAAGCTCCTGGGCATGCTCACCGAGCAGCTTTCCTCGGGCGGGCACCCGCGCCGGATCGTCGAGCGGGCTGCGCTGGCTCTGCTGGACTACATCGAGGCCAACACCGACGGTTTCCGCATCCTGGTGCGCGATTCCCCGGTGGCCCAGGCCACGGGAACCTTCTCCTCAGTCATCGGCGACGTCGCCAGCCAGGTGGAGCATCTGCTGGCTGAGCAGTTCCGGCTGCGGCGGCTCGATCCCGCGGCAGCGCCCATGTACGCGCAGATGCTGGTGGGCTTGATCGCGCTGACCGGGCAGTGGTGGCTGGAGACGCGCCGTCCGGAGAAGGCCGAGGTCGCGGCACACATCGTGAACCTCACCTGGAACGGTCTGCGCGGGTTGGAAAAGGCTCCGCGTCTCGAGCCGGGGGACTGAGCGTCTACGCTGGTTCCCGATCCGCCCTGGTGTAATGGCAGCACGCAGGCTTTTGGTGCCTTGAGATCCGGGTTCGAATCCTGGGGGCGGAGCCAGTGACCTGAGCCAGCGGGCTCCCTCGTGCCCCTGGCAGCCAGTGCTGCACTCCTCACATCGGACGGTTCGAGTCAGAGGCGCCCGGCGAACTACAGTTGCCCCGTGCCCACTCAGCCCCCCGCCTCCCTCGCCGCTGCCGTCGTGCTGGCGGCCGGTGCCGGAACGCGGATGCGCTCGGCAACACCGAAGATGCTCCACCCCCTGGGCGGACGCACGCTGCTCGGCCACGCACTGACCGCGGCGAGCGCCACCGGCCCGGGCCGGCTGGCGGTGGTGGTCCGCCATCAGCGCGACCTGGTCGCGGCGCATGTCACGGAAATCGACCGAGCGGCCGAGCTCGTTGACCAGGACGAGATCCCGGGCACCGGCCGCGCCGTCCAGTGTGCGCTGGAGGCGCTCGATGCTCCCGAGCCGCTGGAGGGTCCGGTGCTGGTCATGGCGGGGGACGTTCCCCTGCTCGATGCCGGAATCCTGAGCGAACTCGCCGCAGCCCACGCCGCGGAGGGCAATGCCATCACCCTGCTGACCGCCACGCTGGAAGACGCCACGGGCTACGGTCGCGTGCTGCGCTCAGGCGGGCAGGTCACCGGCATCGTGGAAGAACGCGATGCCAGCGCCGAGCAGCGTGCCATCACGGAGATCAACACCTCCACCTATGTCTTCGACGCCGCCGTGCTCCGCTGGGCTCTGCGCCAGGTCGGCCGCGAGAACGCGCAGGGCGAGGTCTACCTCACCGATGTGATCGCCCTGGCCCACGCCGAGGGCCTAAGCGTGCGTGCCCTGCAGGTCGAGGATCCCTGGGCGGTCGAAGGTGTGAACGACCGGGTCCAGCTGGCCGCGCTCGGCGCGGAGCTCAACCGGCGCACCCTGGAAGGCTGGATGCGTGCGGGCGTGACCGTGGTTGATCCCGCGAGCACCTGGATCGACGTCACGGTCGAGCTCGCCGAGGACGTCACGCTGGCGCCGGGCACGCAGTTGCACGGAACCACCACGGTGGGCGCCGGAGCCTCCATCGGGCCGGACTCCACCTTGACCGACTGCGAGGTGGGGGAGCGGGCCGAAATCATCCGCACGCACGGCACCGGGGCGGTCATCGGCGCCGATGCCGTGGTGGGGCCCTTCGCCTACCTCCGCCCCGGCACCGCACTGGGGGTGGGCGGGAAGATCGGCACCTTCGTGGAGACCAAGAACGCCACGATCGGCGACGGCGCGAAGGTGCCCCATCTGTCCTACGTGGGCGACGCCGAGATCGGTGAGGGCACCAACATCGGTGCGGCCTCGGTCTTCGTCAACTACGACGGCGTGACCAAGCGCCGCACTCGGGTGGGCCGCCACGCCCGGACCGGCTCGGACAACATGTTCGTCGCACCGGTGACCGTCGGCGACGGTGCCTACACCGGTGCCGGCACCGTGATCCGCCAGGACGTCCCGCCCGGAGCGCTCGCCGTTCCCGAGTCCGGGCAGCGAAACATCCCGGGCTGGGTCCAGCGCAAACGACCCGGAACGCCGGCGGCCGAGGCCGCCTCCCACGCCCTGTCGCCGCAGAGTGACAGCACCACCACCGACGATGTCGACCGAGGAGCACACGAGCGATGACAGGCATCATCACCCAGGGCGAGAAGCGACTGGTTCTGGCCAGTGGCCGCGCCCACCCGCAGCTTGCCGCCGACGTAGCCACCGAGCTCGGCACCGAACTACTGCCCACCACCGCCTACGACTTCGCCAACGGCGAGATCTATGTGCGCTTCGCCGAATCGGTGCGCGGCACCGACGTCTTCGTGCTGCAGTCGCACACCTCACCGCTCAATCACTGGCTGATGGAACAGCTGCTGATGATCGATGCGCTCAAGCGCGGGTCTGCCAAGCGCATCACCGTGGTGGCGCCCTTCTTCCCCTATGCGCGCCAGGACAAGAAGCACCGGGGCCGCGAGCCGATCTCGGCCCGTCTGGTGGCCGATCTGCTCAAGACCGCCGGTGCGGACCGCCTGCTGAGCATCGACCTGCACGCCGCGCAGACCCAGGGTTTCTTCGATGGGCCCGTGGACCACCTGTGGGCCATGCCCATCCTCACGGACTACGTGCGCACACGCGTCGACCTGGCTTCGGCCGCCGTGGTCTCCCCGGATGCCGGGCGCATCCGGGTGGCCGAGCAATGGGCGGAGCGTCTCGGCGGGGTGCCGCTGGCCTTCGTGCACAAGACCCGGGACATCACCCGCCCCAACCAGGCCGTGGCCAACCGGGTGGTCGGAGACGTCGAGGGGCGCACCGCGATCCTGGTCGATGACCTCATCGACACCGGTGGCACCATCACCGAGGCGGTCAAGGTCTGCCTGGCCGCCGGAGCCTCCGACGTCATCGTCGCTGCCACGCACGGTGTGCTCTCCGATCCAGCCGCCAAGCGGCTCTCGGAGTCCGGTGCGCGCGAGGTGATCGTCACTGACACCCTGCCGATCGCCCCGGAGAAGAGCTTCCCCCAGCTCACCGTGCTCCCAATCGCCCCGTTGCTGGCTCGCGCGATCCGCGAGGTCTTCGACGACGGCTCGGTCACCTCCCTGTTCGAGGGCGTCTAGAGCACCAGCCGCATAGCGGGCCGCCGCGGGGTGCTGCGTGGCCTGACTCACCGGTTGCGAGTTCCCCGGGGCGGGCCTGCAGCGGTAGCATGGTCCGGTTGCCTCGGCGAGGGACGCCGGACGGGCCAGAAACTCATGGCTCTCACGGATCCGTGATCGACGCGGTGGTCTGCAGACCCTGCGCCCGATCGTGTGCCCGTACGCCGCCCCGCGCTGAGGCCACCGCCCAGAGAGCATCACGATCCGAGGAGACCAGACGTGGCTGACCAGACCACCTTGACCGCGAACGTCCGCACCGAGTTCGGCAAGGGCGCCGCGCGCCGCACCCGCCGCGCCGGCCTGATCCCCGCCGTGCTGTACGGCCACGGTGAACAGCCCCGCCACCTCGCGCTGCCGAGTCACCAGACCTTCCTGATCGTCAAGGACCACGCCAACGCCGTGATCACCCTGGACATCGAGGGCGACCAGCAGACCGCGCTGGTGAAGGACATCCAGCGCGACCCGGTCAAGCGGACCATCGAGCACCTCGACCTGCTCATCATCCGCAAGGGTGAGCGGGTCTCGGTCGAGATCCCGGTGCACGTGGAGGGCGAGTCCGCTCCCGGGACCATCCACCAGGTGGAGTCGCAGACCCTGCTCCTCAACGTCTCGGCTGTCTCCATCCCGGACTACATCAACGTCTCCATCGAAGGACTCGAGGATGGCGCCGTGCTGCGTGTCTCCGACCTCACCGCCCCGAAGGGTGCCGAGTTCGAGACCGACCCGGAAACCGCCGTCATCGTCGTCTCCACCCCGCGTGCCGAGGAAGAGGACGAAGACGCCGAGGACGCCGAGGAGACCGAAGCCGCTGAGGGCGGCGAGGAGTCCACGGAGGAGTGAGTTCGCCCTGGCTGATCGTCGGCCTGGGCAACCCCGGCCCGCGGTACGCGGGAACACGGCACAACGTGGGCCAGATGGTCCTCGATGTGGTCGCCTCCCGCGTGGAGGGGAACTTCGCCCGGCACAAGGCCGGCGGGCCGGGAGCTCAGATCCTGCCCGCGCGCCTGGGCACCCTGGCCGACGGGGTGCCGGGACCACGGGTGGTGCTGGCCAAGCCGGAGACCTTCATGAATGTCTCCGGCGGGCCGGTCAAAGCGCTGAGCGCGTTCTTCGACATCCCGTCTGAGCAGGTTCTCGTCGTGCATGACGAACTCGACCTCCCCCCGGAGACCCTGCGCCTCAAGCGCGGTGGCGGCGAAGGCGGCCACAATGGCCTGCGTTCGATCACCCAGGCGCTGGGCAGCAAGGACTACGTTCGTCTCCGGGTGGGTATCGGGCGCCCGCCGGGCCGCCAGGACCCGGCCGACTTCGTGCTCAGTGACTTCGCTGCGGTCGAACGGCCTGGTCTCGCTGTGACGGTGGAGGAAGCAGCAGACGCCGTCGAGGACGTGGTGCTCGAGGGCCTGGAGAAGGCGCAGCTGCACCTGCACACCTCGTGATCGCCGAGACTGAGGACTCATGAAGCTCACCGGACTGCTCCCGCTCCTGCACCGCGAGCCGGCGGTCACCGACGCCCTGCGTCTCACCGGTGAGCCGGGTTCGCCCCTCCCGGCGGAGGTCTCTCTCGGGGCGCCCAGCGGTGTCCGGCCACTGGTGGCCGCAGCCCTGGCGCAGCGCCGCCCGCTGGTGGTGGTCACCGCCACCGGCCGGGAGACCGACGACGCCGTCACCGCGCTGCGCGACGTGCTGCCTGCAGAACAGCAGGACTCGGTCGCCTCCTTCCCCGCCTGGGAGACGCTGCCGCACGAGCGGCTCTCGCCACGGTCGGACACGGTGGCGCGGCGCCTGGCGGTGCTGCGCCGGCTCACCCACCCCGGTGAGGCGGGCAGTCCCGGCGCACCCATCCGCATCCTGGTGATGCCGGTGCGCGCCCTGCTGCAGCCCATCGTGACCGGCCTGGGGGAGCTGGAGCCGGTGGCAGCTCGCGCGGGTGAACAGGTGCCGATGGAGCTGTTGGTCGAGCGACTCTCCGCCGCGGCCTACACGCGGGTGGACATGGTCACCCGGCGCGGCGAGTTCGCTGTCCGCGGTGGCATTCTCGATGTCTTTCCGCCGGTGGAGGACCATCCACTGCGTCTGGAGTTCTTCGGTGATGAGATCGAGGAGATCCGCTCCTTCGCGGTGGCCGACCAGCGATCGCTGGACACGGTCGAGCACCTCTGGGCCCCGCCCTGCCGAGAGCTGCTGCTGAGCTCTGCGGTGCGCTCACGGGCTCGCCTGCTCGCTGATGACCTGCCGGCTGCTCGTGACATGCTCGAGAAGCTCGCCGAGGGCATCGCGGTCGAGGGTATGGAGTCCCTGGCGCCGGTGCTGGCCGAGGGTATGCAGCCGGTGCTGGATCTGGTGCCCGAGCACTCCCTGCTGATCCTCTCCGACCCCGAGCGCATCCGGCGCCGCGCCGCCGATCTGGCCTCGACCACCGAGGAGTTTCTCTCCGCGGCCTGGGCCTCGGCCGGTGAGGGCGGCTCGGTGCCCTTGGACCTGTCCGCCGCTTCCTTCGCGGCCCTGCCCGAGGCGCGCGCGCTCGCGCTCGCCCGGGACATGGGCTGGTGGTCCTTCACTGCGCTGGCCGTGGACGCCGAACTCACCGAGCCGGAGGAGACGGCGCTGACGGTGCGGGCGCGCGACGTCGAACGCTACGGCGGCGACGTGGAGAAGGCGGTGCGCGATCTGGCTGAGCACGCCCGCGCGGGCTGGCGGATCGTGCTGACCACCGACGGCCCCGGTCAGGCGCGGCGGATGGCCGAACAGCTCGCCGAGGCCGATGTGCCGGCCCGGCTCCTGGATGCGGTCGACGCCGAACCCGAACCCGGAGTGGTCACGGTGACCACGGCGGTGGCGGGGCGGTCCTTCGTGGCCGAGGGACTACAGCTCGCGCTGGTGACCGCAGCCGACATCACCGGCCGGGCCGGGACCTCGACGCGCGACATGCGCCGCATGCCGTCCAAGCGGCGTAACGTGGTCGACCCGTTGGCCCTCAAGCCTGGCGATCACGTGGTGCACGAACAGCACGGCGTGGGTCGCTTCGTCGAGCTGGTCAAGCGCACGGTGGGCTCGGGCAGCAGTGCAACCAGTCGCGAGTACCTGGTCATCGAGTACGCCTCCTCCAAGCGCAACCAGCCGGGCGACCGGCTCTTCGTGCCCACCGACTCCTTGGACCAGGTCACCAAGTACACCGGGGGCGAATCACCCACGCTGTCGAAGATGGGTGGTTCCGACTGGGCCAAGACCAAGGCCAGTGCGCGCAAGGCCGTCCGCCAGATCGCCGGGGAGCTCATCCGGCTCTACGCCGCGCGCATGTCCGCCAAGGGGCACCCCTTCGGCCCGGACACGCCCTGGCAGCGTGAGCTCGAAGATGCCTTCCCGCACCAGGAGACCCCGGATCAGCAGATCACGATCGACGAGGTCAAGGCAGATATGGAGAAGGCGCATCCCATGGATCGCCTGATCTCCGGCGACGTGGGCTACGGAAAGACCGAGATTGCGGTCCGTGCGGCCTTCAAGGCTGTGCAGGACGGCAAGCAGGTGGCTGTCCTGGTACCGACCACCCTGCTCGTGCAGCAGCATCTCGACACCTTCTCCGAGCGCTACGCCGGCTTCCCGGTGAATGTGCGGGCGCTCTCGCGCTTCCAGAGCAACGCCCAGGCCAAGGCCGTCCGCGAAGGCGTGAGCGACGGGAGCGTGGACGTGGTGATCGGCACCCACCGCCTCATTACGGGAGAGGTTCACTTCAAGGACCTCGGCTTGGTGATCGTGGATGAGGAGCAGCGCTTCGGTGTCGAGCACAAGGAGACCCTGAAGCAGATGCGGACCGACGTCGACGTGCTGGCCATGTCGGCCACGCCGATCCCGCGCACGTTGGAGATGGCGATCACCGGCATCCGGGAGATGTCGACCCTGGCCACCCCACCCGAGGAACGCCATCCGGTCCTGACCTTCGTGGGCCAGTACGAGGAGCGCCAGGTGGCGGCTGCCATCCGCCGCGAGCTGCTGCGTGAGGGCCAGGTCTTCTATGTGCACAACCGGGTGCAGTCGATCTCCAAGGCCGCCGCTCACCTGCAGGAACTGGTGCCGGAGGCGCGAGTGGGCGTGGCCCACGGCCGGATGGGCGAACACCAGCTCGAGCGGGTCATCCAAGACTTCTGGAACAAGGAGTTCGACGTCCTGGTCTGCACCACGATCGTGGAGACCGGCCTCGACATCTCCAACGCCAACACCCTGATCGTCGAGCGGGCCGACCAGCTCGGCCTTTCCCAGGCCCACCAGCTGCGCGGCCGCGTGGGGCGCGGTCGTGAGCGTGCTTACGCCTACTTCCTGTACCCCCCGGAGAAGCCGCTGACCGAAACCGCCCACGACCGGCTCGCGACCATTGCCGCGCACACCGATCTCGGTTCCGGGATCCAGGTGGCGATGAAGGACCTGGAGATCCGCGGAGCCGGCAACCTTCTCGGCGGGGAGCAGTCCGGTCACATCGCCGGGGTGGGTTTCGACCTGTACGTGCGGATGGTCTCCGAGGCTGTCGCCGAGTTCCGCGGTGAGACGGATGCGGCCGCCGAGCGGCCCGAGGTCAAGGTGGAGCTCCCCATCGACGCGCACATCCCGCACGACTACATCGCCCATGAACGGCTGCGTCTGGAGGCGTACGCGAAGATCTCCGCGGCGGTCACCGAGGCAGACCGCGCCGGCCTGCGCGAGGAGCTCACCGACCGCTATGGCCCGATACCGGAGCCGATCGACCGGCTCTTCGCGGTGGCGAACCTGCGTGACCGTGCGCGGGAGGCGGGCCTGGCGGAGATCACCTCCCAAGGGAAGTACGTGCGCTTCTCACCGGTGGAACTTCCGGACTCCGCCCAGCTGCGGCTGAAGCGGCTCTATCCGCAGACCGTGCTCAAGCCCGCGATCCGCACCATCCTGGTGCCGCACCCGCTGACGGCGAAGCTCGGGGGCAAGCCGCTGACGGACGCCGCCCTGCTGGACTGGGCCGAGGGTCTCATCGGGGCGATCTTCACGTCCTCGGTCTCGGCGGCTGCCCAGGCCGCCGCCGGCCAGCAGGCCTCCGCCAGTTCGCAGACCGGCACCAGCTGAGCTCGCGAGAACCCCTAAGATGCTGCACAGCGCCCGCCATGCCACTCCCCGATCCCGGAGGTCCTCCGTGACTCACGCCCGTCGTGCCCTTGCCGCCACTGCCCTGGTTGCCGGCGCGGTTCTCGCCGGGTGTGCTGCGCCTCCCGGCACGGCGGCCATGGTGGAGGGAACCCGGATCAGCTCGGCCGAGGTCGATGCGGCCGCCCGTGAGTGGGCGATGGCCACCGGCGAACCGCTGTCGGTGTCACAAACCACACACCTACTCGTCACCGCCGAGTTGCTGCGCCCCATCGCCACCGAGGCCGGCGCGGTGTTCTCCGACTCCGAGCTCTCGGCCGCACTGGACCAGGTGGCTGCCAACCAGCCCGAGGGCGCGCCTGAGGAGTACTCCGCAGCCACTCTGGACCTCGCGCGTTTCGTGTTCCAGCAGCAGGCGCTGGCCGGTACCCCGGTGGGGGCGGAACTGACCGAGGCCTACGAGAGCGCCGACATCGAGATCAACCCGCGGTACGGCACCTTCGACCTCGCCACAGGCGAGGCGGCCCCGACCGACTTCCCCTGGCTGACCCAGGACTGACTGGCCAGGAGGCGGTCCGCCACGTACTACGGTTGAGTCGTATACCGAACCCCGGTCGGCTCACGTCCGAAGCAGCCGGCCATGACGTAAGGAGACCGCTGTGGCCAGCATCGAGGCAGTCGGCGCTCGTGAAATCCTCGACTCGCGTGGTAACCCCACCGTCGAGGTCGAAGTCCTCCTCGAGGACGGCACGATCGCCCGCGCCGCCGTCCCCTCCGGCGCCTCCACCGGCGCCTTCGAGGCCGTGGAGCGTCGCGACGGCGACAAGGGACGCTACCTGGGCAAGGGCGTGACGGAGGCAATCGACGCCGTCATCGACACCATCGGCCCGGAGTTGCTTGGCATCGACGCATCCGAGCAGCGCCTGGTTGACCAGGCGCTCATCGACCTGGACGGCACCCCCAACAAGGCCAAGCTCGGCGCGAACGCCATCCTGGGTGTGTCCCTCGCCGTCGCCAAGGGCGCTGCAGCCTCGGCCGACCTGCCGCTCTTCCGGTACGTAGGTGGCCCCAACGCCCACGTGCTGCCGGTGCCGATGATGAACATCCTCAACGGTGGCTCTCACGCCGACACCGACGTGGACATCCAGGAGTTCATGATCGCTCCGGTGGGCGCCAGCACCTTCAAGGAGGCGCTGCGCTGGGGCACCGAGACCTACCACGCTCTGAAGTCGGTGCTCAAGGCCCGCGGCCTGGCCACCGGCCTGGGCGATGAGGGTGGTTTCGCTCCCTCGCTGCCGTCCAACCGCGACGCGCTGGACCTCATTCTCGAGGCCATCGAGAAGGCCGGTTACAAGCCCGGCGAGGACATCGCGCTGGCGCTCGACGTCGCCTCCACGGAGTTCTTCTCCGAGGGCGCCTACCAGTTCGAGGGCAAGTCCATCGGTCCGGCGGAGCTGATCGCCTACTACGGCAAGCTGGTCGAGGACTACCCGCTGGTCTCCATCGAGGACCCGCTGTCCGAGGACGAGTGGGACTCCTGGAGCGAGCTGACCGCAGCGGTCGGGGCCCGCACGCAGATCGTGGGCGATGACCTCTTCGTCACCAACCCCGAGCGCCTGACCAAGGGCATCGAGACCAAGGCCGCGAACTCCCTGCTGGTCAAGCTCAATCAGATCGGTTCGCTCAGCGAGACCCTGGACGCCGTGGCGCTCGCGCAGCGCAACGGCTTCACTGCCATGGTCTCCCACCGTTCCGGTGAGACCGAGGACACCACCATCGCCGACCTCGCGGTGGCGGTGAACGCCGGCCAGATCAAGACCGGCGCCCCGGCACGCGGCGAACGCATCAACAAGTACAACCAGCTGCTGCGCATCGAGGAAGAGCTGGACGAGGCCGCGATCTACGCGGGCCGCTCGGCTTTCCCGCGCGCCTGATCGCTGGCCTGAGGCTGTGCCCGGCGGGGAGACCCGCCGGGCACAGCTGTGTGTGACACGCGCTTGCACCTGCCTGGCCCCGGGCCAGAGATGGGTGACGATGTGGGTATGAATGCCCGTCGTGCGCCCTCAGGCGCAGCCCGCTCGCCGGCGGGTTCGCGCCCCGGGAGGGCCGGGCGTCCGAAGAACTCCGGGCCGCCGCGCTCGCCGGGCGGTGGTGGCCGCCGCCAGCGCATGCGCGCAGCCTTCTCGAGGTCGGTGGCCTTCGGGCCCAGTGGTGAGGAACCACGCCCGGCGGTGAGCCTGCGGGCTCTGGCGCTGTTCGTGGTCTGCCTCGTCGCCTTCGCGATCATCGCGCCCACGCTGCGGTACGCGGTGGCCCAGCAGGAACAACTGCGCGCGGTGACCGCCAATGTGGAAGAGGCGGAGGCGCGCACGGCCGAGCTGGAACGCCGTCTGGAGCTGTGGCAGGACCCGGAGTACGTGCAGGCCCAGGCGCGCGACCGGCTCGGCTACGTGATGCCTGGGGAGACCGCCTACGTGGTGGTCGACCCCGAGGTCGCCACCGGTGAGCAGTCCGCGGCCGAGCGCGAGGCCGCCGAACGGGAAGCCCAGCACGCGGCGGCCACACCCTGGTACCTGCGCACGTGGGAAACCATGGAGATCGCCGGAGCATCGGCCACGGGCGAGGACGACCCGTCCGGCCTGATCCCGGCCGAGGAGGAGTGACGTGACCGCACCGGAACTCGCCATCGACAGCCCGGTGAGCGAGCGAGACCGCGACGTGCTGCGCGAGCAGCTCGGCCGCGTGCCGCGCGGGTTGGTCGCCGTGGCCGCCCGCGATGCCGACGGCGCACCCCTGGTGGTGCGCACCGCACCGCGACTGGATGACGGCACACCCTTCCCGACCTCGTACTACCTCACTCACCCGGTGCTGGTGAAGGCGGTGAGCACCCTGGAGGCCACCAAGGTCATGGAGGGCATGAACGCCCGGCTGGCGGAGGATGCCGAACTCGCCGAGCGATACGCCGCAGCGCACCAGGACTACCTGCGCCGTCGCGCTGAGCTCGCGTCGACGATGGGCCTGGACGTCCCGGAGATCGAGAGCGTCTCGGCCGGAGGGATGCCCTCACGGGTGAAGTGCCTGCATGCCCTGCTCGGTCACACCCTCGCGGTGGGGGAAGGGCTCAACCCCTTCGGGGACGAGACCCTGCAGCTCCTGCGCGAAGCCGGTTCCTGGGGCGCGAACGGCACGCAGCGATAGCCTGGGGACCTCAGCCGTCCCGCGAGAGGATCCCGTGAGCCAGGTCAAGATTGGCGTTCAGCTCCAGCCCCAGCACGCCGGCGAGTACGGCCTCATCCGCGATGCGGTGATGCGTTCCGAAGACGCCGGAGTGGACATCTGCTTCAACTGGGATCACTTCTTCCCGCTGAGCGGCAAGCCGGAGGGGTACCACTTCGAGTGCTGGACGATGCTCGCCGCGTGGGCGGAGCAGACCGGGCGCGTGGAGCTCGGCGCCCTGGTCAGCGGCGGGGGCTACCGGAACCCCGAGCTGCTCGCCGATATGGCGCGCACCGTCGACCACATCAGCGGCGGAAGGCTCATCCTCGGCATCGGCGCCGGGTGGTTCGAGCGGGACTACGAGGAGTACGGCTACGAGTTCGGCACTGCCGGATCTCGCCTGCGCCTGCTCGGGGAGTACCTGCCGCGCATCGAGAAGCGACTCGATGCGCTGAACCCGGCACCGGCCCACGAGATCCCGGTGCTCATCGGCGGTGGCGGAGAGCGCAAGACGCTGCGCTTGGTGGCCCGGCACGCGCACACCTGGCATGCCTTCGGTGACCTGGAGACGCTGCAGCATAAGTCCGAGGTGCTCGCCCGGCACTGCGCCGAGGTGGGCCGCGATCCCGGAGAGATCGCCCGGTCGACCTCCTGGCCGGGAGCGGAACACGCCCAGGGCTTCGTCGACGCGGGCTTCACGCTCTTCACCGTCGGCACCTCCGGCCCGGACTACGACCTGGACGAGGTCCAGGACGCCCTCGCCTGGCGAGACGCGCAGTAGGGAGAGGCCATGGGGGCTACCGCAGGTGGGGAAGCCGCGCGCGTGGAGCGGCGCTGGGGCTGGGGCTCACTCGCGCCGGTGCTCGTAGCCGGCGGACTCTTCGTCGCGCTGTTCCGCATCGACAACGTGCCGGTGGCGGAGCGGATCGGCGAGGCCATCGGTCTTCCCGCGCTCGTGCTCGTCGTGGTCGGGCTCGCACTGGCCATCGGCGGATGGCTGCTGGGCTGGAGCTATCGCGGGCGCCACCGGCTCGCCACGCTCGCGGTCTGGCTCCCGATGCCGTTGGTGGCCCTCGTGCTGCTGGTGCTCCTCATGACGGCTTTCGGCAGTTGAGGGCTGCGCGGCAGTTGAGGGACAGTCCCTGGCGCCTCAATGGTCCCCCCGGCGGGACTCGAACCCGCACTGCGCCGATTTTAAGTCGGCTGCCTCTGCCAATTGGGCTACGAGGGGTAGGGCCCAGTATCGCGCGCCCGCGGCCACCGCGGCGCAGGCACCCAGTTCACGCCAGCGACAGTGCCAGGCCGTCGAGGATGTCGTGCTCGGAGGTCACCACGGAGCTCAGGCTGGCCCCGGTGGCGCGCACATCCGCGTCCACCCGGCCCACGATCTCCGACCAGATGAGCGCGCCGGCACCGATCACATCCACCCGCCCGGGGTGCATGAAGCCCATGGCAGCCCGTTCCGCGCGGGTGGCGGCGAGCAGGTCCGCACAGGAGGCACGCACCTGATCGGGGGTGAGCTGAGCGCCGTC
The DNA here is from genome assembly GCF_003752405.1 of Bogoriella caseilytica. NCBI lineage: Bacteria > Bacillati > Actinomycetota > Actinomycetes > Allobogoriellales > Allobogoriellaceae > Allobogoriella > Allobogoriella caseilytica. The sequence continues at coordinate 628,831 of NZ_RKHK01000001.1, read as the reverse complement.
GATCGCCTCGGGATGGTAGGTCGGCAGGCGGAGGGCGTGAGCGGTGACCGTGGTGATGGTCCCCGCCACCCCCACCAGGGTGCGGGGGCGGCTCAGGGGCACCACCTCGGCGGCCTCGTCGATGCGGGCACGCACCTCGGCGCGTGCGGCGTCGAGCTCCACGCCGGTGGGCACCTCAGCGCTCAGCAAGCGTTCGGTGAGCCGCACGGAGCCCACGTCCACGGACACCGCGGCGTCCGGTGAGGTGCCGCCGACCACGAACTCTGTGGAACCGCCACCGATGTCGACCACCATCACCGGTCCGGGGTGTGGCTCGGGCGCCCGAGCCAGGGAGGAGACCGCTCCGGCGAAGCTGAGCGCTGCCTCCTCGTCCCCGGTGATGACCTCGGGCTCGACCCCCAGCACGGAGACGACGTCGGAGATGAAGTCCTCACGATTCTGCGCATCGCGGGTGGCGGAGGTGGCGCCGAAGCGGATCCGTTCCACGCCGAGCTCGGCGCAGAGCCGGGCGTAGTCCCGCAGCGCGGCACCGGTGCGCTCCAGGGCCTCGGGTGCGAATCGCCCGGTGCGGTCCACGCCCTGGCCCAGGCGCACCACCTCCATCCGTCGCTCCACATCGCGCAGCATGGGCGCGCCCGGGCCCTCGTGGAGGTCGGCGATCAGGAGCCGGATGGAGTTGGTGCCGCAGTCGATGGCTGCTACTCGAATCACGGCGCCTACCTTAGGGCGTGCGGCCCGGCGATGTGCCGCTAGCCGCAGAATGGCTGCGCCGTCGGGCTGTCTCCGGTGTCCCGGTCACCGGCTCGATTCCGCGCGTATGGGCGCGGTCGGATACAGTCTCCTCTTGGTGTGCCGGGAAGTCTGGTCGGCAATGGGGCGGCGGTATGTCCGGCCTCCACGTTTCCTGACCCTTTGCCGTCCTGACAGGAGAGCCCCTAGGTGAGCCTGACCCTCATCCTGCTGCTCGCGCTGGCCATCGTGGCGATTGCGCCGGTGCTCGGCGCCCGCATGGGCCGCGCCGCCGGATGGCCGCTGGCTGCTGCCATGGGTGGCCTCACCGCGCTCATCGCCTTCCAGTACCCCGGGGCTGACGCCGTCACCGAGTCACTGGCCTGGCTCCCCACGCTCGGCGTGGACCTCTCCCTACGCCTGGATGGGCTCTCCTTCCTCTTCGCGCTGGTCGTCACCGGCATTGGTGCGGTGGTGATGATCTTCTCCTCGCACTACCTCTATGCGGGCGGACGGGAATCGGCCTTTTACACGTTGATGACCTTCTTCGCCGCAGCGATGCTGCTGCTGGTGCTGGCCGACGACATTGTGGTGATGTTCGTGGCCTGGGAGTTCACCACGCTGTGCTCCTATCTGCTGATCGTGCGGTCCGGGCCCAAGGCCCCGCCGCCCGCCACCCGCACGCTGTTGGTGACCGTCGCCGGTGGTCTGGCCCTGCTCGCCGCCGTGTGCCTGATGTGGGCCACCACCGGCACCACCGTGCTCTCCGAGGTGCTCGCTCACGAGGCCTGGACCACCAACGGTGCCTTCGCCGCCGCGGTGGCCGTGCTCATCGCGGTGGCGGCGATGACGAAGTCGGCGCAGTTCCCCTTCCACGCCTGGCTGCCCGACGCCATGGTCGCCCCGGCCCCGGTGAGCGCCTACCTGCACGCCGCCGCCATGGTCAAGGCCGGCATCTACCTCCTGATGCGCTTTGCCGACGCAGCCTCGAACTCCCCGGCATGGTCGGCGCTGTTGATCAGCGTCGGTCTGCTCACGGCCTTCATCGGTGCGCTCTTCGCCCTGCAGCGCACTGACCTCAAGGAACTGCTCGCCTACTCCACCGTCTCCCAGCTGGGACTGCTGGTGGCCACGATCGGCGTCGGAACGCCCGGCGCGATGCTCGCGGCCACGTTGCACGTGCTCGCCCACGCCCTGTTCAAGTCGGCGGCCTTCATGCACGTGGGCTACGTGGAGAAGCGATTCGGCTCCCGGGATATCCGTGATCTGCACGGCCTCTGGCGGGCCTCGCGGTGGGAGTCCTCGATGATCGTGCTGGCCGCCGCCTCGATGGCCGGGATCATCCCGATGCTCGGCTTCATCTCCAAGGAACTCGTGCTCGACTCGATGGCCGGTGAGGGCACCACGATCGAGTGGTTCACCGTCATCGCCGCCACGCTCGGCGCGGTCCTGACCGTGGCCTACTCGGCGCGCATGGTGGTCACCACCCTGCCCGGGAAGCCCAAGGAGGCATTGAAGCCCTGGCGCGATCTCTCCGGCGCCTCGGTGGCCATCTCGATCTCCGCGATCGCCGGCACCGTCCTGGGCGTCGCCGTCTGGCTGATCGACGATCTCATCCGCCCGGCCGCCGCGGTGACCGCGCAGGTACCGATCGACGACGTCGACCACCTGTACCTGTGGCACGGCGTCAACGAGGCGCTCGTGCTCTCGATCCTCGCCATCGCCGGCGGTGTCGCCATCACGGTCTGGCGCACCCGCGTCGACCGGTTGCTGGTGGGGCGCAAGCTCTGGCCCTTCACCGGTGTGGCCGCCGTCCAGGGCACCATCGACTCGATCATCTCCTTCGGTTCCCGCGTGGGCGGGCTCACGCGCTACGACGCGCCGGCCGGCCATCTGGCCATTCCCGCGGTGCTCGTCGGTGCCGGCGGGGCGATCTCCGCAGTGCTCTGGCGGGGTATCCCGGACACCGGGCCGGTGGACCCCATCGATGTGGGCCTGCTGGTGGCCATCACCTTCGGCGTGCTGCTCGTGGTGCGTTCCCGCGTGCGCTTGACCGCCCTCATCGCGGTGGGCGTCGTGGGCTTCGCCGTGGCCATCTGGTTCTACACCCTCGGCGCGGCCGACGTGGCCCTGACGCAGCTGCTGGTGGAGATCCTCACCGTCGTGATTATCGTTCTGGTGATCCGCCGGATGCGACAGCAGTTCCAGCCCACTCCCGGCCGCCGCATCCCGTGGGCCGCACTGGCTGCCGTGGCCGCTGGGGTCAGCGCCACACTCGCCGCCCTGGTGTTCACCGGGCACCGGGAGCTCTCCGCCGCGGGGGAGTACTTCCTGGAGAACGTCTACCCCGATACCGGCGGCAGCAACGTGGTGAACACGATCCTCGTGGACTACCGCGCACTGGACACCCTCGGCGAAGTCGTGGTGTTGGTCATTGCTGCTGTGTCCATGGCCGCCCTGATCTCCGCCCGCCCGGCCGTGGGCACCGTCGACGGCGCGATCACCGAAGCCGGAGGCTCGGGCCTGCGCGCCCCGGCGGAGGGGGCACCGCTGACGGACTCGGTCCGCAACGCCGTCTTCCTGAAGGTGGTCGAGCGTGCGCTGGTGCCCCTGCTGCTCGTGGGCTCGGCCTGGGTGCTGCTGCGCGGGCACAACGATCCTGGTGGAGGCTTCATCGGCGCGTTGGTGGGCGTGGCGGCCTTCGCCCTGCTCTACCTGGCGGCGCCCTCGGATCTGCGCGCTGGTCAGCGGCTGGATCTGTCCTACCTGCGGATCGCCGGGGCCGGTATCGCCATCGGTGTGATCTCCGGCCTGCTCGGGCTCTTCGACGGCTCCTTCCTGCGTCCGCTGCACGCCGATGTCCTGGGCATTCACCTCACCAGTGCGCTGATCTTCGACGTTGGTGTGTATCTCGGCGTCGTCGGCGTGATCCTCGCGGCGCTTGTGCTACTGGGCACCCCGCAGCCAGAGCTGCGCAACCGTGAGATGCGCACCGGCGAGGCGCCCCCGGATGACCCGCCGGCAACCGGGACGACCGCGGCCCCTGGCGCGGCGGAGAATGCCCCCCAGGTGACCACCAAGGAGGGCGCGCGATGATCCTGGCCCTGACGATCGGCGTGCTCACCGCCGGAGCCGTGTACCTGCTTCTCCAGCGGGACTTCCTGCGGGTGATCCTCGGCTTCGTCCTGCTCTCGCACGCGGTGAACCTGCTGCTCTTCTCCTCTGGCGGCATCCTGCGCCGCGAGGAACCGCTCGGCGTGGCCACCGACCCCACCGTCACCGCCGACCCACTGCCCCAGGCTTTCGTGCTGACCGCGATCGTCATCGCCTTCGGCATCACGATCTACCTCGTGGTGCTGTCCGTGACCGGACGGGCCGGCAAGGACGGGCTGGTGGCCGATGACGACGACCACGACCCCAACGAGCGGGAGGGAGCGCCATGATCGGCATGCTGATTCCGATGCTGGTCGCGGTTCCGCTCATGGGAGCGGCCCTGACCGCCTTCGGCCGGGACGGCACGCGCTGGCCGGTGCGCAGCGCCATGGTCCTGCTCGGCCTGAACCTGGCCGCGTCGGCGTACCTGGTGTTCCTCACCCAGGACGGCGAGGTCTACGCGCACGGCCTCGGTGGCTGGATCCCCGGCATCGCCATCCCGCTCGTGGTGGACATGTTCTCTGCGCTGGTGCTCACGGTGGCCGCGATCCTGGCGCTGGTGTGCTCCTGGTACGCCTTGGCCAGCGGCACCGGGCGCGTGCGCCTCTACGGCCCGCTGGTGCTGGCGATGACCGCCGGCGTGAACGGCGCGCTGATGACCGGAGACCTCTTCAACCTCTTCGTCTTCGTTGAGGTCATGCTGCTGCCCTCCTACGGCTTGCTGGTCCTGGCCCGGCGCGGCCAGGGCTCGCTGCGCGCAGTCACCGGTTCACGGCTGTATGTGACCTTCAATCTCTTCGTCTCCACCGTGCTGCTGGCCGGGGTGGGCCTGGTCTACGGCGCGGCCGGCACAGTGAATCTCGCCGAGCTCGCCGGGATGGCCAGCGAGGACTCGGTCGTGGCCGCCGGGGTGGGGCTGGTGATCGCGGCACTGTCCATGAAGGCCGCTGTGGTCCCGGTGCACGGTTGGCTCGCCCGCGTCTACCCCTCGACTTCGCCGGCGGTCACCGCGCTGTTCTCCGGGCTGCACACCAAGGTCGCGATCTACGCGATCTACCGGATCTACTCCGTGGCCTTCGACGGTGACGAGAGCTATCTGTGGATCGGTCTGGTGCTGTTCAGCGCCACGATGGCGATCGGCGTGATCGGCGCGGTGGGGGAGAGCACCGCACGCTCGATCCTCACCTTCCACATGGTCAGCCAGATCGGCTACGTGCTGGTGGGAGTGGCCCTGTTCACCGGCGCCGGTCTGACCGCAGGCATCTTCTACCTGCTGCACAACATGATTGTGAAGGCCTCACTGTTCCTCTCCGCCGGGGCGGTCGAGGAGCATTACGGCACGGGCAGGCTCGATGCGCTCCGCGGGTTGGTGCGTCGAGAACCGCTGCTCGCGGTGGCCTTCACCATGGCTGCGCTCTCCTTGGCCGGGTTGCCGCCCTTCTCTGGCTTCCTCGCGAAGCTGACCCTACTGGTGGCCAGCTTCGAGGCCGGCCAGATCGCGGTGGCGGTGGTCGCGATCGCGGTCAGTCTGATCACCTTGATGTCGATGCTGAAGATCATCAATGCCGTCTTCTTCGCCCCGCCCAAGCACTTCGACAGCCCCGATGAGGCGCTCTCCGGCGCCGAGGGAGCCGAGCGCGCCGAGCGAGTGGCCGTCCTCGAGGCGCGCAAGACCCGGGTGCCGGTGAAGCTGGCGCTGCCCGCCATGGCCCTGGCCGTGATCAGCCTCATCCTCGGACTCGGCGGCGAACTGCTGCTGGGTCTGTCGGCCACGGCCGCAGAGGGACTGCTCGACACCAGTTCCTACGTGGAGGCGGTGATGGGTTCATGAGCGTGCTGACCCTTCCCTTCCGCGTCGCGTGGTTCGCGCTCTGGTTCACCGGGCAGGTGGTGCTCTCCGCCGGCGCCGTCGTCAAGGATGTGTTCACCCGGGGGCAGGCGGCGACGCCGCGCGTGGTGCGCCTGCCGCTGACCTCCGAGCACGATGCTCACACCACCCTGCTCGGGATGTTCATCACCCTGACCCCGGGCACCTTGACGCTCGGCGTGGTCGAGGACGCCGGGCCGAGTGGCCAGGCCATGCTGGTGCACTGCATGTACGACGACGATGCCGAGACGGCGCTGGCGAGTCTGCGGGACATGGAGCGCCGGGTTCTGACCGCTTTCAGCGTGAGAGGAGGCGCACGATGATCGGTCTCGACATCGCGATCGCCTGCTGTGCGGTGGCCTTCGTGCTGGCCACCTACCGCGTGGGCGCGGGCCCGACCCCCGCCGACCGCACCGTGGCCGCTGATCTGCTCACCTTCTCGGTGATCGCGCTGATGGCGCTCATCGGCACCCGCATGGCCAGCCAGGGAACCTTCGACCTGGTGCTGGTGGCCACGGTGGTGGCCTTCCTCGCGGCGGTCTCCCTGGCCCGCGCTCTGACGGGAGGCCGGCGCTGATGGTTCTCGACATCCTGGGTCAGGTCTTCGTCGTCACCGGTGGCGTGGTCTTCCTCGCTGCGGCGGTGGGCTTGATCCGTCTCGATGATCCTTACACCCGCGCCTCCTCGGTGGCCACGGCCGCGGGGCTGGGCGTGACGCTCGTGGTGGCGGGCAGCGTGCTCCTCGATCCCTCCGTGCCTGCGGCGATCAAGGCGGTCATCGCGATCGTGTTGCAGCTGGTGACGGCGGCCATCGGCGGTATCGCTCTGGGGCGCGGAGCGGTGCTCTCCGGGCACCCCTTCAACCGCCGGACAGACGTGGGCGAACTGACGGAGAACGAGCACCCCGAGCGGTAGGGCCGAGCCAGGCCCGGCGTCCGGTGCGGGTGGGGCTCCCGAGCCGGAGCCACGTGCGGGTGGGCGCCGTAGCCGCCAGGAGTGCGCGCACCTACGATGGGGTCATGGCTTCTCTCCCGCGCCTACTGACCCTGTCCGCGGCGGCTGCCGGCGGTGCCGTTCTCGCCACGCAAGCCCTCAAGGCGCACCGTGCCCAGCAGGTCCGTGAGGTCCGCTCCCATGAGGACAGGCGGCGTCCTCGCGTCCTGCTCGCCGGAGGCGGGTACATCGGCCTGTACGCCGCGCTGAATGTGCGCAAGCAGCTCGGCCGCGACGACGTCGAACTCGTGGTGGTCGACACCAACCCCTACATGACCTACCAGCCGTTCCTTCCGGAGGCTGCGGCCGGCTCGATCGAGCCACGCCACGTGGTGACCTCGCTGCGCCACGAACTGCGGAATACCACCGTGCTGACCGGCACCATCACGGGGATCAACCACGCCGATCGGACGGCCACGGTCGATTCCGGCAGCGGTGAGAGCTACGAGCTCAGCTACGACGAACTCGTCGTCGGTCTGGGCTCGGTGGCTCGGACGTTGCCCATCCCGGGGCTGGCCGAGTTCGGGATCGGTTTCAAGTACATCGAAGAGGCGATCGCGCTGCGTAACCAGGTGCTCGGCAAGCTCGCCGAGGCCGCATCCACCTGGGACGCGGAGCGCCGGCGCCGGATGCTCACCTTCGTCTTCGTCGGCGGTGGTTTCGCCGGCATCGAGGCGCTCGGAGAGGTTGAGGACATGGCGCGGGCCGCCACCAAGGATTACGACTCCATCAACCCCGAGGACCTGCGGTTCGTGCTGGTCGAAGGTATGCACCGCATCCTTCCCGAGGTGGGCGAGGAGCTCGGGGGATACGCCCTGGAGCAGCTGCGCGAGCGCGGCGTGGAGATCGACCTCGGCACCTTCCTCGAATCCTGCGTGGACGGGCACATCAAGCTCTCGGACGGCCAGGAGTTCGAATCGGACACCGTGGTGTGGACGGCGGGCGTGAAACCCAATCCCGTCCTGCAGGACACCGACCTGCCACTGGACGAACGCGGCCGGGTCCGCGCGAATGCCTTTCTCCAGGTGGTCGATGACGAAGGCACCGTGGTGCACAACGCCTGGGCCGCCGGTGACTGTGCCGCTGTGCCGGATTTGTCCGGCACCAAGACTCCGGACGGCATGTGTGCGCCGACGGCCCAGCACTCCGTGCGCCAGGGCCGCCACCTGGGCCGGAACCTGGTGCGCGTCATGCGCGGAGATAGCCCGCAGGAGTACGTGCATGCCAATGTGGGGACGGTCGCCTCGCTGGGCCTCTACAAGGGCGTGGCGCAGATCGCCGGGCAGAAGTTCCGCGGACCGGTCGCCTGGTTCATGCACCGCAGCTACCACGTGTTCGCCATGCCCACCATGGAGCGGCGCGTGCGCATCCTGACGGACTGGACCACGGCGGTGTTCTTCCGGCGTGAGCTCGTGCCGCTCGGGGCGCTGCAGAATCCGCGAGCCGCGTGGGAACGTGCCGCGGGCAGGCACACCTCGGATCGCGACCCGGCCACGGCGCTGACCAAGCCGGGCGGAGTGGCCGTGGGCGGCGATTCCGCGGAGTAGGCACCGCGTGGGACGTGGCTCGTGGGGCCGCGGCCTTGCGGAACATCTCCGTCCGTTCCCACGTTCTGAGTAGTAGTGGCTAGGGCTGCAAGGCCTGGACGCCTAGGATGACGACCAGTACGGAACCGGGATGATCCCGGCAGGCTGCGACCAGGAGGCACAGTGAGCAACCCCGTGTTCGAGAGGACGCCCGCGTTCTCGTCGAAGCAGACCACCCCGAACGGGTACCGGGCCATGCCTGGCTACACGCCGGGCCAGCAGGGCGGTCACGCCGCGGGCCGGCAGTACGGCACCCAGCAGTATGCCGGGCAGCAGTACGGCCAGCAGGCGGGCCAGGACCCCCGCATGGACCAGATCGAGCAGAGCTATTACGGCCCCACCGCCGCTCCGGCCGACACCGGCCGGATGACCTACGACGACGTCATCATGCGCACCGGCATGGTGCTCGGAGTCATCATCACCCTCGCGGCGATTCACTGGGTGGTCATCGGCCCCAACATGCTGCTGACCTTCGGCGGGCTCGCCGTCGGCTTTGTGCTCGGCTTGGTCAACGCCTTCAAGCGTGAGCCCTCGCCGGCGCTCATCATGGCGTACGCCGTTGCCCAGGGACTGTTCCTCGGCGGCATCTCCGCAGTCTTCGACACCATGTTCGGTGACGGCATCGTCACCCAGGCCGTGATCGGGACGATGGCGACCTTCGCCGTCTCCTTGCTGCTGTTCAAGTCCGGCGCCGTCCGCGTGACGCCCAAGTTCACGCGCTGGCTGCTGATCGCCGTGGCCGGCTATGCGGTCTTCTCCCTGATCAACTTCGGCCTGATCATGCTCGGCTTCTTCGACGATGCCGGCCAGGCCTTCGGGCTACGCACCTCGGTGGAGATCATGGGTATCCCGCTGGGCGTGCTGCTCGGCGTCTTCGCCATCGGCCTCGCCGCGTTGTGCCTGATCATGGACTTCGACGCCATCAAGCGCGGCGTCGACGGTGGCGCACCGTCTCGCTACGCCTGGTCCGCGGCCTTCGGGATCGCCGTGACCCTGGTCTGGCTCTACATCGAGTTCCTCCGCCTACTCGCGATCCTGCGCGGCAGCAACTGAGCCTCCGGCGCAGCAGCAACTAAGCCTTCAGCGCGTCCTCGCACGGGATTCGTCGTAGCAAACCGATGGCCCGGCACCCCCTCAGGGGTGCCGGGCCACCGGCGTTCATGCGTGGTACTGCTCGATCACACGACGCCGATGATCACTCCACGCCCACGATGTCGACGACGAAGACGAGGGTGGCGTTCGGGCCGATACCGGCCTGGGGTACGCCGCGCGGGCCGTAACCGAGCTCCGGGGGGATGGAGAGCAGCACGCGGGAGCCGATCTGCTTGCCCGGAAGGCCTTCGTCCCAGCCGCCGATGACCATGCCGACCCCGATGGGGAAGGAGATGGTCTGGCCGCGGTCCCAGGAGTTGTCGAAAACGCCACCGCCCCAGGACTGGCCCAGGTAGTTCACCACGATGGTCTGGCCGACCTCGACCGTGTCTCCGGTGCCCTGCTCAAGGACCTCGACCTGCAGGCCCTCCGGGGCGTTCGGGGTGGGGAAGGAGATCTCCGGCTTGTCGCCGAAGCTTCCGGTGGCTGTGGGGAGCTGGACGCTCATGGATTCCTCTCGGTTGCGAGTGCGGCGGCGAGCACACCGGACTGGACTGGTGCGCGAGACGTCGTCGCGTTGCGGTCACTCCACCCTAAGCGGGGCGCCGTGGCTGATGTGCACGGGAAGGACCCACGGCACACGTCAACGCGGTCAGTGACGGCGTGCAGCGGGTTTCTCAGCGGCGGTTGCGGGGGTGTTGTACGGAGCCGTCGCGGCGCTCCTCGAAGTCGAAGCCCTCGGGCATAGCGTCACGCCGGCGGGGCGCCGTTGGTGGACCAGGCCTGGTGGGTCAGGGGCATGGCCTCAGCGAAGTGCTCCTCCATCTGGCGGGCGACGTCGCGGATCTCGTAGAGGGCATCCTCCGCGGCCCGGAGGCCAAGGAAGTGCATGAGGTTTCGAGGGTTGGCCGTCGCCCAGAAGGTGGTCATGGTGTTCACCGGGAGGACATCGCGGGCGACCTCCTTGGCCACTCCGGCGGCCAGCAGGCGCTCATAGGCGGCATGCGAGGAGAGCGTGTTCTCACGAATGGTCTCGCGCACCAGCGTCACCTGCTCGGGCGAGCCGGGCCCGAAGGTGTAGGCGCCGACCTTCCCGCTCTGCAACAGGGGGCGGTCATCGGCGGGCAGGTAGTAGCGGTTCGGCAGGATCGTGTACCGCCCCGAGATCTCGTTGTACGAGAAGGTGCGGTGGCGCATGAACTCCCGGGCGACGAACAGCGGGGTCTCGACCACGAAGGTGAACTGACCGTGCTCGAAGGGTGAAGTGTGCCGGTTCCGCCAGAGGAAGCGGATCAGTCCGCCGACGCGGCCTTCTTCGCGTTCCTTGCTGTGCGCCTCGGCATCCTGCGAGACCCAGGCCGCACGAGCGACATCGAGGTCGGAGGCAGCGGCGCGGTAGACGGTGACCGTCGACTGATCGACGAAGGTCGGGGGCACGGGAGTGGCATCGGCAGGCACGGCCTGAGCGTATCGGTTGATGGCTCAAAAAACGGAGGAGAGTCAGCGCGGGTCGAGGTCTTGCACCTCACGGGATGCGGGCGCGTCGAGAATCACCCGCTCGCGCGGGGTGACGATGCCTGGTGGACGGGCGCCTCCGGGCATCGCCGTGTGCCCCGGAGGATGAGCCAGAGCGGACCAGGCGGGAGGCAGGGCCGACGTGGATGGAGCCTCGGGCGGTGAGGTGGCCCGGTCAGCGGCCCGGCTCGCCACGGGCGGCGGTGCAGGTATGGGCGGCGCACCAGGTGGAGGCTCGCCGCGGTGGCGGTACTCGTGACCGGTCCGCGTGGATGTCCAGGTGAGGGTGCCATCGGCTTCTCGCCGCGTGGTCCACAGCCCGCGGGTCTTGAGATGGTGATGGGTTCGGCACAGGGGCTGGAGGTTTGCCAGTCGGGTCTGGTGCTCTCCCGCCTGGTCCTTTCCGGGTTGGGCACGCTGCGTGTCGTACGGCTCGATGTGATCGAGGTCGGCATAGCAGGCCGGCATGCCACAGCCAGGGAAGGTGCAGTACTGCTCCTGGCTGGTCACCGCTCGCGTGAGCTGGGCTCCGGGCCGGTACGCGTGCGTGCTGGGAGCGGTGAGCTGACCGTTCGGGTCGAGTGTGAGGTAGCGGATCTGCGGCCCCGGGGTGTCACGGACGGCATGCGCGGAGGCTGCCTCGGCAAGGATCTCGCGCGCCAGCGGGGCGGGAATGGCCCCGTATCCGGCCAGCTCGGCGGGGGAGTCGTCGAGCCCGGCCACAGTCGCGGCGGAGACTGTGAGGTTGATGGCCATGTGGCGAGCGCGGCGTCGCACCGGGCCGGCGCGCCCACCTCGGGCAGACGCAGCCGTGGACCCGCCGCTCGCCGAGACGCCGCACCCGGCGTCATCCCCGAGCCTCTCGAAGGCGGAGACGAAGGCATCCGCGCGTAGCTGGTCGAGGCTGCGTGCCGTGGTGGGATCCGGCGAGCCGGAGGGCCGGCGGCCGGCTCGCTCGACCCTCGAGGTCGTACCCGCGAGCCGATCCAGCGTGCGCCGGACGGCGATCGCGTCGTCGGCACGGAGGTAGGCGGTCAGCCAGGCCATACCGTCGCCGGCTGCTTCAAGCGAGACGCAGCGGTCGGTGTAGGCCTCGCGCTGCCTCTCATGAGCCGTCTCCGGCGCGAACTCGATCACCAGCTTGGCGATGCGCCGCTTCAGTGCGGGCACGGTGAGCCGAGGCGCCCACGGCAGCAGGGTGTCCACGATGTGCAGGTGATCTCCGCGCCCGAGGCCTGGTGGGCGCTGCGTGAGTACCTCGGCCTTGCGGGCATCGATCCGCCCACTGCCGAGAGCGTCATGGACCATGGGGAACTCATCGAGAGCGTCGGCCAGATCGATTCTGGCCCGTGCGGCCCGAGGGGTGATCGCCAAGCGCGAGCCCACCTCGGCGGCCTCGGCCTGATCGGCCCGGGAGTCCTCGGTCACGTCCAGCGCGCTGCTCATAGCCGCGCGGTCGCGGCGCCTGCGGCCGAGCTCCTGCAAGTAAGCCGCCTGTTTCGCCTGCGCCCAGGAAGCCACGCGCTCGCAGGCAGCGACCGCCTCGAGCAAGGAGGCCTCATGGCAGCGTGATTCGTGCGCAGCCTCCAGGACATATCCCAGATCAGGCCCGCCAGGGACGTCGGCAAGCTCGTCTGCGAACATCGCGTCGAGCCGGTCCGCTGCCACGGCACGCGCCCACTCCACCGAACCGCGCACGCGCTCGGGCAGCAAGGTGGTCCGCAGCGATGCCGGCACGCTGGGCCCGGGCTGAGGACTCTCCTCGCCCGGACTGTGATCTGCCTGCCCCGCCATACTCCTACGGTACCCGAACAGGCGTTCGATATCAAGACTTTCCCGCATATTTCCGCGGGAAAGTCGGCAAGACCCTACCGTGCAGACTGGTCCGGCGCCACCATATCGACGACCCCCGACACTGCCCGCCGGCCTTGCGAACCCCCTAGGCTCGTAGGTATGAGCAAGCTCCCCTACTTCGATGATGCGGACCTCAAACGGGTACTCTGCGTGGCGGCTCATCCCGACGACCTCGAGTACGGCGCCTCAGCGGCCGTCGCCCGATGGGTCGCGCGCGGCGTCGACGTCTCGTACCTGTTGCTGACCGCCGGCGAGGCGGGGATGCGCAGCCAGCCGCCAGAGGAGGTCGCGCCCCTGCGCGCGGCGGAACAGCGAGCCGCCTGCGCCGCCGTCGGGGTCGCGGATCTCAGCATCCTCGACCTCCCCGACGGCCTGCTTGAGGCTGACCTGCAGACCCGCCGGCTCATTGCGAAGAGGATCCGGGAGTTCCGCCCCGACACCGTGGTGGTGCCCACCTGGCAGCTGGAGGTCGAATGGGGCCTCAATCATGCCGATCACCGCGCCACCGGGGTGGCCACGATCGACGCCATCCGGGACGCGGACAACCCCTGGCTCTTCCGCGACCTGCACGACTCCGGCCTCCACGCATGGGGGGTCAGCAGGCTCGTCGTCGTCGGCGGGCCGGCCGCGGAACTCATCGACGTCACCGGCGAGTCACTGGAGCGTGCGATCGCGTCCTTGGAGGCGCATGAGGGCTATCTGGCAGAACTGGGCGAGGGTCACCCGCTGCCGCGCGAGATGCTCGAGGAGATCACCGGCGGTGCCGCCCAGCTCGGTGACGACCGGGCGGTGACCCACGCCCTCGGCGTGACGGTTTACCCCATGTAGTCGACGGGGAGGGCCTCGCCGTCGAGCGGGCTGCTCGCCTCAGCTCCCGCCGCCCAGCACACGCGGCCCCCGACCTCGCCCCCAGTTCCGGCGGCGCCGCCCTCAGCGCCCGCCCGCAGCACATGCGACCCCACCCGCAGGCGGCGCCGGCACTAGCTCCGCTGGGCGGCCTCCATGATTTCCTGCTGGCTGGGCAGCTGGTCCTGGCGCACCAGGCCCACCGGGCAGGTCATGCCCTTGAAGCCGTGGTTGCAGTAGCCGCCGGGGTTCTTGTGCAGGTACTGCTGGTGGTAATCCTCGGCGTAGTAGAAGGTGCCGTCTCCGGCCTCCGTGAGGGGGATGATCTCGGTGACGATCTCGCCGTGACCGTGTTTCTGCAACACCGCCTGGAAGGCCTCCCGGGTGAGTAGCGCGGCCCGCTCCTGCTCGGCGGAGGTCCAGTAGATCCCGGATCGGTACTGGGTGCCCACGTCGTTGCCCTGGCGGTTCGCGGTGGTGGGGTCGTGGTTCTCCCAGAAGGCCTTCAGGAGGAGTTCGGCAGAGGTCTCGCTGGGGTCGTAAACCACCTGGACGGCTTCGGTGTGCCCGGTGCGACCGGTGCACGTCTCCTCGTAGGTGGGGAAGGCGGTGTACCCACCGAGGTAACCGGCAGCGGTCGAGATGACGCCGGGCTGCTGCCAGAAGATGCGCTCGGCACCCCAGAAGCACCCCATGGCCACAAAGAGCACCTCGGCATCCTCGGGCCACGGGCCCTGCAATGGCGCCGGGAGCACCTCGTGGTGCTGTGGCACCAGGAAAGGGCTCGCGCTCCGGCCCGGCAGCGCCTCCTCGGGCGTCACCGGCGTGGTCTTTCGGGTGGCACGATCGGTCGCCATCTCATCCTCCTCATCTGTGGTGCCTCGTGGCACCGTCTGCGTTGTCGTGGGGCACCAGCGTTGTGGGTGGGGCACCGGTTTCCCGGGCTGCGCCTCCGAGGCGAACCTCACCATCAGGCGACCACCGCGCCATGCACTCAGTCCTCGCACAAGCGATAACACTGCGCCTAGCTTGACACTTCCCCGCTGGTCAGGGCGCAGCACAAGGCGTGCACACCTTATGGTGGGCACGCCGGGCATGCTCCGGCGCCCTGGGGCGGCTCACTCGGCCTCGGGTCGGCAGAACGAACATGGAGATGCGCCGAGGATGAGCACCATCAGTAAGTTCCGGCATCGCTTCCGCCGCGCCGGCGATCTGCGGGACAGCCGGGTCGCCACCGAAGAGGTGGTGCACGCGCCCCGCAGTGGACGGAGCATGGAGAACGGCATCCCGCGCACGCTGGAGGTCGCCGGGGGCTGGTCGTGGCGCATGATCGTGATCGCCGCGGTGCTGGCGCTGATCGGTTACCTCATCATCACCTTCTCCACGATTGTCTCAGCCTTCCTGGTGGCCATGCTGCTGGGTGTCCTCCTAGAACCGATCGCTGGCTGGATGCGCCGCGTGCTGCGATTTCCCGCGGCGCTGGCCTCCATCGTTGCCGTGCTCGGCATGCTCGTGGTCGTGGTGGGGCTCCTGACCATCGCCGGGCAGTCCATCATCCAAGGCTTCGGCCAGCTGGCCGACAACTTCTTGGTGGCGGTCAACGACGTCATCGCCTGGATCGACGAATTGCCCATCAACGTCGACGAAGAGATGATGCAGGGCTGGATCGACGAGGGCCTCGATCAGATCCAGGAGAACGCCGCCGCCATCGGCCGCGGTGCGGCCGGAGCAGCAGCCTCTGGCTTCTCGCTCATCACCGGCACCGTGCTGGCGCTGTTCACCCTGTTCTTCCTGCTCAAGGACGGGCGTTCGATCTGGCACTGGTTCGTTCGCCTGGCGCCGGCGCCCGCGCGGGATCGGATCAACGAGGCAGGTATCCGCGGCTGGGTGACCCTCGGGAAGTACACCCGGACCCAGATCATCGTCGCCGCGGTGGACGCGCTCGGCATCGGCCTGGCCGCCGTGCTCCTCGGCGTGCCCTTGGTGCTGCCCATCATGATCCTGGTGTTCCTGCTCTCCTTCATCCCCATCCTCGGCGCGGTCCTCTCCGGGGCCGTCGCGATCGCCGTCGCACTGGTGGACCAGGGGCCGTTGATCGCCTTGATCATGGCCGGAGCCGTGCTGCTGGTGCAGCAGGCGGAATCGAACATCCTCCAGCCGTGGCTGCAGGGCAGTGCCCTGGCCGTGCACCCACTGGCCATCGTGCTCGCCGTGACCGCCGGTACCGGCATCGCAGGCCTGCTCGGGGCCATCTTCGCGGTGCCGGTGGTGGCCACCATCAACACGGTGATGCTGTATCTCTACGGCCGGGACAAGTACCCGAATCTCGCCAAGGCCGACGTCAGGCCCGGCGGACCGCCCGGTAGCTATGAACTCTCGCCGGCCGGCGCCGGGCCCGCGGACGAGCACCTCGCGGAAGACGCCCCCTCCGACACTGCGAGTGTGGGCGCCTCCCAGTCCGTCGGGGTGGCGGGCTCCGGCCAGGCCACCGTGGTGCAGGACATGCCGCGCCGTGACCTGTCCTGGGACACCCCCGAGGAAGGCTCCCCGTCGCCGGGCACGCAGTCCGGCAAGCCCAGCGGACCCGACGCTGATGCTGACCCCCCGGAGCCGGGACGCTGATGCCCTACGCCTTCGACCATGCCACCTTCGCGGCGGCAGCTCAGCAGATCGATGGTGTGGTCCACCAGACCCCCATGGTGCGCAGCCCGCACCTGAGCGAGATCGCGGGGGTGCCGGTGCTGCTCAAGGCCGAGAACCTGCAGACGACGGGATCGTTCAAGCTGCGTGGTGCCTTCACCCGGCTGAGCCGATTGAGCGATGAGGAGAAGCAGCAGGGTGTGGTGGCGGCCTCCGCAGGCAATCACGCCCAGGGCGTGGCGTTCTCCGCCCAGCGGCTCGGGATCCCTGCTCGCATCGTGATGCCCGAGGACGCCGCCCTGCCCAAGGTGGAAGCCACTCGCAGGTACGGAGCGGAGGTGGTGCTCTCCGGGCCCGACGTCGCCGCAGCCCTCACGGTGGCCATGGCGGACGCCGAGCGGAGTGGCCGGACCTTCATCCACCCGTACGACCACGAGGACGTCGTGGCCGGCCAGGGCACACTCGGGTTGGAGATCCTCGACCAGGTGCCTGACGTCGGCACGATCCTGGTGCCCACTGGCGGCGGCGGACTTCTCGCCGGGGTGGCTGCCGCGGTGCACAGCGTGCGGCCGGAGGTCGCGGTCGTGGGCGTGCAGGCCGAATCGGCCGCAGCCTGGCCGGAGTCCCTGGCGGTCGGGCACCCGGTGCAGCTGGAACGGCTGCAGACCATGGCCGACGGCATCGCCGTCGCCCTGCCCGGTGAGGTCCCCTTCGGTCTGATCCGTGATCACGTCGCCTCGGTCGACACGGTGAGCGAGGAGCTCATCTCCCACGCCATGCTGCTGCTGGCTGAGCGGGCCAAGCTGGTGGTGGAGCCCTCCGGCGCCGCCGGCGTGGCCGCTCTGCTCGAGGAGCCCGGCATCTTCGAGGGCCCAGTGGTGGCGATCCTCTCCGGTGGGAACGTCGACCCCCTGGTGTTGCTGCGCAGCATCCGCCACGGCATGAGGGCGGTCCGGCGCTACCTCAAGGCGCGGGTGATCGTCACCGACACCCCCGGTTCGCTGGCCGCGCTGCTGGTCGAGCTGGCCGCCACCGGGGCCAACGTCATCGACATCACCCACTCGCGCACGACCACCAACCTCGCCGTCGGCGAGGTCGCGGTGACGGTGGACCTGGAGACCAAGGGTCCCGAGCACTGCGCCGACGTCATCACCCACCTGCGTGACCGCGGATACTCCGCAGCTGAGCACTGAGTTGCCCGCAACGTCGTGCGCCCACCCGGATATCCGGGTGGGCGCACGAGCCGTCGGCCGAGATGATGTTGATCAGCCCTGGAAGGGTTCGACCTTCTCCACGGTGACCTCGATGGTGGAGCCGTTGGGAGCCTCGTAGGACGACTTCTCCCCGGCCTTCTTGCCCAGAACGGCCGCACCGAGCGGTGAGGACTCGGAATAGACGTCGATGTCCAGGTCCCGGGCGGCCTCGCGCGAGCCGAGCAGGAAGGTCAGGTTGCGCCCGGCGATGGTGGCGGTGACGACGGTGCCGGACTCCACCACCTCGGTCTGCTTGGGCGCCTGGCCGACCTCGGCATCGCGCAGCAGCTCGGTGAGCTGGATGATGCGTGCCTCTTGTTTGGCCTGTTCCTCACGGGCGGCGTGGTATCCGCCGTTCTCCTTGAGGTCGCCCTCCTGGCGTGCATCTTCGATCTTCTGGGCGATCTCGTGCCGGCCCTCGGTGGTGAGGTGGTCGAGCTCCGCCTGGAGGCGGTCGAAAGCCTCCTGGGTCAGCCAGGTCGTTGACGCGCTCACGATTCCTCCATATCGACATCGATGCCTCGGCCGCCGAGTGCGACCGAGGCAAGGGCATCTGTGGGTGCGAAACGACTATTTTACTCCGCGGCCACCACGATGCAATTCTCCACGGATCCCGTCGTGGCGTGCTCGTTGGTGGTGAGCTGTGTCTCGTGCGCGCTCCGGCGCTCCGCCACGGGGCCGATGGTGACCTCGCGGAATCCCACCTGGGTGTGGGCTTCGTTGAAGGCGACCACGCTGCACCGGGCGGTGACGCCAGGCCGCGTGGTCAGGGCGAAGCGCACGGTTACGGTGGCATCGTCGATGACCTCGTAGCTCAGATGCTCAGCGTGGACGGTGGGGTTGCGATCTCCGAGCTGGGGGCCCACGGCGAGGGTGACCAGGAGGCCAGCCAGCACGCCGGCCACGGCAAAGGCGCGTGGTGTCCGCCGCTCACGTCCATATCGGGCCGACATGATCGCGGGGTCGGGCGTGGTCATGGGACCATTGTCCCGCAATGGCGCGGACGAGGGGGACCTCGGACCGCGCCTCACGCTTGAGCTTGTGCAGAAGGGATCCACGTGAGCGATCTGCGGTTGATGGCAGTCCATGCCCACCCGGACGACGAGTCCAGCAAGGGTGCCGCCACCATGGCCCGCTATGCGGCGTCAGGGAACCCCGTGCGTGTAGTGACCTGCACCGGTGGGGAGCGGGGCGACATCCTCAACCCGCGCCTCGCCGAGGACCCGCACATCCTCGCGGACCTCCCTGATTACCGCCGCAAGGAGATGGCTGCGGCTGCGTCCGCGCTGGGCATCGAGCAGGTGTGGCTCGGTTTCGTCGACTCCGGTCTGCCCGAGGGGGACCCGCTGCCGCCGCTGCCGGAGGGCTGCTTCGCCCTGCAGCCCCTGGAGACCACCGTCGGTGCCCTGGTGCGCCAGATCCGCGAGTTCCGCCCGCATGTGATGACCTGCTACAACGAGCTCGGCGGGTACCCCCACCCGGATCACATCATGGTGCACAAGGTCTCCATGGCCGCCTATGAGGCGGCCGCGGACCCCGAGGCCTACCCGGAGGCCGGGGAACCATGGGCGGTGCAGAAGCTGTACTACGACGTCTCCTTCTCTGCCGACCGGATCCGGGCACTGCACGAGGCGATGGACTCCCGCGGGCTCGTCTCTCCCTTCGCCGAGTGGCTCGATGGCCGCCCTGGCCGCCCGGAGCGCGTTCCGACGGCGCGGATCAGCTGCGCGGACTACTTCCCGCAGCGCGACGACGCCCTGCGGGCTCACGCCACCCAGATCGATCCAGATGGCTTCTTCTTCATGGTCCCGCGTGACATCGAGGCTGAGGTGTGGCCCTACGAGGAGTTCGAGGTCGCCCGCTCGCGGATTCCGGCGGAGGCTGGAGAAGGGCTGGAGCAGGATCTGTTCGCGGGCGTCGTTCCCGAGGGCCTGGATGTCACTGCGCTGGTCGAGTACGGCTCGGGCCCTGAACGCCCGGCCGGTGAGGATTCCGCGTGAACGCCCTCAGTGTCCTCGCGGCCGATGGTGAGCCCAGCCCGTCGCCCACCGCGCCGGACACGGTGCCGATCGAGCTGTGGGAGGCGAGCCCGGGGATCTACGGGTTCCTCTTCTTCTTCGCCATGGCGTGCGCTCTGATCGTCCTGGTGCGCTCGATGCTGCGGCACTCGCGCACGGTGGAACAGAACTCCCAGCGGCGTGAGGAGGCCGAGGCGCGCGCTGTCCAGGAAACGCCCGAGGCCGGTACGCAGTCTGATGCCGTCACTCCGCCGGAGGCCGGCACGCAGTCGGGAGCCGAGGACGCTGCCGCACACGACGGCGACGGACCCGGCTCTTAGGCCAGACGGGCCACCGCCACTGCTACGGCGGCGAAGTGGCAGCCCCACCCCACCACGGTGCCGACGTGGAAGATCTCGTGGAAGCCGAACCAGTCCGGGGAGGGGTTGGGGCGCTTGATGGCGTACGCCGTGGCTCCGAGCGTGTAAGCGAGTCCGCCCGCGGCGACCAGCAGCACGACGGCTGGTCCACCCACGGTCCAGAAGTCGGGCAAGAACCAGACCGCCACCCAGCCGAGCAGGATGTACAGCGGGACGTAGACCCAGCGCGGCGCACCGAGCCAGAGCATTCGCGAGACGATCCCGATGGCGGCTCCGCCCCAGATGACGCTCAGCAGCAGGGTGGCTGTGTTGCCCTCGAGCAGGATGACCGCGAGCGGGGTGTAGGTGCCGGCGATGAGCAAGAAGATGTTGGAGTGGTCCATCCGGCGCAGCATGGCGAAGAGCTGCGGAGACCAGGTGCCGCGGTGGTAGATCGCGGACGTGCCGAAGAGCACCACGGCAGCGAGCACGAAGACTGCGACACCGATGCGTGCGTGCACCGTGGGGGTCAGCACCAGGAGCACCAGGCCGCTGATCAGCGCCAGGGGTGTGGTGACCAGGTGGATCCATCCGCGCAGCATCGGCTTGACGGCGGCAGCCACCGCCTCGGGGACGGAGTGCTCGTTCTCGGCGGCCTGTTCGGCCACGGCGTTGGCTTCGTCAGGAGACATTACTGCGGGGGAGTGGCGGCGTTCTGGCATGTCGGTCGGCATCGGGACCTTCCGGTGTTCGGACCAGCGGATGGCGCGCGACTGGCGTGGATGCTGGGCCCGTCGGCGCGGGGCCAGGGTCGGACCATGGCCAGCGGGGCGGTTACCTACGGTAGCGTAGGTTAGCGGATCGCCCTGGCGGGGGTAGCCTTCCCGTGACCATCGCCACCGACGAGCCGGAGGAAGAATGCGCCGTCCCGGCCTCCTCTACCGCCTCTATGAGCGCCGGCTCCTGGCGCGACTCGACCTGAGCCGCGTACCCCGGCACATCGGAGTGATGCTCGACGGCAACCGCCGGTGGGCCCGGTCGGTGGGCAAGCCGGCTGCGCACGGGCACCGGCGCGGGGCGGACAAGATCTTCGACCTGCTCAGCTGGTGCGAGGAAGTGGGCGTGGAGGTTGCCACTCTCTGGATGCTCTCGACTGACAACCTCCGCCGCGATCCCGACGAGGTCGCCGATCTGCTGGACATCATCGTCGAGGCGGTCGAAACCCTTGCCTCGGCCGGTAAGTGGCGGATCGCGGTCGTGGGGTCCTTCGATCTGCTGCCCGAGTCGCTGGCCGATCGCCTCCGTGATGCTGAGGCCTCGACTGCCGAGGTGACCGGCCTGCACGTGAACGTCGCCATCGGCTATGGCGGGCGTGACGAGATCGCCGATGCCGTGCGGTCCTTACTGCGCAGCGCTGCCGCCCAGGGGCGCAGCCTGGACGAGGTGGCCGACTCGCTCACTGTGGCCGACATCGCCGACCACCTCTACACGAAGGGCCAGCCCGATCCCGATCTGGTGATCCGCACCTCGGGAGAGCAACGGGTGGGCGGGTTCCTGCTCTGGCAATCGGTGCACAGCGAGTATTACTTCTGTGAGGCCTTCTGGCCGGATTTCCGGCGCACCGACTTCCTGCGCGCACTGCGCGACTACTCCCAGCGCGAACGCCGCATGGGCCGCTGAGCGAACGGCGTGGTGTGGGGGCTTTCATCCGGGGGAGGCCCCGGATGAATGTGAACAGTGGATGACATCTGCGCCCCGCAGCGCGTGTCACGGTGGTGATCGAGACCGCCAGGCGTAACTTCCCCTGTGACGGACGGCATACCCGCCGTCCTCCGGGAGGTTCAGCCCATGCAGCTCTCCGCTGCGGATGGGAGGGGCCGCCGGCCCCACCCCAGGTGGCTGGTGACCTCTCCCACCGGATACCGCGTCCCTACCGGCACGCGGGCTGAGAATCGGCGTGCTAGGCGCGCCGAGAGGAGACATCGTGAGCACTGATCCCGTCACCAGCGCCACCGCCCAGCTCGGCACAGCAGCGATCGAGCCGGACACCGCACCGCCCGCGGGAACCGATGTCGCCGCAGCGCTAGGCGTCGCCGAACCGACCGGTACTGCCCTGCGCACCTATGTGCTGGACACCTCGGTTCTGCTCTCCGACCCGCGCGCTCTCCTGCGCTTCGCGGAACACGACGTCGTCCTGCCGGTTGTGGTGGTCACGGAACTCGAAGCCAAGCGTCACCACAGCGAACTGGGGTACTTCGCCCGTTCGGCCCTGCGCCTGCTGGACGACCTGCGGGTCAAGCACGGCAAGCTCGACCAACCAGTGCCGGTGGGAGATGACGGCGGCACGGTGCGCGTGGAACTCAATCACTCCGATGACCAGGTCCTCCCCTCGGGCCTGCGTCTGGGCGACAACGACACCCGGATCCTGGCTGTGGCGGCGAACCTCGCCAGTGAGGGGCACTCCGTCACGGTGGTCTCCAAGGACCTGCCCATGCGCGTCAAGGCCTCCGCGGTGGGCTTGCACGCCGAGGAGTACCGCGCGCAGCAGGTGATCGACTCGGGATGGACCGGCATGGCACACGCCGAGCTCACCGACTCGGAGATGAGCCAGCTCTGGGAGGCCGGCGAGGTCATCGTGGCCGAGCTCGCCACCCCGGGCCGGCTGAGCGAGGCTCCCGTCAACACCGGCGTGGTGCTGCACGCTCCGGGCGGCTCTGCACTCGGCAAGATCGTCACCGGCAGCGCCACCCCGGAACCGGTGGTGCGGCTGGTGCGCGGCGACCGGGAGGTCTTCGGGGTGCGGGGGCGCAGCGCCGAACAGCGCCTGGCCATCGAGCACCTCACCAACCCCGAGATCGGCATCGTCTCTCTCGGCGGACGGGCGGGAACCGGGAAGTCAGCACTCGCGCTGTGCGCCGGGCTGGAGGCGGTGCTCGAGCGCCAGGAGCATCGCAAGGTCATCGTCTTCCGCCCGCTGTACGCGGTGGGCGGCCAGGAACTCGGCTACCTGCCCGGCGATCAGAACGAGAAGATGAATCCTTGGACCGACGCCGTCTACGACACCCTCGGGGCGCTGGTGGCCCCGGAGGTACTCGACGAGGTGCTGGCCCGCGGCATGCTCGAGGTGCTGCCCCTGACCCACATCCGCGGGCGTTCCCTGCACGACGCCTGGGTGATCGTGGACGAGGGCCAGTCCCTGGAGCGCAACGTGCTGCTCACCGTGCTCTCGCGTATCGGCCAGAACTCCAAGGTCATCATCACCCATGACATCGCCCAGCGCGACAACCTCCGCGTCGGCCGCCACGACGGGGTGGCCGCGGTGGTGGAGGCGCTCAAGGGCCGCGACCTCTTCGCGCACGTGACCCTCACCCGCTCGGAGCGATCGCGGGTGGCCGCGCTCGTCACCGAACTGCTGGAGGGGATCGACGTCAGCTGACCTCGCCGAGCTCCTCCACGAGGTGGGCCGTGCCGTCCGCGAGGGTGTACTCCACACCCACGATGCCGACACGGCCCGTCTCGATGGACTCGGACAGAGAGGTGGAGTAGTCCCGCAGCATCTGCACCGTGGTGCGCACATGGCGGCGACGCAGCACGTCCTCATCGGGGAGGGAGAGCTCACGGCTGCGCTGTGCCGGCTCGCCGGGAACTGCGCCGGCGACGTCCTCGCCCTCGGCGGGACCGAGGCGCGGCTCGGTCAGCAGCGAGGGGATGACGCGGTCGACCACGGAGCGGATGAACCCGGTGGGCATCTGCCCGCTGAGCAGTGCCTCCGCGGCCGCGCCCACGGCGCCACAGCGGTCGTGCCCGAGCACCACCACCAGCGGAGCGCCGAGCACCTCCACGCCGTACTCCACGGAGCCGATCACCGAGGCGTCGAGCACGTGGCCGGCGGTCCGCACCACGAACAGATCCCCCAGCCCCTGGTCGAAGATGATCTCGGCCGCCACACGGGAGTCCGAGCAGCCGAGCAGCACTGCCTGCGGATGCTGAGCCGCAGCGACCTCGGTGCGCCGGGCCGCGCCCTGGGAGGGGTGGAGCATCTCGTCGGCCACGAAGCGGGCGTTGCCTTCTTGCAGGCGCTGCCAGGCCTGAGCCGGGGTGGGCGAGATAGTGGCGGTGGAGTTGGTCATGATCCGTTCCATTCTGCGAGCTCGGCGCGGCTGGGCGGGTCGGCACCCGGGCGTGAGCAGGTGATGGCCGCGACCGCGGCAGCGTGGTCGAGGATTCTGCGCAACAGTGGCGCGTCGACGGCGTGGAGCGCGTCCCGGTGCTCGGCGCCGAGTAGCTGAGCGTCCCAGAGTCCGTCGATGAGGGCACCCATCAGGGAGTCGCCGGCGCCGACGGTGTCGGCCACCTGCACCGGACGCGGGGGAGCGGCGGCTTCGACCCCGGCGGAGGTGCGCGCCCAGGATCCCTGGGCCCCTCGGGTGACCACGACCATGGCCGGGCCGCTCTCGAGCCAGGTGGCGGCACTGCGCAGGGGATCAATGCCGGGGTAGAGCCACTCCAGGTCCTCATCGGACGCCTTCACGACATCCGAACGCCCCACCTGCGCCTCGACGGCGGCAAGGGCGGCTGCGTGATCGGTCATGATCTGGGGGCGGGCATTGGGGTCATACGTGATGGTCGACGTCGCACGCTGCGCCTCGACCATGGTCGCGACGGCGCCTGCCCCGGGCTCCAGCACCGACGCGATCGAACCGGTGTGGACGACCCGGGGTGGAGAGCCCGGGTGCTGGACCGGCAGGGACCAGTCGAGGTCGAAGACGTAGTCGGCGGCGCCGTCGCCGCCGATCCGCGCCAGGGCGGTCGAGGTGCGGGCGGCGTCCGTCGATCGCGCCGAGAGCCGCACACCTGAGTCACGGAGGTGCTCCCGGATGGCTTCTCCCCGGGCGTCTGTTCCGATCCACGTGACCAGTTCGGTCTCGCGCCCGAGGCGAGCCAGGCCCAGCGCCACATTGGCGGGCGAGCCACCCGGGTGCTCGACCGGTTCGGCGCCGGCGTGCTGGACGATGTCGATGAGTGCCTCACCGATTACCCAGGCGCTCACTCGCGGCCTCCTGTGTCTGAGCCTGCGCCCTCGCCCTGCGCGGCGCTCTCACTGGAGGCACGGGCGGCTTCCAGGCGTGCTTGGGCGGTGTCGAGCCACTGCTGGCAGCGCGTGGCGAGCGCTTCGCCGCGCTCCCACAGCGCCAAGGACTGCTCCAGGGGTGCTTGGCCGGTCTCCAGTCTGCGCACGACCTCGACCAGTTCGTCCCGGGCCTGCTCGTAGGAGAGGTTCTCCACGGGTGGGCCCACGGGGGCCTCTGCTGAGTGCTGCGGATTGCTCACGCCTCACATCCTCCCATCGTGCACGGGCGCACCCAGGTGCGCGGTGAGCCTGATCATCGTTGACCGCCGGTGGTCTCGCACGCTCATGGCGCCTGCTCCTCGAGCCATTCGTCGTCCTCGTGCATCCCGACCTCCACGGCGATCCTGCCGTGGGCGAGCAGAGCTTCGAGCTGGTCGCCCGGCTCCACATCGCCCGGGGAGCGCACTACGGTGCCCTCATGGGTGCGCAGGACCGCGTAACCCCGTTCGAGCGTGGCGGCCGGTGAGAGCGCTCGCAGTCGGCCGCGGTGCCCCTCCAGCTCACCATCAGCGCGCTGCAACGCCCAGGCCATGCACCGCCGCGCCGAGACCTGTGCTGCCGAGATCTGCTCGCGATGGCGATCCAGAAGGACCTGGGGGTCAGCCATGGCCGGCCGTGAGCGCAGCGCGGCGAGCCGTTCTGACTCTGCCCGCAGGCGCGCCTCGACGGCCTGGCGGATCCGGCCTCGAGCCTGGGTGAGGCCACGCGTCTCCTCGGCCAGATCCGGCACGATGCGCTTGCCGGCATCGGTGGGGGTGGAGGCGCGGAAGTCCGCGACCTCGTCCAGCAGCGGGCGATCCTGTTCGTGACCGATCGCCGAGACCACCGGGGTGGGTGCGGCCGCGACGGCTCGCAGCAGGCGCTCGTCGGAGAAGGGCAGGAGATGTTCGACGTTCCCGCCGCCGCGGGCGATGACGATCACATCCACCTCGGGGTCGGCGTCCAGCTCCTGGAGCGCTGCGGTGACCGCTGCGGCCGCACCAGCGCCTTGCACGGCAGCGTGCCGGATGGCGAAACGTACCCCGGGCCAGCGGCGCCGTGCGTTGTTGACAACGTCGTGCTCGGCGTCGCCGCCTTGGCCGGTGACCAGACCGACCAGCTGCGGCACGAAGGGCAATGGCTTCTTGCGTTGCTCGTCGAAGAGCCCTTCGGACCGCAGGATGCCCTTGAGATGCTCGATGCGCGCGAGCAGCTCGCCGATGCCCACCGCCCGGATCTCCCGCGCGTCGAGTTGGAAGGACCCGGATTTGGGCCAGAAGCCCGGCTTGGCGTGCAGTACCACCCGGTCGCCCGGCTTCGGCTCCAGGCCGGCAGACCTCAAGTACGTGGTGCGCACGGTGACCGGCAGCGACATCTCCGCCTCGACATCGCGCAGCGTCAAGAAAGCCAGACCGATCCGGGCCACTTCCTTGAACTGGATGACCTGCCCCTCCACCCAGACCGGATCCATCTTGGCGATGTAGCCCTGGATCTTGGGGGAGAGCTCACGGACCGGCCACGGATTCTCCGCAGTGGTCTCTCGGGCGAGCGTGGGAAGCTGCGCGCCCGTGGTCGCCGGAGCGGTGCGCGGAGCCTGGCCCGGTGGCTGGGCACTCATGCGTGGGCCTGAGCGTTCATGCCAGTCCCATGACCTCGCGGGCGCTGGGGTCGCAGTCGTTCAGCAGCGTGGCGCAGCGTTCTTGTTCCGGTTCCTCACCGATGGCGCCCGCCGCCTCACCGAGGGCGTGGATGGCCAGGAGAACCCCCTGATTGGGCAGGTGAGAGGCCGGGACGGGGCCAGTGCCGCGCCAACCGGACTTGCGTAGCGCGTCCAGGCCGCGGTGATAGCCCGTGCGCGCAAAAGCATAGGCCGCCACCGGATCGCCGGCGTCGAGGGACTGCCGCGCCAGATGCGCCCAGGGCAGGGAGGCCGCTGGCTGGGCCGCGGCGACCTCACGCGGATCAGCACCGGCCTCGAGGGCCTGACGGCTCGGCGTGTCGAGCTCGGCGGGCAGAAGGGTGGGGTCTGGCTCGAGGAGGTTACGCATGGGGCACATCGTCCCACGGGGTACCGACAGGCGGCTATGGAGCCACAGACGTGCCCGATGGGCCCGTTGCGGTGCCGTGCACGTGCCCGATGGGCGTGTGGTGGTGCGCGAGCCCTCACACTGCCTCCCGCGACCGGCATGTCCCACGTAGGCTGGAGTCGATGAGTACCCAGGCGCTGGGGACGCAGATCCCCGTTCGTGACTCCGACGGTCCCGTCTCTCTCGCGGGCGCCGGAGCCTTCCCTGCCGCCTTGCAATCAGTGCCGGCGCAGGACGGCAAACGGATCCTGCTCGCCGCCCCGCGCGGATACTGCGCCGGCGTCGACCGCGCAGTGGATGCCGTGGAGAAGGCGCTCGAGCTCTACGGCGCGCCGATCTACGTGCGCAAGGAGATCGTGCACAACAAGCTCGTGGTCGAGACGTTGACCGAACGGGGCGCGATCTTCGTCAACGAGGCCGACGAGGTGCCCGAGGGTGCTCGCGTGGTCTTCTCCGCGCACGGCGTCTCCCCGGCGGTGCATGCCCAGGCCGCGGCCCGCAATCTCAGCGCCATCGACGCCACCTGCCCGCTGGTGACCAAAGTGCACAAGGAAGCGGTGCGCTTCGCCCGCGAGGATTACGACATCCTGCTCATCGGGCACGACGACCACGAAGAGGTCGAGGGCACCTACGGCGAGGCGCCCGACCACATCCAGGTGGTCAACGGCCCGCACGAGGTGGACCAGGTGCAGGTGCGCGACCCCGAGCGGGTCATCTGGCTCTCCCAGACCACGCTCTCGGTGGACGAGACGATGCAGACCGTGCGCCTGCTGCGCGAACGGTTCCCGCACTTGCAGGACCCCCCGAGCGACGACATCTGCTACGCGACGCAGAACCGCCAGGTGGCCGTGAAGCAGATGGCGCCCGAGTGCGACGTGGTTGTGGTGGTGGGATCAGCGAACTCCTCGAACTCGGTGCGCCTGGTGGAGGTGGCACTGGAGGCCGGTGCGCGCGCCTCCTACCGCGTGGACACCGCCGGTGAGATCGACAACTCCTGGTTCGATGACGCCACCACCGTGGGCGTCACCTCCGGGGCCTCGGTGCCCGAGCTGCTGGTGCGCAACGTGGTCGAGCACTTGCAGTCGCTGGGCTACACCGGCCTGGACGAGGTGCGCACCGCTACCGAGGACATCGGGTTCTCCTTGCCGAAGAACCTGCGTTCCGACCTCAAGGCCGCGGGGCAGGACGTCGACCACGGCCATCGCCGCCGCGCCGCAGCCGACGCGCGCTAGGCTCCGCAGCCCGCGCCAGCCCGGCGCCGCCGAGCTTGGGACCGCCGAGCCCGGGACAGGCGCCGCCGCCTCAGCACTCGTCTTGTGCGGTTGTGGTCACTTTGCGCCGCTTTGACGGCTGATTCTGGCACCGATTGCGGCGCAAGCTGACCACAATCGGAAGATGGGAGAGCAGCGGATGGACGAAGTGTCGAGCCAGACCCGATCGCGAGAACTGGCTGTCGCAGGATACGAGTCGGTCGACGGCGATGCTGCGGTGGCGGCGACTGGGCGCTGGTGGACCGAGACGAGCGCGGAGTATCTCGTCGAGCATGGTGACTTCCTGGGCGCGGCCGACTTCTGCTGGTGCCCCGAGGGGCTGCGTGAATCCGAGGCCCGGCTGCTGGGACCGGCGGCGGAGCTGCGCGGCGAAGAGGTGCTCGAAGTGGGCGCCGGCGCCGCGCAGTGCTCCCGCTGGCTTGCCCAGCAGGGCGCGACCGTGCTGGCCACGGATATCTCGCCGGGGATGCTGGAGCGATCGGCCGAGCTCGACGCCGCGACGGGCATCAGCGTTCCGACAGTCTGCGCCGATGCGCGCGACCTCCCGCTTGACGACGCAAGCTTCGATCACGCCTTCACGGCCTTCGGCGCCATCCCCTTCGTGCCCGACGCGGCCACCGTTCACGCCGAGGTGGCCCGGGTGCTGCGCCCAGGCGGTCGGTGGGTCTTCGCGGTCACCCACCCGATTCGCTGGGCCTTCCCCGATGATCCGACCTCGCGTGGCCTGACTGCGATCCGCGCTTATTTCGACCGCACGCCCTATGTGGAACGTGATGAGGCCGGCGAGCCCCTCTACGCCGAGTTCCACCGCACGCTCGGGGACCATGTGCGTGAGGTGACCGGTTCAGGCTTCGTGATCGAGGATCTGGTGGAACCGGAGTGGCCGCAGGGCAACGTGCAGGTGTGGGGCGGCTGGGGTCCCGAGCGGGGCCGAATCCTGCCTGGTACCGCGATCTTCGTATGCCGCAAGGTGTGAGCCGGAACCATCCGGCGTCCCATCGACGGGTCACGCTCACGGGCCCGATTGCGCTGACTGCCGCCTATGTCATTCGATGACGCACGCGCGCGAGGCATCGGCTCCACCAGGCGGCAGTCAGCGTGACGGTAGCGACCTACAGCTGGGCGAGCTCCCGCTCGAGGTCGTCCAGGCCGAGGGCGCCCAGGGACAACGCCGCCATGTGCCAGGACTTCAGGTCGAGCTCCTCGCCGCGCGCGGCGTGAGCCTGGCGGGCGGCTTCGCGCCCGGCCAGCCAGGAGCGTTCACCGAGCTTGTAACTGATGGCCTGCCCCGGCCAGCCGAGGTAGCGCACGATCTCGGAGTCGATGAAGTCGTGCGGGCGGCCGGAGTGCGCCTTGAAGAAGTCACCGGCCAGTTGCGGCGTCCACTGCTGACCGGGAGCAAGCGGTGAATCGTCCGGGATCTCGAACTGCAGGTGCATGCCGATGTCGATCACCACGCGCACGGCGCGCATCATCTGGGCGTCGAGGTAGCCCATGCGTTCTTCGTCGTCGAGGTAGCCGAGCTCGTCCATGAGGCGCTCGGCGTACAGCGCCCAGCCCTCAGTGGCGCCGGAGGAGGAACCCAGGGTGGTCTGGTAGATCGAGAGCTGCGGCGCCACGTAGGCCCACTGCGCGAGCTGCAGGTGATGGCCCGGGACGCCCTCGTGGTACCAGGTGGAGACCAGGTCGTAGACGGGGAAGCTGGTGCGGCCCAGCGTGGGGAGCCAGGTGCGGCCCGGCCGGGAGAAGTCGACCGAGGGGCGGGTGTAGTACGGCGCAGCGGCCGAGCCGGCCGGGGCGATCATCGCCTCGACCTGCTTGATCGGCTCGGCGATGTCGAAGTGGGTGCCGTCGAGTTCCTCGATGGCGCCGTCCATCATGTCCTGCAGCCAGCGCTGCACCTCCTGCTCGCCCTCGACGCTGCGGCCGTTCTCGTCCAGCCAGCGCATGACCTCCACGGGGGTGGAGCCCGGCCGGATCTTCTCGGCCAGCTGCTGCATCTCGGCGTTCAGGCGCTGGTATTCGGCCCAGCCCCAGGCGTAGACCTCCTCGGGGTCGATCGCTGAGCCCATCACGCGGCGTGCGCCGAGCAGGTAGCGCTCGCGGCCCACCGCGTCGGGGGTGCCGTGCGCGGCGGGAAGGTAGGTCTCGCGCAGGTAGGTCTGCATCCCGGCCACGGCTGCGGCCGCGGCGTCGGCGGCGGCGTGCAGGTCCTCGCGGAGCTCTGGGGCGATCTCGGCGCCCCGGGTGACGAAGTCGTGGAACCAGGAGGTGGCGCCCGCTTCACCCGAACCGATCCACTCGCCGATCTGTCCGGCCACCGTCTCCACCTGCAGCGGGGCGGAGAGCAGCCCGCGACGGCGGCCTTCTTCAAGGGCCTCGGTCAGGGAGGCGTATGCCTGCGGAAACTGCGCCATGCGGCGGGCGATGACGCCCCAGTCCTCGGCGGTGGCCGCGGGCATCATCAGGAAGATCGAGCGAGCGCCGTGGATGGGGGAGGCGATGTTGCGCAGCGGGCGCAGGTGCTCGCCGGCGTCGGCGGCCTCGAGCTGGACGCCCAGGCGGTCGCGCAGCAAGGTGGCGCAGCGCTGTTCCAGGGCGTCGAACTCGCCCGAGGCGGCTTCGAGCTCGTCCAGCTCCTGGAGCACCGTGCGGGCGAGCTCGTTGCGCGCTTCGTGGCCGGCGGGGGAGAAGTCCGGCATGCGGTCATCGGCGGGGTTCAGGCCGAGACCGGTGGCCACCGAAGGATCGAGTGCGGCGAGTTCATGAACGTAGGCGTCGGCCAGTTGGCGAGGCGTAGAGCGATCAGTCATAGGTGCATCATGCATGAAACGCCGGGTGGTGTGCGACGTCAGCGGGGCGGTATGCGATGGATGGCGGCAGCCTGCCCAGAACTCTGATGCGCTCGGCCGAAGAAATACGTTGACCGTGTGCCTTGCGGTGGAGACAGTCCATGGCATGGGAATCCAGCTCGCACCACCGCATGAAGACCTCACGTTCATGGCTCCGCTCTCCGAGCGGCGGGCCGACGTCCTGTCCGCTTTTCTCGCCTCGGGTGATCACCTCTCCGCTGCTGACGAACGGAGCTACTCGGTGGTCGATGCGGGTTGCGGGTGGGGTGAGCTGCTACTGCGCACGCTCGAAGCGGACCCGGCTGCGCGCGGTCTCGGGCTTGACCTCGATGAGGGTGCGATCGCGCACGGGCGGACGCTGGCGCGTGCTCGCGGCCTGCACGATCGGGTGGATCTGCGGGTCGCGGATGTGCGGACGGAACTTCCGGCCGAGGCCGCACATGCGATCTGCGTGGGCGCGAGCCACATCTGGAGTCAGACCTCCAGTTCGCCGCAGCCGCTGGACTATCGTTCCGCGCTCCGGGCGCTTCGTCAGGTGCTGCCGCCTGGTGGCCGGCTCGTCTATGGCGAGGCGATCTGGTCGGCTCCGCCGACCGAGGCGGCGATGGCGGCGCTCTCCGGGATCGCCGAGGAGTTCCAGACCCTCGCGGCGGTCCTGGAGGTCGCGGCCGAGGAGGGCTTCAGTCCGGTCCACGTCTTCGAGGCCACGTTGGGCGAGTGGGACGAGTTCGAATCGGGTTTTGCCGCGTGCTACGCCCGCTGGCTCAGTGACCATCCCGCGACCCATCCTGACTCGCCGGAAGTTCGCGAGATGGCCGCCCGTCAACGTCGCGCGTACTTCGAGGGGTACCGCGGGGTAATGGGTATGGGGTACTTCGGTCTGATCGCGGTCTAGCCGGCGCGGCGCGCTTCGGTCGAACCCTCGACCGAGTGCGCGCTGCCGCCTGGCGCGCCGGGGCGGCCCGTGTCCTTGCCGTACTCGGCCTGCCCTGGCAGCTCGACAGCGGTGAACTCGCGAAGTTGGGCATCGTCGGAGGAGATCGGATCCACCTGGATGTCCTCGCGCGCCACGGATTCGAGGCCGCGGGCGGTCACCAGAAGCCGGTTCTCCATGGAGGCCACCGCTTTGTTGTAGTGCTGCACGCTGGAGCGCAGCGACCGCCCGAGGGAGCCCAGATGTCCGGCCACCGACCCGAGCCGGTCGTAGAGCGTCCGGCCCAGTGCCAGCAGTTCCTCCGCCTCGACGCTGATCCGCTCGGTGGACCAGACCGCGGCGACCGTGCGGAGCAGCGCCAGCAGCGAGGCGGGAGACGTCGGCGCCACCCCGAGTCGCATGGCCCGCTCCAGGAGGGTGGGATCCGCCTCCAAAGCTGCCGCAAGCAGGCCCTCCGACGGCAGGAACATGACGACCAGCTCAGGGGAGTGCGTGAGCTGCTCGTGGTAGCCGCGAGAGGCGAGGGCATCCACATGCGCGCGCAACGCCTTGGCGTGCTCGGCGAGCAGGCGCTCCCGCCGCTCGGCGTCCTCACCGGTAGCGCGGTCGCCGATGGCTGCGGCCTCCAGGTAGGCGTCCATGGGCACTTTGGCGTCGATGGCCAGATAGCGCTCGCCGGGAAGCTGGACAACGACGTCGGGCCGTCCGCGCCCGGCGCCCTGCGCGCCCGGTAGTGCTCGCTGCTCGGTGAAGTCGACGTGCCGCATCATCCCCGCGGCCTCAAGCACCCGGCGCAGTTCCACCTCGCCCCACTGGCCGCGGGCTGAGGTCGAGCGCAGAGCGGATTCCAGTTGCGTCGTCGCCGCCTGGAGCTCGGCTTCGGAGCGCCGGGCGTGGTGGAGCTGCTCGTTGAGTACCGCGAACTGCTGGGAACGTTCTTTCTCCAACTGGGCCACGTGTTCGCCCACCTGCCCCAGAGCGGCCTGGACGGGGGCGAGAGCCTGGAGGACGTCGTGATCCTGCCGTGCTCGGGCATGCAGCTGCTCGACCTCCTCGGCGAGTCGCTCTGCACGCGCCTCAGCGGCCGCAGTGGCAGCGCCCAGCCGGGCCAGGTCGGCACCGTTGCCACGGCGCGCCACCGCCAGGGCATAGCCCAGCGTCACCCCCACGGCCAGAGCGAGAACAACGAGCACAACGGTCGGCAAGTCCATGCAGGCACCCTCTCAGGTACCACTGACATCCTCGGGAGGCGCGACCTCCCTCCGGTCGCCTAGTGCTGGTGCCCGCTCTCGGGGCTGTCCCCGTGGCTCTCGCCGCTCTGGCTCGTCACGGTGGTGAGCAGGAAGACCGAATCCTCCAGGGCCTCGACCCCGTGGCGCACGTGGGTGAGCGCCACGATCTGCCCCTGCGTCACCTCCGAGTCGTCCTGACCCGTCACCCGCACCCGGCCGCGCAACAGATACATGCTGGCGGCCGGAGGCGAGTTGTGTTCGGCGAGCACGTGGCCGGCCTGGAGCGCAATGATCGTCTGGCGCAGCGGACCGTCGTGGATCAGCAGATGGGCAGAGCGGCCCTTCTCATGGGCCGCAGCTTCTTCAGAGGCGCTCCTGAGCGCCGACTCGACGTGGGGCACATCCCCTCCTTGAGTTCGGGGCGGGACGCCGCCGTCAGGCGCTGTCCTCGCCCTTCTCGTCCACTTCCTCCACCCAGGACGGCGGCTCGTCCCGGCCCTGCTCCTCGTCCCGCTCGGCGTCGTCAGGGGTCTCCTGCACGATGCCCTTCGCGTGATGCGTGGGGGCGTAGATGGCGTAGAGGCGCAGCGGCTCGTCACCGGTGTTCTCCACGTCGTGCCACGTTCCGGCGGGCACCTGGATGCTCCAGCCGTCCTCAACGTCCTGCTGGAAGGAGAGGTCGTCCTTGGTGGGGCCCATCTTGGCGCGACCCTTGCCGGCGTCGACGCGCAGGAACTGGTCGGTGCCGTAGTGCACTTCCAGGCCGATCGCCGCGCCCGGCTCGATCGACATCAGGGTCACCTGGAGGTGCTTACCGGTCCAGGCGACCGTGCGGTAGTTGGGGTTCTCCCGCGTGGCCGTCTCCAGGTCGAAGGCGTTCGGGTGTGGTCCGTTGTCGGCGATGTCCATACTCGGATTCTGACCCATGCCCCGGGCTTGCGCATTGGCAGCGCGGACTCAGACGTCTGCCTGATCGCGGCGGAAGCGGGTAAGGATCGTGGCAGTGTCACCGCCGGCGCGGAAGTACTGTCGATCGATGAGCCGGGCGAGTTCGTCCACGGAGTTCTCCAGCACAGTGCCGCTGTGCTGGAGGTCGCCCGAGTCGCATTCCTTGGCCGCCAGGGCGAGTTCGTGAGCGTAGGGGAGCGTGGCACCCAGGGAGGTGGCCCGATCGGAGTCGCGGAAGTAGTAGGTCTCGACGTATTGCGTGTAGTCCACCCGGATCCCGCTGAGGCCATCGGAGATGGCCCGTAGCAGTGAGGCCGCAGTCACCGGGCTCAGCTGCCCCAACTGCTCATGGGTCTTGGCAGTGCGAAGCGCATCGAGCTGCAAGGAGAGCGTCCGGCGCCGGGTGAGAGCGGGGTAGACCTGCAGCACCCAAGAGACGGCCGCTGTCAGGAGTGCGAAGCCGATCAGGCTCTCCAGTGGCGCGACCATCCTGATCGGAACACCCGCCGGGACGACGTCCCCGAAACCGAGAGTGGAGAGCACCACGGCGGAGATGTAGAGCGCATCGAGGAAGGCGGGGTCCGCAGGCGTCGTCCCCGGGTCGAACGAAAAGCCTCCAGGCAGGTGCGGCCAGTAGATCAGTGCCCAGCCCACGAGGACCAGCCCGGCCCAGCTGATGACGACGACCATCATGCCGACGGGGCCGCACGCCCGGCGCCCTGGCTCGCCCAACGGTTGGCAGAGCCTCCAGACCAGCCGCAGTAGCAGCTTGCTCAACCGGCCCTGGCCACTCGGGTGCCACATCGTGTGGACGACGTCTGCGAGGGCGAGGAGCACGAGGGCGATCCCGAGCGCTGTGCTCACCCAGTCCGAGGCGCCGTTCACGGTGCATCCGCCGTGAGAATCGGCTGGATCGGCGTGGACGGCATCCCCACATGGTGCGGGACATGCGCTTGAGGCGCCAACGAGCGGTACGTGGGATCGGTACGCCCCGTACACTCAGGCCACGTGGCCCTCACCATCGGAATCGTCGGACTGCCCAACGTCGGTAAGTCGACCCTCTTCAACGCCCTGACCCGCGCGACTGTTCTCGCTGAGAACTACCCCTTCGCGACCATCGAACCCAATGTGGGCGTGGTCCCGCTGCCCGACAGCCGGCTGGGGAAGCTCGCCGAGGTGTTCGGTTCGGAGAAGATCACCCCGGCCACCGTGTCGTTCGTGGACATCGCCGGGATCGTCAAGGGCGCCTCCGAAGGGGAGGGGCTGGGGAACCAGTTCCTGGCCAACATCCGCGAGGCCGAGGCGATCTGCCAGGTGACTCGCGCCTTCGCTGACCCCGACATCATCCATGTCAACGGCAAGGTCGCCCCGGCCGACGACATCGAGACCATCGCCACCGAGCTGGTGCTGGCCGATATGCAGACGCTCGAGAAGGCCATCCCGCGCCTGGAGAAGGAGGTGCGTGGCCGCAAGGCCGAGCCCGAGGTCCTCGAGACGGCCAAGGGCGCGCTCGCCGTGCTGGAGGAAGGCACGCTGCTCTCCAAGGGCGCCGCGGCGGCCGGGCTGGACCCCGAGATCCTGGCGAGCTTCCAGTTGATGACGTCCAAGCCCTTCATCTACGTGTTCAACACCGACGACGCCGGGCTGGCCGATGAGGCCATGCAGGCCGAGCTGCGCGAGCTGGTCGCACCCGCCGAGGCGATCTTCCTGGACGCGAAGTTCGAGTCGGAGCTGGTGGAGCTCGAGGAGGACGAGGCTGCGGAGATGCTCGCCGAGTCCGGCCAGGAGGTCTCCGGCCTCGATCAGCTCGCCACCGTCGGCTTCCGCACGCTGGGACTGCAGACCTACCTGACGGCGGGGCCGAAGGAGTCACGGGCGTGGACCATCCCGCAGGGCGCGACGGCGCCCCAGGCGGCCGGCGTGATCCACACCGACTTCGAGAAGGGCTTCATCAAGGCCGAGGTCATCTCCTTCGACGAGCTCTTGGAGCAGGGCTCCATCGCCGAAGCGCGCAGCAAGGGCAAGATGCGCATGGAGGGTAAGGACTACGTCATGGCTGACGGTGACGTGGTGGAGTTCCGGTTCAACGTGTGATGGGTTCAGTCGAGTTGCCCGTGTAGGTCGGTGAGGCCTTCGGAGGCTGACGTCAGTGTCACGGGCAAACGTGGTGGTCGCTCGTCCCCGTAAGGCCTCGGGCTGGCCCAGCCTGGCACCCCGGCCTCGGGCTCGCAGCCACGTCGATGTGAAGTCCCGCAGGGCGGCCCCTACGCCCGCCGCACGCTCGTTGCGACGCGTGGCCGGTGCGGGCTCGCCTGGGCGGGCGTGTCGGATCTGTACCTGCACTGACATGCTCGGGCACGGATCGAGGTGGCTCAGTCGACGCATCCGTCTCCAGGAAGTCACCGTCGGCCTTATGGCCGGACCGACTGACGTTATGGTCGAGCCTGATCCGGGTTGAAACCCGCTTCCTTGAGCTCGACGCGCCAAGCGCGAGCGGTATTCATGATCTCTCGAACGAGCGGTTCCTTTGCGTCCGAATAGGCCAGTAGTCGGCCCGTACGCGAGGCGTTATGTTTGGCTTCGTCGTAGGCCGACGCGGCCTCGGGATGGGCGCGGAGATAATCACGGAAAACGAGATTGTCACTCCACAGAGACGAGGACGCGTCGATGAAGTGGACGTTGGTGGCCGGTGCGGACCGGCGAATCAAGTAGCGACGGCCTTCCGAGATCTCTCCGAAATCGGTAAACCCTGCTTCTGTGAGCCTCTGTGCTGCCGCGTCACGATCGGCGCCGCCAACGTCCGCCATGAGATCAATGATTGGCTTGGCGGATAGGCCGGGGACGGCCGTGCTTCCGATATGTTGAACGGTGCGTGCTCGGGTGATGCGGCTGACTTCGTCGATGAGGCGGGTGGCCTGTAGCTCCCAGCATTCATCGTGGCGAACCACGCTCACAGGCTCGTCAATGGGAGGCTCTGCACTCACCTCGTCGATCGTAGGCTGCGATGGCGGCGGGAGACAATGCGTTGACTCGAACGATGCAAGTCGCCCGGTGCGTTAAGCGCTGGTGGCGCAATCGGCGCCGTGCCTACCATCATCTGGTGTTCGTCACCGAACTGGACGGCCATCCGGTCCGCCTCGACGCGCCGCACGACCTGTCCTTCATCGCCCGCTGGGGAGCGGTGTTCGCAGTCTTCGACGAACAGGACTCCGGAAACCTCTGCTTCGGCGTGGAAGGTGCGCAGGGGCGGCTGTTCCTCAAGTACGCCGGAGCTTCGACCATGCGATACGACGGCGCGGTCGAGGACGCCGTCGTCCGCCTGCGGCATGCCGGACAGGTCCACCGCGATCTCGCACACCCGAACCTGGTCACCCTGCGTGAGGCCGTCGATGTCGGATCCGGACACGTGCTGATCTTCGAGTGGACCGACGCGGTGCCGATCGGCCGGCAGTACGGGAGGTCCGACGTGGTCCGGTCCTTGGCCCCGGCTGCTCGCGCTGCCGCTGTGCAGCAGATCTATGACTTCCACGTGCACGTCGCCGATCGTGGCTGGACGCCGATCGACCTCTACGACGGCAGCGTCATGCTCGACCCGGACACCGGCCGCGTCACACTGTGCGACCTCGACCTCTACCAGCGAGCGCCCGTGGTCAACGAGATGGGGCGCATGTGGGGCTCGACGCGTTTCATGTCGCCGGAGGAGTACGAGTTCGGTGCGCAGATCGACGAGGTCACCACCGTGCATACGCTCGGAGCGCTCGCCCATACGTTCCTGGGCGACGACCGCACCCGGTCTCGCGCGGAGTGGGTGGGAACGTCCGGGCAGTTCGCCGTCGCAGCACGAGCCCTCGAAGCGGAGCGAGGCCGACGCTGGAAGTCAGTGGCAGCTCTCGCGCACGCCTGGCCGCACCCCTGGATCCGCGGTACGCCCGTCGTCCCTGCGGTTGAATGAGCCGCATGGTGCAAGCCCACGACTCACTCACGGCGGATGCCCCTCGTGCGATCCGGCGCCGGCCCATCGGAGGTGGCGGTTGATGATCAGGAGTGTGGTCTGGTGGGAAGTCGAGACGGATGCGCCCGAGCGGTTCCAGCAGTTCCATGCTGACCTCTCTGGGTGGACCTTCCGGCCGGCATTCGGGGGGACCGAGCTGCAGGCGGACTACTGGGTGATCCAGGCCGGCGGTTCCGACGTGGGCGGCCTCCAGCGAGGGGCGATCGCGCGCAGCTCCGGGACCCGGGTCTATCTGCATACCGATGACCTCGAGGCAGCCCTGGCGCGCGTGCGAGATCTGGCCGGTGAGGTCGAGCGAGAACGAGTCGAGCTCGACGGCACGCAGTGGTTTGCCCTGTTCCGCGATTCCGCAGGCGTCCAGTGGGGCCTCTGGACGGATCGGCCGTGATCGGAATAAGCGGTACCGCACTGGGCGGATAGTCTCCCGAAGTGATTGTCGTCGGGATCGATCTCGCTGCTGAGGCCAGGCGGACCAGCGTGGCGGTGCTACGCGACGATCCCGCCCCAGTGCTGGAGCACGTCCTTGTGGGAGCGACTGACGAGGATCTGGTGGCGGCGATCGAGACCGCCGGCCGAACCGGGGTGGATGTGCCGCTGGGCTGGCCGGCGCGCTTCGTCGACCTGGTGAGCGCACACGCCACCGCGTCACTGCCCGCCCCGGCCTCGACGGGTTCCGACTGGCGGCGCAGCCTGGCCATGCGGGTCACGGACAGAGATGTGCACCGCCGCACGGGACTGACGCCGCTGAGCGTCTCCACCGATCGGATCGCCTATCCGGCCTTGCGGTGGGCCGGTATCGAAGCACGTCTGCGGGAGCAGGGGACTGATGTCTCGCGCGATGGTTCGGGAGCGGTGATCGAGGTGTACCCAGCGGCCGCGCTGCGCTGCTGGTCCCTGCCCCACCGCGGCTACAAGGAGACGAAGAACGCCGGCGCGCGTCTCGGCTTGGTGACCGAGCTTGAGGCGAGGACTCCATGGCTCGACTGGAACGGCCACCGAGACCTCTGCGCTGCCGACGACAACGCTCTCGACGCCGTGATCGCTGCGCTCATCACTCGCGAGGCCTCCCTGGGCGCCTGCGAGCCGCCCCCCGAGGACCTCAGGGAGATCGCACGCCAGGAAGGGTGGATCTGGCTGCCGAGCGCACCCGGCCCGACGGCGCCCTCCGCCCCGTGCTGTTGAATGAGCCGCATGGCGAATCGCTACGTGATCATCGGTGCTGGCGCGATCGGCGGAGGCATCGGCGGACTGCTCGCGGCCCAGGGCACCCCAGTGGTGTTGGCTGCCCGAGGTGAGCATCTCGAACGGATGCGTGAGCACGGCTTGCGTATCCGCATGCCCGACGCCGACGTGACCGTCCCGGTGGTGGCGATCGCGGGGCCGGAGGAGATCGAGCTGACGCCCGATGATGTGCTGGTCCTGGCCACCAAGAGCCACCAGGCGGAGTCGGCGTTGGCCGCCTGGGCAGATGCCCCGGTCGGTGATGGCACGGCCGGCAGCGAGCTGCCCCTGCTCACGGCACTGAACGGCGTCAGCGCTGAACTCCGCGCCCTGCGCTGGTTCCGGCGGGTCTACGGGGTGTGCGTGTGGATGCCCGCCGTGATGCTGAACCCGGGGGAGGTGATCCTCCGCTGCGTCCCGCCCCGCGGTCTGCTGCACACCG
Source organism: Bogoriella caseilytica (assembly GCF_003752405.1). NCBI lineage: Bacteria > Bacillati > Actinomycetota > Actinomycetes > Allobogoriellales > Allobogoriellaceae > Allobogoriella > Allobogoriella caseilytica. The sequence continues at coordinate 588,838 of NZ_RKHK01000001.1, read as the reverse complement.
CACGCGTGCCCGCCGAGCTGACCACCGAGGAGGACCGTGTGCTGCTGGCCGAGATCGCCCAGGACTGGGCCAGGGCGGAGCTGGAGGTGCCGCTGCCCGAGGACGTGATGCCGTGGAAGTACCGCAAGCTGCTGGGCAATCTCGGCAACGCCGTCCAGGCGCTGCTCAGTAGCCCCGATGCGGGCATCGTCTCCGCGGTGCGGGCCGAGGCCGAGCAGATCTACGCGGCCGCGGGAGTTACGCTGAACTCCGAGGCCGACGAGAAGCGATTCCGTTCCACCCTCCAGACGCGACCCGTGCCCGGCGCGCCGGAGACACTCGGCGGCTCGACCTGGCAGTCCATCGCCCGGGGAAACGGAACCACCGAGGTCGACTTCCTGAACGGTGAGATCGCCGCCATGGCGCACCGCATAGGCAGGACGGCGCCGATCAACTCGGCCCTGGCCCGGCTGACCCGGCAGGCCGGCCGTGAGGGACTCTCACCCGGGGCGATCACGCCCGAGGAACTGGCGGCATCCCTTGGCGTGGAACGGGCGTAACGGCGGCCGCTACGGTCAACAGATCCGGCGGACCTCCTGCGGCCAACCGCAGGCCTCAGCGACCTTGCCCGCCCACAGCTTCGCGGCGTCGTCGTCCTCGACATCCACGACGGTCAGACCGCCGAGATCCACCTCGTGCCTCCGATAGGGACCGTCAGCGATGGTGAGCGTGCCGCTCGTGGCATCCGCGCTGAACGCACGGTCGAGATTCTCGTCGACGCCACCCGCGAAGACGTAGACACCAGCACGCCTCATGTCCTCCACCACGTCGTTAACCAGCCGGCCGCGCTCGGCGAACCACTCCGCATCGTGCTCGCCCACCCATTGCTGGTGGAAGTAAATGAGGTACTGCGGCATGCTCGCTCCTCACGTGAGTGAATGGACGTCGTCGTCCGCGTCGCCTCAGCGAAGGGTAGCGCTGACCGACATTGGACTGGCAGCGAATCGGTGCGGGCGCGAGGCTGGTCTCGTGACCGCCGACGAGACCAGCGCCATGCACCGCGCCGAGGAGATCTCCGCCCGATTCACCGATGCCTGGAACAGCGCGGACGCGGCGGCGCTGGCGGAGCTGTTCGCCGAGGATGCCGACTTCGTCAACGTGGTCGGACTGTGGTGGGAGGACCGCGAGCGGATCCGCCAGGCCCACGACTACGGCTTCCGCAAGATCTTCGGGAACTCGGCCATGACGCTGGAGCGCACCAAGCTGCGCCGGCTGGGGGAGTCGGCCGCCATCGTGCACGCCGAGTGGTCCCTGACGGGCCAGACCGCGCCGGGCGAGAAGCAGGCGCGGCCGCGGTGCGGAGTCTTCACGTTCGTGATGGAGCAGGGCGACTCCGGGTGGCTGGCGGTCGCCGCGCACAACACCGATCGTGTGCCGGGCTCGGAGACCCTGATCGCTGAGGATGACGGCCTGTCCCCGACCAGCTACCAGAACAGCTGAGCGCTCCAGCTGAGCGCCGTCGTCGGAGTCGACGTTCCCCACGCGGAGCACCTCTCCTCTGGGAGAACGCTCAGACGCGAGCCGCCCAGGCCAAGAACTCCTCCGCCGCGATCACCGGCTTCTCCCACCGTGCGGCGTTCTTCGCCTTGCCCGATTGGGACCCGGCCTCGGCGACCACCAGCACATCGGTCCGCGTTTTCGTGAGCGTGGGAACAGCGACGAGTCCGCTCGACTCGGCCATCCGGTGCAGCTGGTCCTTGTCGAGCGGCCCGTGCGTGGCCGAGACGACCGAGCCCGAGAAGCACACCCGCGCCCCGGGCACCAGCACCGTCTCGGCATCCACGGGGCCACCCACCGCGAACCCCTCTGGCAGCATGCGCACGCCATAGTGCTGCTCCACGGTGCGCAGTCGATCGACCACGTGCTGATCGGGGGAGAACACCCGCTCCCAGGTGGTGGCGAGCAGCTGGGCCAGGACATCGGCCGGGTCGTCCTCAGGACTGAGGTTCCCGCCCACGACGAAACCTGTGGGCGCGGTGGTGCCGGTGGCGCCAGTGGTGCGGGCGAGGAGGTAACCGTGACCGTGGACGAGCTGCCGGAACGCCGTACCCGTGTCCGGCAGTGCCGCGCCGGAGCGGCGTATCCGTTGCGCGGCGTCACGAATCGCGCGGGCCCGCTCCAGTGCCGTCGGCGCCTTCAGGCGCGCGGCTTCATCCGTGCTGAGCAGGCCGGCGGGCACGTCGAGACCCAGTGGCATGGGTTCCACGATCCCGTTGCGCTTGAGCTCGAAGTCGATCTGTGCGAGCTGCCGGTCCACGTTCACGCCCACCGGGACGCGCCCGGCGAGCAGTGAACTCAGCGCCGGCCAAGCTTCGGCGAGCAGAGGCGCGAGCTGCACGTCCCGCGTGGTGAGCCCGTAGTCGTCGCTGGCGTTGTAGAGGTCGCAGGTGGGGTTGACGACGGTGGTGGCCTCATCGCCGTCGTCGGTCACCACCGCGATCTCCACGGGGCGCGGCCGCCAGCGGTCCCCATCGGTGCCCACGGTGAGCACCGACAGATAGGCCTCGCCCAAGGTCTCCATCGAGGCGGCACCGCTGGAGAGATACCGGCGCACCCGCACATCCGACTTCAGATCCCGGGGGAGCACATCACGTTTGAGCACCAGGCCCTTGAGGCTGGTGCAGCGCGACAGCGCCACGTACAACTGCCCGTTCGCGAAGGTTCCGCCCGTGAGGTCCACGACCACACGATCGAGAGTCTGGCCCTGCGACTTATGGATCGTGATGGCCCACGCCAGCTTCATCGGCAGCTGCGTGAACGTGCCGATGACCTCGTGCACGAGCGATCCGCCGCTCACGCTCGGCCGGGTGATGTCCCAGGTGTGCTGACGCACCTGCTCGGTGCGGCCGTCGCGCAGAAGCACCGTGACCACAGGACCGTCGTCGTCGGCCCCGATCGCGGTGATCTTGCCGAGAGTCCCATTGACCCATCGGTCACCCGGATCGTTGTTCAGCAGCATCACTTGCGCGCCGACGGCGAGCGAGAGCCGGTCCTCCGTCGGGCGTTCGAAGCCGTCGGTGTCCCCGGAGGAGGTGGCGGCAAAGACCTGCACCGGACCCGGGAGACGCTCCAGCATCTGCCGATTGCGGGCGCCGACGATCCGGTTCGTGGTCGCGAGCGTCAACCAGAACTCGTCCAGATCCGGCTCGAAATCGGGGTTGGTGCGCCGGTTCAGCTCCGCACGCGCTTCGCCGAGCAGTTCCCCCTCCCGGACCGCGTTCAGCAGATGCACGAGCCGGTCCTCGCCGAGCTGACGGAACACGGTGGTCAGCTCGACCACGGGGAAGGTCGCCGGGTCGAAGGAGCGCGCGGAGAAGAAGAACGGGGTGCCGAAGCGCTGCTCGATCCACTCCGCTTCACGATCGGTGACCACCGGAGGCAACTGGTAGAGATCGCCGACGAGTACCAGCTGCACGCCACCGAACGGCGTGCCCGGCCTCGGACCGAAGCGTTCGAGCGCTGCGGTGAGCGCATCGAAGAGGTCGGCCCGCACCATCGAGGCCTCATCGATGATGAGGGTGTCGAGCTCCTTGAGGGCCGCCGCGAAACGCCCCGGGTAGTAGCGGCCATCACGCACCGTCTCCTCGGTCACGCCGAGAGGGAAGGAGAACAGTCGGTGGATGGTGTACCCGTCGACATTCAGTGCGGCGATCCCCGTCGGCGCGACGGTGAGCGTGCGCCGGTGTGAGTTCTCTACGTAGTGCCGGATCAGCGTGGATTTACCGGTTCCCGCCTTGCCGGTGAGGAACAGATGATGACCGGCATGGAGGTGATCGAGTGCGGAGCGGAACTCCTCCGTGATGGTGAGGCCGGCCTGTCGGGGCTCGAGTGGCTGTGGCTGAGCCTGGGGCGGCTCAGAGGCGGGGGCCCGCGTTGGCTCAGAGGCGCCGGGGGCCTGCGTGGTTGGAGCCCCGGGAGCTGGCATGGCCGGGGCACCAGGCCACAACGCCCGAGTCGCCGTCAGGGGCGCGTCGTAGCCGGTCTGCGCGTCCAGTGCGAGGTAGCGCTCGAGGAGTCCCACGGTGGAGTACGCGTCGCCGAGTGCCGAATGTGCCTGCGGATTCACGATGCCGAAGGCAGCGCAGCAGTCGCCGAGCTTCCGCCGCCGCAGGTGGGGGAGATACAGGGTGCTGCCCTGCAGCGTGCAATAGCTGGTGAACTGGGGCATCGGCATCGACGCCCGAGCAAACTCTGCCCGCAAGAAGCCGACATCGAACTCGGCGTTGTGCGCGACGACCACCACGCCGTGCAGGGCCTGTCCGATGGTCAGCGCGAGGTCCGCGAAGCGCGGAGCCTGGGCGACGTCGGCGTCGGTCAGACCGTGCACGTGGGTTGCGCCCACGGGCTTCTCGGGATGGAACCGTGTGACCCAATGGTCGATCGGCCGGCCGTGCTCGTCGGCGCGGACCATGGCGAACTCGATGATGCGCTCATCAGCTGGGTGGAGCCCGGTGGTCTCGACATCGATCACCGCGAACCGAGGACGGCCTGGTGCGCCGGCCCTGTGCTGCCGGCCTGGCGGCTCAGCCCTCTTCGTCTGGCCGGTGAGTCGATCGAACAGTCCCAACGAAGGCTCCGTCCCGGGCAGCAGTAGATGGTCGTTCCATCATCCCAAAGGAGGGGGACAATTCGGGACAGCGAGCACCACCCCGACGAGGAATCCGTGTTGATCAGAGACCAGCACCACCTACGCTGACTCCGATGACCGCACACCTCGTGGCCCATGGCCTGGCCGGCGGGTACGGCCACCGCACCCTCTTCGACTCCCTCGACCTGACCGTCGCCCCCGGCGACGTCGTCGGGGTGGTCGGCGCCAACGGTGCCGGGAAGTCCACGCTGCTCCGGCTGCTCGCCGGCGTCGACGAACCGCAGGGCGGCACCATCCAGCTCTCACCGCCCGATGCCTTCGTGGGCTGGTTGCCTCAGGAGCACGAACGCGTAGCCGGGGAGAGCGTGGCCGAGTACATCGCGCGCCGCACCGGCTGCGCCCAGGCGACCAGGGACATGGACGCCGCCGCCGAGGCCCTCGGCGAGCCGTCGCCGGCCAGCTCCGGAGCCGATCCGGCGGACATTTACTCCGCGGCGCTGGACCGCTGGCTGGCCAGCGGCGCCGCCGACCTTGAGGAGCGCCTTCCGGTCGCGCTCGCCGAACTCGGCCTCGAACTGGGCACGGCCCGCCCGGAGGACGCCCTGATGACCTCGCTCTCCGGAGGGCAGGCCGCTCGGGTGGGGCTCGCCGCGCTGCTGCTGTCCCGCTTCGACATCGTGCTGCTCGATGAACCCACGAACGACCTCGACCTCGATGGTCTCGAGCGCCTGGAAACCATCGTGCGTGGCCTGCGCGGGGGAGTGGTGCTCATCAGTCACGACCGTGAGTTCCTCGCCCGCTGTGTCACGCGAGTGCTGGAGCTCGACCTGGCACAGGGCTCCAACCGGGTGTACGGCGGCGGCTACGACTCCTACCTGGAGGAGCGGGAGACGCTCCGACGCCACCAGCGGGAGAAGTACGAGGAGTTCGCCGGCAAGAAAGCCGACCTCGTCTCGCGGGCCCGCACCCAGCGCGAATGGTCCAGCCAGGGCGTGCGGAACGCGATGAAGAAGGCGCCGGACAACGACAAGATCCGGCGCAAGGCCGCCAGCGAGTCCAGCGAGAAGCAGGCCCAGAAGGTCCGCCAGATGGAGAGCCGAATCGCCCGTCTGGACGAGGTGGAGGAACCGCGCAAGGAGTGGCAGCTCGAGTTCACCATTGGCTCCGCACCGCGCTCCGGCTCGGTGGTCTCCACGCTCAGCTCAGCGGTGTTCCGCCAGGGGACCTTCACGCTCGGGCCCGTGTCCCTCCAGGTCAACGCGGGCGAGCGGATCGGTATCACCGGCCCCAACGGTGCCGGGAAGTCGACGCTGCTGCGCGGCCTGCTCGGCCACCAGCGCCCGGACGAAGGCACAGCGAGCCTCGGGGCGAGCGTGCATGTCGGAGAGATCGACCAGGCACGCTCCCTGTTGGCCGGATCCGAGCTCCTCGCGGCGGCCTTCGAGGATCTCGTACCGGACCTCGCCTCGGCCGAGGTGCGCACCCTGCTGGCCAAGTTCGGCCTCAAGGCCGATCACGTCACCCGCCCCGTCGATGACCTCTCTCCCGGAGAGCGCACCCGTGCGGCCCTGGCGCTGTTGCAGGCGCGCGGCAGCAACCTGCTCGTGCTCGACGAGCCCACGAACCACCTCGATCTGCCGGCCATCGAACAGCTCGAGCAGGCGCTGCAGTCCTATGACGGGACACTGCTGCTGGTCACCCACGACCGGCGGATGCTCGCCGCCGTCCAGACCGACCGTCACTGGCGGGTCGAGGCCGGCCAGGTCAGCGAGCTGTAGCCGACACCACGGCGAAGCGGGACTCGCCAGTCCTGGTGCGCACTCGCCAGTGCTCTCGTGACTTCTCCAGCTGCCGACGGCGCGCGGAGCTCGCGCGAGTGACCTCTCCCAGGAGTCGGCGATAGAGTCCCGGTCGTGGCACGCAGGGAGAAGGAGTCGTTCGCGATGGCCAGTGAGGCGCCGGCGTGGCCTTCGATACGGTCAGTGACGCCGGAGGAGCTGGACGGCGCGGCACGCACGCTGGCCGCTGCCTTCGAGGAGTATCCCTGGACCCGCTGGTCCATACCTGAGGACTCCTATCGCGACCGACTGGAACAGCTGCAACGCCTGTACTTGGGTCACGCACTCGAGCACGGCGTGATCCTGGTGGAAGACGACCTCCACGGGGTGCTTGCACTGCTCCCGCCGCAGGCTCCTGAACCGTCGTCTTCCCTCCAGGAGCAGATTGCGGCACGGCACGGATCGAGGCTGGAAGCGCTGGCAGGCGCGGTCACCCCGCCACCTCCGGAGGCGGCGTGGAATCTCGCAACCCTCGGTGTGCATCCCGAGTGGCAGGGACGAGGCCTTGGCCGCGCCCTGGTCGAGGCGGCACTCGAGCACGTGAGCCGAGTCGACGGTGCCGCGGTGGCGCTGGAGACCTCGGATGAGCGGAACGTCCGGCTCTATGAAGGCGCGGGATTCCGGGTGACCTCGACATCCACCCTCGAGGGCGGGCCCGTGGTGGTCTCGATGCTGCGGTCCAGCTCAGGCCGCTCCGGCTAGCGCCTCACCCGGCTCGTACGAGCGCGAGGAAATGCTCGACCGTGTCATTGACGCGGTAGGCGAGGTCTTCGTGCCCATCCACAGCGGCGAGCAGGGCCGCACCTTCGACGGTCGTGAGCGCCAGTCTGGCGAGGGTTCGAGGAGCCGGCCCGCCACGTCGACCGCCGACCGTGGCGTCCCGTTCCGCCGCTTCGGCGAGTGACTCGAGGCGTGCCGCCAGAGCCGCCTGGACCGCTGGCCGGTTTCGTTCGGTGGCGGAAAGGAAAAAGCGGTAATAGGCGGTCATGTCGGCGTTCAGTGAGGACACGTGCGCCAGGCCGTCCGTCAAGGACATCGCGACCGCGCGGACTGCCACCTCGAACCCCTGATGTTCATGCTCCATCGGCTCACCCGGTGCGACGACGTCGAGAAAGTAGTGATCGATGGCGGCATCGAACAGCTCAGCCTTGGTGGCGAAGTGGTGGTACACGGCGCCCTTGGACATGCCACTCGCCTGGACGATGTCAGACATGCTCGTGGCCTCGAACCCGTGCGCGAGAAACAGCAGGAACGACTGTTCAAGGATGTGTGCCCGTGCGGTGCGATGCGTCGGCGTCATGATCACTCTCCGCTTGCCTGGCTAGCGGGGTCGCGCGCGAGGCGATGGTGTGTGACTGCGAACGCCAAGACGACCTTCACGATGAACATGGCGGCCGTCGCGACCAGGAATGGCGGTGCGATCGAGGGCAACCACAGGGTTACGCCCACGACGCCCACCGTCAGGAGGAGGCCACCGGCGGCGACTTGCAGCTGCCGCCCGTGCAGCAGGTTGACGACAGTCGCCGAGAGCAAGGCGAAGACCGTGACCACGATCAGCGGAACCACGGCGACGTCCAGCAGGAGGCCAGTCGCCACCAGATGCCAGTGAACGAGGATGAAGACCCAGCGACTGGTCGGGCGTTCCGCGTAGTACGTGTCGGTGCCCGAGGTGAAGTTGGCGACGCAGCCTGCGGCGATGTCCACGATCAGAAGAACGGCCAGGAGTGCCCGCCACAGCGGGGCCGCCGCGAGGACATCTGCCCCCGCAATGGCAATCATGGCAGCGATTCCGACACCTGCGATGGACACCAGAACGATCTCGGCTCGGGTCTGAGTCCGGCCTAGCACGTCGTGCATTGCTCTGGGAACAGGTACGCGTCGACTCATGCTCTGACCGTACATGACAAACCGACCGGCCGGTCGGTCCGGCTGCCTCGCTGCCCCTCAGGGCAGCCACACCACCGGGTCGAGGTAGTAGGGGTCCTCGCTGGGGCCGTCACTGCTGAGGACGTCGTCGGCGTAGTAGGCGGCTGCGACCACGTCGGTGCCGGGAAGGGCGAGTGCGACGGTGCAGCTCTCCTCGACGTCGCCCACACCGGCGCCCGTGACGAGGAAGTTCCCGGTGCAGTCCTCGGTGGCCGCCGGCACGCTGAAGATACCGGCCGTCAGGTACCCGTCGTCCTGGACACCGGTCACGGCGCCCCCCACGATCCCGCCGATCCCGGCACCGTAGAGCGCCACCACCTCGACCGTGCCGCGCACGTAGGACACGCTGCCACCGAGGTACTCCTCCGCGTTGTCGAGGTCGTCGATCAGGCTGTCGTCGCCAGGTTCGATGCCGGTGACGGTGTAGCGCACCACGGCCCAGGCTTCCTCCTCGTCGAGGATCCCCACCCTCTGGCGGACCGTGATGGTCTCTCCGAGAGCCACCTGTGCGCCCGGCCCGGTCAGTTCGGGCGGCGGGTCCGGGTTGGCGGGGTCCTCCTGCGGCTCCTCCTCGCCAGGCTCCTGGCCCTGCGCGGCCGGAGCCTCGCTCGGGTTCGGCGGCTTCGTGGCGGTTGCCGTGGGCTCGGCATCCGTTGGCTCGGACTCGGCGGTGGCAGGCGTGGGGGAGGTGGCGTCCTCAGGGTCGCTACCGGCGTCGGGCACGCAGGCCGTGAGCGCGGTCAGCCCGAGTGCCACTGTCGTGAGGCTCAGGCTGCCTCGAGCACGCGGGAGAGTGGCAAGGGTAAGGGCGCGGCTCATGGGCTCGGGGGTCGTCACGAAGAGGATCGTAGAGCCGCGGCGGGACGTGGTCCTACTGCTGTCAGCAAGGCCTGCCGCGAACGGGCGGGGCGGTGATGCCGTTCCGCCGGATGGGAATACGTCCCCGACGTCATCTGTTGAGCATTCCCCGCGCCACTTCTCGCCTTGGAGGCCACCTGTGCCCACATCCGCCGCAAGTCCGCAGGATCAGCTGCCGCCCGTACCGGGGGCGCCACCGCTCCCGGCATTGAGTGAGCAGGCACGCCGCCTCATTGCAGTGGGCCTCGTCTCCGACTCTGGTGAGGTGACCCCGGGCCGCCTGCGGGAGGCCGCGCGTCGATTGGAGGAGCAGGTTCCGGAGGGGGCGCTGCTCGTGGTGTCGGAGGCCGTCCTGCCGCCCAGCGTCCTCGTCCCGCACCTCCGCGCTCCTGCCCTGGGCCGCGACCGTGGCGAGCGGGAGGGCTTCGTCGTGGTCGACATGCCGGACGTGGATGACTTCGCCCCCACGGCGGCGGTCCAGCTCCCAGAAGCGGTCGTGTACGCGGTCACCGCGCCGGACCGCGGCGACCACCTGCGCAATGACTCGCCCGCCGAAGCCGACGCGGAGCTGGCCAGCCGAGGTCGGTCGCCGCTCACCCTCGCCGAAGGCGTCCATTGGGCACTGCAGACCCCCGGTGTGCTCGCGCGCAATGCGTGCTACATGACGATCGGTTCACGCCTGCGCAAGGGCGCGGGCTTCGATGCGCGCACGCCGGCACTGTGGATCTCCAACGGGACGGGACGGGACGGGCGGGAGCGCCGGGGGGCTCCGAAGGCCGGCTGGTGCTGGTGGAACAACCGTCACACGTGGCTGGGATTCGCCTCGGCAGAATCCCGGATCGGTTGAGGCAGGGCCGCTCACCTATGTCCTGCGGACCAGCGCACGCACAGACACCGCGACCCCGACGAGGCACCAGGCCACCAGGATGAGCAGGTCGCGGAGGCTGGCATCAAAGGTTGCCGAGTCCAGTCCTGCGCGCAGGAGATCGGCTCCCGGGCGGGCAGGCAGGACATCGTGCACGGACTGGAACCATGCGGGCAGCTGGTTCGCCGGGAAGGTGATCGGGGAGAACAGCAGAACGAAGAAGACCAGCACCTGGCTGACCAGCTGGGCCAGCATCGGCTGCAGGCTGACGGCGATCGCATAGCCCACTGCCGTCGCCATGAGCGTGACGAGCAGTGCCGCGGCGATCAGCACCGGCCAGTCGAAGGAGTAGGCGAGGTCGTAGCGCAGCCGCGCCACCAGCACTCCGACGGCCACGCTGGGCAGGGCGATCAGCAGCCACACGGTCATGTCCGCAGCCAGCAGGAGGGGCCGGGCCAGGGGCAGGGACCGCATGTAGGTGAACGTCCCGTCGATGCGGGCGCGCGCCACCCCCTGCGGCACGATGACCAGACCGATCGTCAGCAACAGGACGGTCGGCGCTCCGGTGGAGAGGAAGAGCGCTGTCGCCGGGTCGATGTCCGGGATGAGGAAGCCGAAACCGATGATGATCCCGGCCGCCAGGAGCGCCTGAACGACGATGACGAGTGGCAGCTGCGCCCCGATCTGGGCCACGTTCCACCGCAGCAGCGTGCGGTACGTCGTCCAGAGGCTGACCTGGACCGGTGCGGGACGGGCATCGGACGTGGTGAGCGTGTCAGACACGGGCGTGTTCCTCTCGGGAAGCAGAGTCATCGGATGAGGTGAGGGCGAGGTAGGCATCCTCGAGAGTGGCCGGCGCCAGGGCGTAACTGTCGATCTGCGCGGCATCGCGTAGGCCGGATGCCCAGGCGACGGCGGAAGCGGCCTGCTCGGCGGGAACGGTGATCAGGAGACGTCGTCCCACGCGCAGCTGGCGCAGCGGCTTCACGGTCACCGAGGTCAGGTCCGGTTCGCCGCCCTCGGCCGGCAGGTGCAACTCCATGCGGAGGTCGGTGTCCCGGGTACCTCGCAGCTCTGCGGGAGAGCCGGCGCCGACGACCTGGCCGCGATCGAGGACCACGAGCTGGTCGACGATGCGTTCCGCCTCGGTGACGTTGTGGGTGACGAGCAGGACTCCGGCGCCGGCGTCGGCGCGTCGGCGCAACGCCGTCCAGAGCAGCCGTCGTCGTGACGCATCGATGTCGTTGGTCGGCTCATCGAGGATGAGGAGCGGCGGAGAGGCGGCCACGGTCATGGCGAAGGCGGTCAGTCTCCGGATGCCGCCGGACAGGCCGCGGCCCTCCGGTTGGGCGCGTCGATCAAGCCATGGCCCGATATCCAGCTCCTCGGCCAGTTCTGCGGCCGTGGCGCGCGCTCGACGGCTGGACAGGCCCCGGATGCGTCCGGCGAGTTCGATCGCGGTGCGCGGGGTGAGGCCGTCCATAGGGGCTTGGGCTTGGGACTGCAGCGCCACGTAGCGGCGAGCGAGGGCCGGCTTGGCGACGGCGTCGATGCCGCAGACGTGGATGCTCCCAGCATCCGGACGGAGGAGTCCGACGACCTGGGAGGCCAGCGTCGTCTTGCCCGCGCCGTTGTGGCCGAGCAGGCCGACCACTTCTCCGGCCCGGACCTGCAGAGAGATGGCGTCGTTGGCGACCACTGTCCCGAACCGTCGGGTCAGTCCAGCGACGGCGAGCACGTTCTCGGCCATGAATCTCCTTCAAGTACCGTGGGTATTGGAATACTAACGGTATTCCGATACCCTCAGTATGTCAACGTCACGCGCACCGTAGGATCGCGTCATGACGTCCCTGCCTGACCCGTTGTCGCGCCGTGATCGGCAGCGACAGACTCGAGAGGCGCTGTGTTTCGCCGCCCGAGCCGTCTTCACCCGTGACGGCTACCACGGAGCGCGGCTGGACGTGATCGCGCGCGAGGCCGGTTTCTCCAAGGGGGCCGTCTACTCGAACTTCTCGGGCAAGGCAGCCCTGTTCCTCGCAGTCGTCGACCTCAACCTGGAGACGGCTCTTGCCGAGGGAGGGTGGGATGTCTTCGAGCGGGCGGCCTCGTCAGAGACCGTGGGCGAGGCCACCACCGAGGCGATGAGGGGGTTTGCCCTGGCCACGCTGGAGTTCATCGCGGTGGCCGCGCGCGACGAGCATCTCTCCGCGGAGATGGCGCGGCGGATGCAGGTCCTCACCGACGGCTACACCGCCATCGCGCAGGAGCACCTGGCGCCGGAGGAGCACTTCTCCGGCGAGGAGCTCGGCGCGCTGCTCAGCGCCCTCGACCAGGGCGCCGCACTGCTCACCCTTGCCGGCGGCGCCGAGATCGACCAGCGCACGCTCCAAGCCGGGATGCAACGCCTGCTCGACCCTACGGGGACCCGGGCGGAGGTGGGGGATCTCGGCGCGCGGCCGGGAGCGAGTGCCCTGCATCATGAGGTCATCCAGCGGCGAGTGGCTCAGGCGCTGCGGGGGCAGTCGTAGCTCCGCCTGGTATCTTTCCCCTGACCACGGGGCGAGGCCGGCGAGTCGATGGTCCAACCGGATGCCGGGCACGTCTGGCATGATCAAGCACTTGCCGTCGCTCGTGCTCCGGCACGCACACCGGGCCGGGTCAGCTCCGCGACGGTGGTGGCTGTTGGCACGACACTCGATTCTGGTGGTACGGCCGCAGTGGCAGGCCGACGTCCTGCACTTCGCTCAGCGGGGCGCTTCGAGATGATCCGGTGCCTGTTCCGGGCCTGTGGCCCCGGGCCGGAGCTCGGCGTCGTGAGGTGCCGGGCGTGTGGTGCACGCCTGTGCGGCACGAGTGGGCGTGAGAACGCTCGACCGGCGTCGTCACGCGGGAACAAAGAAGGGTAAGAGATGGCACGAGGAGACCAGCGTCGGACAGGTCGCGCTCGCACGGGCGCCGGATCGGGCGCGAACGGTCGAACCCGGTCGGGCTCCGGCGCTCGGCGCCGCCGCCCCGCCCGCCCTGCCGACGAGGAGATCACTGCAGTGCTCGCCCGGCTGGCGAGCGAGCTCGACAGCGTGGTGCGCCGGCCTCCCACGCGCCCGGCGCTGCGCACCAAGTTCCAGGTCGTGGGTCTCCTCGTGCGGGAGCAGCGGGCACAGGTCAAGGCCGACGCCACGCTGAGTGAGGCGCGGCGGACGCAGGAACTCAAGCGACTCGACGGTGTGGCGACGATGCTGGCCAAGATCGCCGCCCGGGATACGTCCTTGCTTGCGCTGGTCGACGAGAACGCCAAGCTGTCCGAGGCCGCGCGCACCCTGAAGGCGACCGTGATGCGCGCCGGCGGAATCGAGCCGCCCCCTGAGCCCGAGCCCTCGGCCCCCACGGCGCCGAGCGCCGGCGAACCGGCCGCCACCAAACGCGTGGTGCCGCAGTCCGTGATCTCCCGGCAGATGGCGAACCCGTTCCTGGCCCCGGATCACCAGGCCGCAGCCGAGCGCACGGCGACGCGCGCCCGCCGCCTCGCCGGCTGGGAGCTGCTCGAACCGTTGTTCCGCTCCTTCGAGAAGGCCGCCACCGGAGCACCCGCCTGCATGGACCTGCCCGAGGCGACCTCCTACTCCGCCCGCTCGGTGCCGGTGCCTCCAGGCGTGGACCTGATGCCCCATCAGTCCCGGGTGGTGGCCGCCGCGGCCGAAGGGCACCGCACCTTCCTGCTGGCGGACGAGCCCGGACTCGGCAAGACCGCCCAGGCGCTGCTGGCCGCGCAGGCGGCTGATGCCTTCCCGCTGCTCGTCGTGGTGCCCAACGTGGTCAAGACGAACTGGGCGCACGAGGTCACGATGTGGGTGCCGCAGCGCCGGGCCACCGTGGTCCACGGCGACGGTGACGACATCGATGGGTTTGCGGATGTCGTGATCGTGAACTACGAGCTCCTCGACCGGCACGTCGGCTGGCTGGCCGAGCTCGGCTTCCGCGGCATGGTGGTCGATGAGGCGCACTTCATCAAGAACAAGCGCTCCCAGCGATCCCAACACGTGCTCACCGTCGCGGACAGCATCCGCATCCGGGCTGGCCGGCCCCTGATGATGGCGTTGACCGGCACACCGCTGATCAACGACATCGAAGATTTCCGCGCCATCTGGCAGTTGCTCGGCTGGATCGATGACGACAAGCCGCTCGGGGCGCTGATGGCTGCCCTCGAGGCCAGTGAGCTCACCCCAGCAGACCCGGGCTTCTCTGCCGCTGCACGTGCCAGCGTCATCGACATGGGGATCGTCCGCCGACGCAAGGTCGACGTGATCGCCGACATCCCGGCGCGCCGCGTGGCGGACCTGCCCGTCGAGATCGACAACGCTGCCGGCCGCTCGATCCGTGCGGCCGAAGAGGTGCTCACCCGCCGGATGGTGCAGCGTTACCACGCGGCGCTCGAGGCGCGAACCGGCGACGACGTCGAGGGAATCGATCACGCGCTCGCCCGCCGCGTGGCGGCCGCCGAGCTCAAGGACTCGAGCTCCAAGACCAAGGGCGAGAACGTCTTCACGATGGTGCGGCGGATCGGCCAGGCCAAAGCGGGCCTGGCCGCCCAGTACGCGGCGCAGCTCGCCCGCAACGTCGGCAAGGTCGTGTTCTTCGCCAAGCACGTCGACGTCATGGACCAGGCGGAGCAGCTCTTCGCCGACCAGGGGATCGGTTTCGCCTCCATCCGCGGTGACCAGACGCCGAAGGCGCGCGAGAAGGCCATCACCGCCTTCACCGAGGATCCCGAGGTCGCCGTCGCCGTGTGCTCGCTGACCGCCGCCGGGGTGGGCCTGAACCTGCAGGTGGCCTCGAACCTGGTGCTGGCCGAGCTGTCGTGGACCGACGCCGAGCAGACCCAGGCGATCGACCGGATCCACCGGATCGGTCAGTCCGAACCGGTCACGGCGTGGCGGATCATCGCCGCACAGACCATGGACGCCACGATCGCCGCACTGATCGACAGCAAGTCGGGCCTGGCAGCCCGTGCCCTGGACGGCGCAGCCGAGGAGGATCTCCCCTCGTCCACCGACATTCAGCTCGAAGCCCTGGTCGCCTTGCTCACAGCAGCGCTCAAGAACGAGGACGCCGACTGACCCGCCAGTGGCGAGGCGATCAGCCCACTTCTACGCTCGAGAGATGCAGGTCATCGCCACGTACTCCACCAAGGGTGGTTCCGGTAAGACATCGACCGCGGTCAACCTGGCCTGGGAGGCCAGCAAGTCCGGCCCGGTTCTCCTCTGGGACCTGGACGCGCAGGGCGCCAGCACCTACCTCACGGGCGTGAAGCCCAAGCTCAAGGGCGGGGTGTCCAAGCTGGTCACCGGCGGCAAGAGCATCTCCGATGTGGTGCGTTCGGCTGACTTCTCTCGCCCCGAGGGGCAGCACCGGATCGACGTTCTCCCGGCTGATGACTCCTACCGCGAGCTCGAACTCCTGCTCGATGCGGCCAAAGGGTCGAAGCGACGGGTGGAGAAAGTCCTCAAGGACGCCTCGGGCACGTACGAGACCGTCATCCTGGACTGCCCGCCCGGGGCTTCCCTGGTGGCGGAGAACGCGGTGCGAGCCGCCGACGTGATCGTGAGCCCCTTGCCGCCTTCGCCGTTGTCCCTCCGCACCCTGGGGCAGGTGCGCGAGCTCGTGGCCGATTCGGCCAAGCCGGCGCCGATCCTGGCCTTCCTCTCCCTGGTGGACCGGCGCAAGCTCAGCCATCGCCGCGCTGCCGAAGAGCTGCCCGCCGAGCACCCGGAGATCCTCGACGTCGTCATCCCGGCCAGCGTGGTGGTGGAGCACATGGGTGACGAGCGTGCCCCGGTGGCGGCTTTCGCGGCGCGGCACCCGGTCGCGCAGGCGTACGCCAGCCTGTGGACGGCGATCACCGAGCAGCTGCGATAGCTCCAGCGATCTCCTCCCGCCGTCGGATCGATCTCCCGCCCGAGGCGGAGTCGCGCTCGCGTGATGCTCGGTAGCGTCCAGGGCGATGAACACATCGAAAGAGACGGAACCTGTGGGCACGGCGCCGCACGCATCTCGACCGGAGACAGCGGGGACCGCGATGCCCGCCAGGCTGCGCTGGCTGCCCGTCGTTGCCCCTGTGCTCGGCATGCTCACGATGGCGGTGTTGTTGGTGCATGGCTTCGCGATCAGTGACGAACTGCCGGTACCGAGCGTGGTGGTGACGATCATGCCCGCCTTCGTGCTGGCTCTGATGGTGGGGAACCCGCCCCGGGAGCATCCACGCCGGTGGGTCCTGCAAGCGAGCCCGCCGGCCGCGATGGGGCTGGTCGTTGCCACCACACTCTTCGGGCTCACCCTGGTGGACAGCCCCGCGTGGTGGATCGGCGGTGCTGTGGTCAGCACGGTCCCCTTTCTCGTCGTTGCCCTCGCGTCACCTACGCCGAAGACCTGAGCAGGTGCCGGCGATGCGTCCCACGGGTAGCGTCGGACCGTGCCAGCACGCCCCAGGGATGAGCAGATCACCACCGTGTCCGTGGTGATTCCCTGCAAGGACGACAGCGCGATGCTCGCCCGGTGCCTGGCGGCGCTCGCGGAGCAGACCCGCCCGGCCGAGGAGATCGTCGTCGTCGACAACAACTCCACCGACGATTCCGCCGAGACCGCGCGGTCATGGGGCGCCGCTGTGGTCAGTTGCGCGGAGCCCGGGATCCCAGCCGCCAGCACCCGCGGTTACGATGCCGCGCAGGGTGAACTGATCCTGCGTCTCGACGCCGATTGCCTCCCCCCGCCCACGTGGATCGCCGAGGTGATCGCCGCCTTCGAGCGGTACCCGGAAGCGGGCGCGGTGACCGGGCCGGCGCGCTTCCACGACGGTCCGGTGCTGCTGCGCCGGCCGCTGGCTGCCCTCTACCTGGCCGCCTACGCGATGACCGCGGTGCCGGCCCTGGGGCACCGGCCGCTCTTCGGCTCGAACTTCGCGATGCGCCGGGAGGCCTGGGAGGTCGTGCGCGACTCGGTGCACCGCCTAGATCCCGAGTTGCACGACGACCTCGACCTGTCCTTTCACGTGGGGAGGCGGTATCGCATCCGGCGGCTGCGCGCTGCGCCGATGACCATGTCGGTCCGGCCTTTCGTCAGCGCGAGCTCCTTTGCCCGCAGGAGCTGGCGGGGTGTGCACACCATCACCGCGCACTGGCCCGAGGACTTCCCGCCGTATCGCTGGAGCAGTATTCTCCGTGCACGGGCAGGCGCACGCTAGCCGCTGCGGCGGCACGAGGCGGCGAGCACCGGCAGGCCCCGCCGGGCCACGGCGACCCCCGGGAGTCACTGACGAGCCGAAGGAGGCCGGGGACGCGATGGGAACTCTGACCTACACCGCGACCATGTCGCTGGATGGATTCGTGGCGGACGCCGCCGGCGACTTCGCGTGGGCGGAGCCGAGCGCGGAGATCTTCGCCAGGCACCTGGACCAGATGGCGGCGGAGTCCGCCGAGGTGCTGGGCCGCAAGACTCACGAACTGATGCGGTACTGGAACCAGGAACCGCGCGATGAGTGGTCAGACGATGAACGCGAGTTCGCCCGGCGGTGGCAGGGGATCGACAAGATCGTTGTCTCAGGCACACTGACCGGCGGGGACCTCGATGCCGCGCGCGAACGACTGGTTCCCTCCCTCGGCCTGGCTGAGCTGCACCGAGTCGTCGAGGAAGCCTCCGGCCAGGTGGGGATCTTCGGGCCGACCACGGCTGCTGAAGCCATCCGGCACGGCATGGTCGAGGACTTTCACCTCTTCGTCGTCCCCACCGTGGTCGGGGCCGGACTGCGGGCCTTTCCCGCCGATGCGGCGCTCACCCTGAAGCTCACCGAGCAGCGCGCCTTCACCAACGGCACGGTGTACCTGCACTACCGGCGCAGCTAATCGGAGCTTGGCCGGAACACGGACGGCCCAGCTCCGTCAGGAGACTGGGCCGTCCATCAGGTTCTCGTTCAGACCAGACGTTCCTTCGGCGCGGAGGAGTAGGTCAGCTCCGGGTCGGTGACGGCGACGTCGCTCAGCGTCTTCTCAATCGCGCTCATGACGTCGGCCTCGAGCGTGACGCCGGAGGCCTTGACCGTGTCGGCGAGCTGCTCCGGCCGGGAGGCGCCGACGATCGCCGAGGCCACGTTCTGGTTCTGCAGCACCCAGGCGATCGCGAGCTGTGGCAGTGTCAGGCCCGCGTCCTCGGCGATCGGCTTGAGCTTCTGAACGGCCTCCAGCACCTCGTCGCGCAGCAGGCCCTTGATGAAGTCCGCGCCGCTCTTCTCATCGGTGGCGCGGCTGCCCGCGGGAGCATCCTGACCGGGCAGGTACTTGCCGGAGAGCACGCCCTGGGCCATGGGGGAGAAGACGATCTGCGAGATGCCCAGCTCCTCGCTGGCCGGGACGACCTTCTCCTCGATGACGCGGTGCAGCATCGAGTACTGGGGCTGGTTGGAGACGAGCTGGAAGCCGAGCTCCTGGGCGAGCGCGTGGCCTTCGCGCAGTTCCTCGGCAGTCCACTCCGAGACGCCGATGTAGAGCGCCTTACCCTGGCGGACGATGTCGGCGAAGGCCTGCATCGTCTCTTCCAACGGGGTCTCGTGGTCGTAGCGGTGCGCCTGGAACAGGTCGACGTAGTCCAGGTTCAGCCGGCGCAGCGAGCCGTGGATGCCGTCCATGATGTGCTTACGGCTCAGACCGGTGTCGTTCGGGCCCTTGTTGCCGATCGGGAAGTAGACCTTGGTGAAGATCTCCAGGTTCTCGCGCTTCTGGCCCTTCAGCGCCTCGGCGAGAACCTCCTCAGCCGCGGTGTTCGCGTAAGCGTCCGCGGTGTCGAAGGAGGTGATGCCGGCGTCGAGCGCGGCGTGCACCGTCTTGATGGCGGCCTCGTTCTCCACCTGCGAGGCGTGCGTCACCCAGTTGCCGTAGGTGATCTCCGAGATCTTGAATCCGCTGTTGCCGAGGTATCGATAGTTGACCATGGTCACAGCCTATGCCGCTGGCCACCCCACGCGATCAGCGTCGGCCAGAATGGGCCGGTGAGTACTGGGCGAGCTGTGGGCACCGCCATCGGCGTGCTGCTCCTCATCCTCGTGGTTGGCGCGCTGGTCATCGCCGGGATCGTCGGCTTCCTCAATGCGCTACCGGACCCGGCGCGCGAGGCCGAGGCGCCACGACCGATCGTGGACTCCGCGACCCCTGCTGCAGCGCCCGAGGCAAGCGGCCCCGAGACTCCGGGCGCCTTCCGTGACCTCGCCGATCCGGACTGGCTGGATCGCACCGCGGCCGCTCACGGCATCCCACGCCGTGCCCTGGCCGCCTATGCCGCCGCGGATATCCGCACGCGCCAGGAGTCCCAGTGCACCGTCGGCTGGAACACCCTGGCCGCCATCGGCTGGGTGGAGAGCCGGCACGGCCGCCTCCAGGGCGGATCCATCGACGACGACGGCGTGGCGCGGCCGCACATCATCGGTATCGCCCTGGACGGCACGAACAACACGCTTGCGATCCCCGACACCGACGGCGGTGCGCTCGATGGCGACACCGAGTGGGACCGCGCCGTCGGGCCGATGCAGTTCATTCCCGAGACGTGGTCCCGGTGGGCAGTGGACGCCGGAAGTACCGGCAACGCCAGCCCGCACAGTATCGACGACGCCGCCCTGGCGGCCGCACGCTACCTGTGCCGACTCGACGGCAGTCTGGAGACCGAGGAGCAGTGGATCCGCGCGATCCTCTCCTACAACAACTCCCTCTCCTACCAGCAGCAGGTCGCCACCCGGGCCGAGCGCTACGCCGAAGCCGCCGACTGACCGCAGCAGAGTGACTACGGGGCGTACTCGCGCACGGTGGTGACCAGATCAGTCACGCTGGGCCGCCGCGGCGCCGAGCCGAAACCGAAGCGCACCGGAGGGCTCAGAGGGCGAAGCGGGCCGAGGCTCTCGCCGTCCCACAAGGTGGCGGCTGAGACCAGGCGGCGGAGGTCGGTCGCGCCGTAGTACTCCTGGCGCCCGCCCCCGGCCGTTCCCCGGGTCCGGACGCCGCGGAAGAGCACCCGCGCCACCGGGTCGGTCAGGTGGGTGAAGGCCGGCGCACTGGCGAGACGGCGCGGCACGCCACGAAGTAGCCACCCCAGGACGGTGCGGGAGCCGAGCGTGACGCGCGCGGTCAGCGGACCGGCCTCGATACTCCAGCGCTCACCGGGCATGGTGGCGGCGGAATCCGGCAGAGAGTTCCCATCGGCATCAGTGCGCCGGAGGAGAACCGGAGCCAGGACAGTGCGGTCGAAGGTGTAGGTGGAGGCGACGAAGTCGGCGATCTCGGCGTGGGGAGCGAGCAGGATCCGTTCGCCGTCCGGCTGCTCGACCATCACATCGGTGAAGGACCCCAGCGGGGAGTTGCGCCAGGTTCCCAGCACGAAGCGCCGGCCGGAAGCGGTGCCCCACCCCGCGATGCGCCCCTCGAATGTCCAGGAGCGGGGCCGTGCGGAGGGAAGCATGCCCCATCTTCTGCTGTGCGCACCTTCCGGGCATCTCGGCCGGCGTGCCATGTCGACGTCGGTGGCCGGGCCGGGACGGTCAGGCCTGGCAGAACGCAGTGATGGCTTCGAGCCCGGGACGGTAGCCGTCGGTGGTGTCCACATCCAGGGTGGGGCGGTCGAGGTGGAGCGGGGTCCACTCCGGCTCGGGGGTGAGCGTGGCCGCATCGGCATGTGCTGCTCTCGTGGGCTCGCTCGACATCCGGATCCGTCGGCGCGCCATCATCGTGTGCTCCTGGGTGTGGCACCGAACGATGCGGAGCTCGCCGAGATCCATCAGCGGCCCCAGCCCCGTGTGCCAGAGCCGGTGCTGGAACGCGGCTTCGGCGACGACCGCCACCCCGGCGGCCAGGAGCAGCTGCAGGCACTCGAAGAACAGCGGGTAGGTGCGCATGGTCAGCGGATCCGATTCGGCGGGCTGGAAGCCTGGGCCGTGGGCGTGGACCATGCCCTCCTTGATCTCGTCACGGATGACAGCCGGGCAGCCGATCTCCCGGGCCACGCGATGCGCCAGCGTGGTCTTGCCCGAGCCGGGCTGTCCGCTCACGATGATCAGGCGCGGCAGGGGCGTGGTGGTGTCCTCAGTCATCATCGACTTCCTGGATCGGGAGCGGAGCAGCGGTCGGTGCGGGCGCCACGTACGTTACTTCCATGGCCACGATCGGAATTCCGCGCCGACCATCTCCGATGGACGGGCGCCGGCCGCGGCGAGAAGAACTGGCGCAGTTCGCCACCGGTGAGCCGGACGGAGTCGACGACATCCTCCCGGCCGACGGTGCAGCGCTCCGCCTCCTGATCGTCGGGGTGAATCCGGGCCTGTGGACGGCGGCGGTGAATGCGCCCTTCGCCCGGCCCGGGAACCGCTTCTAGCCCTCGCTGTACCGGGCGGGGCTGACCGACCACGTCGTTGACGCCGCGGCCGGGCTCTCCGCTGAGGACGAGAACCACCTGCTCTCCCGCGGCATCGGCGTCACGAACCTGGTGGGCCGTGCCACGGTCCGGGCCGATGAGCTCACGCGCGAGGAGCTGCGTGCCGGTGGTGCACGGGTGGTCGAGCTGGTGCGCGAGCTGCACCCGAGGGTGGTGGCCATCGCCGGGATCACCGCCTTCCGCGTGGCCTACTCGCTGCCCAAGGCGGTGCTCGGCGAACAGGAGGTGGCGGGACTTTCCGGCTGGCCCACCGGGGTGGCGCTGTGGGTGGTGCCCCAGCCCAGCGGACTGAACGCCCACGAGACCGTCGACTCTCTGGCGGGCTACTGGAAACAGGTGTGGGCCGCCGCGTCCTGAGCAACCGGGTACCGGCTGCCGGCCGCACGGGATCTCGTCTCGGAGTCCGCTCAGTCCTCGCCGGCCCGCTGTCCGTAAGTGCCTGAGGTCAAGGTCTCGTAGGAGTCGCGCACGATGGCGCGAAGGGCGTCCAGATCGATCGCCGAGAGATCCTTGATGTACAGGCAACCGACCCCGAGCGTGTGGGGACCGAGTTCGGCGAGTTCGGCGGTGTAGCGGTCGACACCGTTCATCAGGTAGATCGTGGTGGCCGCCTTCCGAGGCGCGAATCCGGCGGCGATCGAATCGCCCTCCCGTCCCGAGGCGTACTGGTAGTGGTAGGTGCCGAAGCCGATGATCCCGCCGCGGTGCAACACCGGCTGCTCGCCGGTGACCTCCGCCATGAGTGCGAGGAGGGTGCGCGCGTCGTCGCGCCGCCGCGCCGGGGTCACCGAGTCGAGGTACTCCGAGAGCTCGTCCATGGGCTGAGCTTGGCACAGTGCTCCCGGTCCCACGCCACATAGTGTCGGCGCATGATGACTGCGCCTACCTCTCCGTACGAGCGGGCGCTGGGCCGTCGGATGGCATTGCTCCATCCAGAGCTCCAGCGCTACTTCTCCACGATCAGGTCCGGCACGGTCGGTGTCGGGGTAGGCGTCTTCGCTGAGTTCGGGACCCCGCATCGCTGGCTGGAGCCGGCCCTCAGCCTGCTGCAGCGTCGCCACGTCCTGCTTCCGGGATGGTACGAGGACGTGCCCTTCCGGATCGTGAACCGCACCGTCGAGGGCCGTGCCGTGGCCGTCCGCAGGGTGCCCGGTGACGGCACCTGGACCATGCGGGACAGCGTGTACCTCGCACCGCACGGGCGTGTGGTGGACACCATCGGCCAGCCCGCGCTCTTCGATGTCAGCTTCGATATCGACGTGCGCGATGGTGAGCTCCACCTGAGCAGCCACGCCGTCGCGGTGCGCTGGGGTCGAAGCAGGATCCGCCTGCCGCGCCCGATTGCACCGCGGATCCACCTCCGTGAGCGCTACGACGACGTCGAGCAGTGTCAATACGTAGACCTCACCGTCCGGGTAGCTCTGCTCGGCGTCATCTACCGCTATCGCGGCACTTTCTCCTATCGCATCGAGGAGGACTGATGGGCGCCGGACGCGTGGTCATCGGCGGGGCCACCGGATTCATGGGTCAACACCTGCACCACCGCTACCGTGAACAGGGCCGGGAGGTCGTGACCATCTCTCGCTCCGGCGCCGATGTCGCCTGGGACGACCCGGCGGGGATCGCGCGTGCCGTCGACGGTGCTGCGCTGGTGATCGGCTTGGCGGGGAAGTCGGTGAGCTGCCGCTACCACGCTGCGAATCGTGCACGCATCCTGTCCTCTCGGTTACGGACCACTGCAGCACTCGGCACGGCGATGGCGGCAGCCGAGCAGCCTCCGCCGCTGTGGGTGAACTCCTCGACCGCGACCATCTATCGCCATGCTGAGGACCGCCCCATGACGGAGAGCTCGGGGGAGCTCGGCACAGGCTTCTCCGTGGAGGTGGCCAAGGCCTGGGAGCAGAGCCTCTATGCGGCGGATCTGCCGCACACCCGGCGGGTGGCCCTGCGCACGGCGATCGTGCTGGGCGGTGGGGGCCTGTTGGGGCCGATCGCCACACTGGCCCGGCTCGGGCTGGGCGGAACCCAGCTCGATGGCTGGTGGCCGGTGAGCCGAGGGCGACGAACGGCGGGCACGGCGCACTTTCCCGGCGCGACAGCAGGCCGCCAGCGGTTCAGCTGGATTCACCTGGACGACGTCGCGGGCATCGTCGACTTTCTCGAGGATCACCCCGAACTGGACGGCCCGGTCAACGCGTCCGCCCCGCATCCGCAGGACAACGCCACCTTCATGGCCGCGGTACGCCGCAGCGTGGGCGTGCGCTTCGGTCCGCCCCTGCCTCGGTGGGTCCTCGAGCTCGGGGCCATCAGCATCCGCACGGAGACGGAACTGATCTTCAAGAGTCGGTGGGTGCTGCCGGAGCGACTCACCGCGGCCGGCTACGAGTTCCAACACCCCCATCTGCAGGGCGCACTGCAGGAGGCCGTTCGCGCGGTGCGGCATTGAACGTATCAGTCCTGGGGAGGGGACGTGCCCCGCAGCGGCAGTTGCGTGGTGTCACTGGCCGGCAGTCTCGTTGAGTGTGCGCAGCAGCTGGGCGAAGGCCTGCTCCCCGGACGTACTGAGCCGGACCAGGGTGTGGCCGTAGCGGTTCTTGCGGCCCTTCGTCACCTCCACGAGGTCGCGCTCCTCGAGGTCACGGATGATCTTGGAGAGGTCCGGTGTGGACATGCCGGTGGACTCCTGGAGGGCCGGGTAGTCGGCCTGCTCGACCTGATGGAGATGCGCGAGCGTGACGAAGCGCTTGGGGGCGAGCAGGTGCGGGTCGAGATTCTGGTAGCTCACGGCAGGCCTCAGCGGCGCAGGAGGAGCACGAGGTAGAAACCCAGCCATGCGGCCGGTGCGAGGCCGGCGAAGATCAGAGCTTCAGGGAAGGCGATGGTCTCGCCGCGGGTGAGGCCGCGCCAGATGGGGAGGAAGAGCCACACCGAGAACACCACGATCACCACGGTGTGCCGCCCGAGGCGTGGCTCATTGACCCGAGCCTTCCGGCTCGCAAGCCACCCGCCGGCCGCGGCCAGCGCGCCGACTGCGGGGAGGAGTGCCCACCACGGGTGTCCGGCCAGCGCGACCAGCCCGGCCGCCATCGACAAGGCGATGACGCCCACGGCGGCGAGGTGATCCTTCAGCTCCAGGTGACGGCGCGGTCGCTGCGGCATGGAGCCCAGCAGGTTGCGGGCGTGGGACGGCGTGAGTGCACCGCCCCGCGGCGATGGTTGTGGTTCTGTCATGGACTCAGCGTGGCATCTAGTTGCAACAATCGCAACTAGATGCACCTGGCGGCTGGTGCTGGGGTGGCTGGAGTTCCTGGAAGATCGGACCTCACGTCAGGGGGAGCCGGACGACGGCGGTGACGGTATCGCCGACGTCGATCCCCTCGGTGCGTTGCGCCGCGGCCTTGATGGGGAGCAGGAATCTCCCCTCCCGTGGCCACATCGCCGTCTCGAACTCGGTGGCACCGATCGTGGCGATGACCGGAACCTGACCCCAGTACATCAGGCCGCGCGCCGCTTCCTTGAGCTCGGCGGAGAGGTCGTGGGGCAGCGGTGCGAACACGAAGGGTGCTGGTCCGCGCCACTCGATAAGGCGCGCCTCGAACTGCCAGGCAGACTCACTCATGGAGCTGTCATCACGACGCTTCGAGGACACATCCGGCGGTCATGGGCTGATGATTGCAGGGGTTCGAGGGGGCGTCCATCCCCTTCGCTGCCTGGCGCGCGGCACTGCGGGCTGCGACAGCGCGCGGGCCTCCCTAGCATGGCCGGCATGGCTATCCGGATACCGCCCGTGGTGCTGCTCTCGACGTCGGCTGCGGTGCAGCACGTCCTCGCGCGCCGCACGGACGCCGGGAAGCTCGGACTGGCTGCCGGCATCGCAGTGGCCGGAGCCTCGGTGGCACTGCTCGGCAGCTCACTCGTGGCATTCCGGCGCCAGGAGACCTCGATCGACCCGATCACGGTGACGAAGGCGAGCGCCCTGGTCACCGACGGTCCGCACGCGTACAGCCGCAATCCGATGTATGTGGGCATGGCCGGGCTGCTCGCCGCTCATGCGCTCATGCGGGGCTCGTGGGCCGCTGCGTTTCCGGTTGCTGGCTACGTCTTGGCGATCGACCGGATGCAGATCCCAGCAGAGGAGGCAGCTCTCGAGGAAGGTTTCGGGGAGGAGTTCGCCGACTACCGGGCCCGCGTGCCCCGGTGGTTCGGGCCGGCGTAGCTGCCTAGCTGACCGCCATGCCTGCCAATCGTGCGGAGAGGCGCCGGGCGGCGTCGAAGAGCTCGCTCGGTTCAAGGATCTCGGTCTCGAAGCCGATGTGGGCGATGTGCATCGCCAGCCAGTCGAGGTCGTCCGCGCCGGCGGTGTAGAGCGTCCACGCGCCGTCCTGGCCTTCGACCTTGCCGACCTGAGGTGGGACCCGCGCGGACACCTGCTCGACCGTGGCGCGCAGCCGTACCCGCGCCACGTAGCGGTACGGCGCCGCGGTGACGGACTGCTGGACGTACGCGACCGGGTCGGGATGATCGCGCTTGCTGAACCGCCACGTGGAGGTCGTGACCTCGCGCAGCCGGTCCAGGCGGAAGGTGCGCCAATCCTCGCGGTCCAGGTCGTAGGCCATCAGGTACCAGCGCCGGGACGTGGCGACCATCTGCACCGGCTCCACCGTTCGTTCTTGTTCGTTCCCGCCGGCGGCGGTGTACTGGAAGCGCACGCGAAGGCTCTCTCGGCAGGCGTGCGCGAGAGCCACCAGTACCTCGATATTCACGCCGGACTGTGGTCCGGCCAGTGTGGCGGTAGCGTTCTGCAACTCGCGTACCTGACCGCGCAGGCGTGGCGGCATGACCTGATCGAGCTTCGCCAGGGCGCCCAGTGCGGCCTCGCCGGTGCCCATCACGGTGCTGGTGGACGCCAGGCGTAGGGCGACCGCGGTTGCCGTGGCCTCGGCGTCGTCGAGCAGGAGGGGAGGCAGGCGGGTGCCGGCGCCGAGTCGGTATCCGCCGCCGATGCCTGGCGCAGCGTGCACCGGGTATCCCAGCGAGCGTAGGCGCTGCACGTCGCGTCGCACCGAACGATCGGTCACGCAGAGTTCGGCGGCAAGATCGGCAGCTGTCCAGGTGGGTCGCCGTTGCAGCAACGCAAGGAGGCGGAGTACCCGCTCGGTGGTGCCTTCGGAGGGCATGGGGCGATCCTGCCACTGATCACGGAAGGTCACTGTCCGCGTGTGCGCCGATCGCTAGGTGTTCTGGTCATCGGTTTTCGGGGGCGCCGAGGCGCGCTCGTGGGATGTGGCGAGCAGGGCGCGCTGGTGTGGGGTGGTGGCTCCGGTGAGCTTGAAGCCCTGTACGCAGGGGAGCATGGGCGGGGGCGCTGAGGCTTGGGGAGATGAGGACCGCTGTGGTGGCCGGGATCGCGCGGGCTGCGGTGGTGGCGGGGAGTTCGCCGCAGCGACTCCGGGTGGTGGTTCCGGTACGTGGTGGTAGGTGTGGCCGGTGCTGGTCGAGGTCCAGGTCAGAGCGCCGTCGTCTTCGCGGCGGGTGGTCCAAAGCCCGGAGGTCTTGAGGTTGTGGTGGCTGCGGCACAGGGGTTGGAGGTTCGATGCTCGCGTCTGGGGCTCACCGGGCTCCTCCACTGTGCCCGTGTTGCCGGGGCCTGCGTGGTGTGGCGCGTAGGGCTCGATGTGGTCGAGGTCGGTGTAGTAGGCGGGGATCCGGCAGCCGGGGAAGGTGCAGTACTGCTCTCCGGCGGTCACCGCGGCGCTGAGTGCCTGGCCGGGCCGGTAGGCGGCGGTGCTGGGCGCGGCGGGCTGGCCGTTCTCGTCCAGGGCGAGATAGCGGATGCTCGGGCCGCGGGGAAGCTGGCTTCCCACCGGGCCCTGATCGCCGCCCTGTCCCGTGTTGCTGCCCTGGCGCTGGTTGCTGTGCGCGTGCTGTGCTTCCCGGACGATCTCCCGGCCCAGGGGCGCGGGGATCGCACCGTATCCGGCGAGCTCGGCCGGGAGCTCATCAAGCCCGGCCAGCGTGGCAGCCGAGATCGTCACGTTGATGGCGCTGCGGTGAGCGCGGCGATGGATTGGCCCACCGGCGCGCACGGCCGGCGCCTTGGTCGGGACGGTATCGCTCCCGGCGGTGCCGCCTGAGGGGACGGCGTGATCGCGGTCGAGGCTCTCGAAGGCCGAGACGAAAGCGTCCGCGCGGAGCTGATCCAGGGTGCGGGCCACCCGGTGGCCCTCGGCACCGGAGACAGCCCGGGAGCCCTCGCTCTCGGGGCCCACCACGCCGGGGTGCTCGCGTGCACCTCGGGCTCGCCGGCCGGCTTGTTCCACGCGTGCAGCAGTATCGGCCATGGCGTCCAGGGTCCGGCGTACCGCGATCGCGTCATCGGCGCGCAGGTAGGCGGTCAGCCACGCCATCCCATCCCCTGCCGGCTCGATCGACACGCACCGATCCGCATAAGCCTCGCGCTGCCTGACCAGGGCGGTCTGCGGCGCGAGCTCGATGACGAGCTTGGCGATCCGGCGCTTCAAGGCCGGCACCGTCAACCGCGGTGCCCACGGCAAGAGCGCATCAACGACCCGAAGATGATCCCCGCGCCCCAACCCCGGTGGGCGCCGGCCCAGGACCTCGGCCTTGCTGGCATCGATCAGGCCTGCCGCCAGCGCATCGTGGACATCGGGGAAGTCATCGAGCGCCTCAGCCAGATCGACCTTGGCGCGCGCGGCCCGGGGCGTGATCCTCAACCGTGCCCCGATCTCAGCGGCCTCAGCGGTATCCGCACGGGAGTCCTGATGAGGAGCCAGTTCATCGGTCAGGAGCGCGCGGTCGCGGCGGCGATTCCTGATCTCTTGGAGGTAGGCGGCCTGCTGCGCGTGCGCCCAGGCGGCCAGGCGCTCACAAGCGGCGACCGCTTCGACCAGGGTGGCCTCATGGCAGCGCGACTCATGAGCGGCTTCTAGGACGTAGGCCAGGTCCGGGCCGCCGGGGACCTGGGCGAGCTCGTCGGCGTACATGCCATCGAGGCGGCTCGCTGCCACCGTGCGGGCCCATTCGATCGACCCGCGGATCCGCTCCGGAGCGCGCCAACGCCCCACCGGGCCGGCCACCCCAGAGGTGATCGCAGCAGATTCGCCGGGCTGAGGGTCACCCTCACCCGGACCGGGATCTGCCTGTTCGACCATGAACCCATTCTAGTCGAACATCTGTTCGTAGGCAAGGACTTTCCCGCAGGATACCAGGCAAAAACTCGCCCCGCACTCCTCGCCCGCAGGCCACCCACCAGCACCCTAAGCCCCACCACCGACACCACGACAGACACCGCCGTCGACCCACCACCGACACTGCCGCAGGCTCCGCCACCCGACACCGGCACTGGCGCGACGCGATGCCCGGGCGCCCCTCCTCCAAGAGGCTCCACCCCACTGGCTACCCTGACGGGATGACCGCGACGGCGCCCAGGGACTACCCGCACCTCTTCACGCCGCTCGACCTGGGCCCGGTCACCCTGCGCAACCGCGTGGTGATGGGGTCGATGCACACCAAGCTCGAGGACCGCGGGCGGGACATCGACAAACTCGCCGCGTACTTCGCCGAGCGCGCCCGCGGCGGCGTCGGCCTCATCGTCACCGGGGGATACGCCCCCTCGTGGCGGGGCTGGCTGCTGCCCTTCGGTTCCAGCATGGTCCGCTCCGCACAGGCGCGCAGGCATCGCACGGTCACCGACGCCGTCCACGAGCACGACTCAAAGATCCTGTTGCAGCTGCTGCACGCCGGGCGCTACGCCTACCACCCCTTCGCCCAGGGCGCCTCGCGGCGGAAGTCGCCCATCACCCCCTTCGCGCCCGCAGCGCTCTCCAGCCGGCAGGTCGAGGCGACCATCAACGACTTCGCCCGCTCGGCCCAGCTCGCCGTGCAGGCGGGCTATGACGGCGTCGAGATCATGGGTTCCGAGGGGTACCTGATCAACCAGATGCTCAGCGCTCGCACCAACGACCGCACGGACTCCTGGGGCGGCTCGGCCAGCGCGCGGATGCGCTTCCCGCTGGAGATCGTGCGGCGCACCCGTGAGCTCGTCGGCGATGACGTGATCGTGCAGTACCGGATGAGCATGCTCGACCTGGTTCCTGATGGGCAGGATTGGGCGGAGACCCTCGAGCTCGCGCAGGGGCTGACCGAGGCGGGCGTGACGCTGTTCAACACGGGGATCGGCTGGCACGAGTCGCGGATCCCGACGGTCGTGACCTCGGTGCCCCGCGCCGCCTTCAGCTTCGTGAGCGCGCGCCTGAAGGCCGAGGTCGGCATTCCGGTGATCGCCTCGAACCGGATCAACCGCCCCGAGACCGCCGAGCAGATCCTGGAAGCCGGCGAGGCGGATCTGGTCTCGATGGCCCGCCCGCTGCTCGCTGACCCGGAGTGGGTGCGCAAGGCCGAGGAGGGGCGCACACAGGAGATCATCCCGTGCATCGCCTGCAACCAGGCGTGCCTGGACCACACCTTCGCCAACCAGCGCGCCACATGCCTTCTCAACCCGCGTTCCGCGCACGAGACCGAGCTGGTACTCAGCCCCACCCGGCGCGCCAAGAAGGTCGCCGTCATCGGCGCCGGCCCGGCGGGGCTCGCGGCCGCCGTCGAGCTGGCGGGGCGTGGGCACCAGGTCGAGCTCTTCGAGGCGAGCGCGCACCTGGGCGGGCAGTTCCGGCTTGCCGCCCAGATCCCCGGCAAGGAGGAGTTCAGCGAGGCGATCGCCTACTACGCCCACATGCTCGGTGTGCGTGGCGTCGCGACTCACTTCTCCACCCGCCCCGGTCCCTCCCAGCTCACGGACTTCGACGAGATCGTCCTCGCCACCGGGGTCACCCCCCGACGTCCCGCGATCCCCGGGGTCGACCACCCCAGCGTGATGGCCTACCCCGAGGCGATCACCCACCCGGAGCAGGTCGGCGCGAAGGTCGCGGTGATCGGCGCCGGCGGGATCGGCTTCGATGTGTGCCGGGCCTTGCTGCACGAGCCGCACGAGTCCGCGCAGCAGTGGCGGGATCGCTGGGGCGTGGTGGGGCCTTGGGAGCGGCGCGCCGGCTTGGGAGAGCGGAGCCAGCCGCCGCCGGCGCGGGAGATCCACCTCGTGCAGCGCAAGACCACCAGCCACGGCAAGGGGCTGGGCAAGACCACCGGATGGGTGCACCGCGCAGAGCTGCGCGACGCCGAGGTCAACATGATCGGAGGCGCCGAATACGTCCGGATCGACGGTGAGGGCCTGCACCTGACCGTGCCCGGCCCCGATGGGCAGGCACGCGAGCCGCTCCTGCTCGCCGTGGACACCGTGGTGCTGTGCGCCGGGCAGGAGTCGGTCACTGAGCTCGTCGAACCGCTTGCCTCCCTCGACGTCCCGGTCCATGTCGTCGGCGGCGCCGATCTCGCCGCTGAGCTGGATGCGAAGCGGGCGATCAAGCAGGCCACGGAGCTGGCAGCACGAATCTGATCGCCCATGGCAATCGCGGAACGCATCTGTCCGGGATCTACGCCAGAGTGTGCTCCATGAGCGACATGCACTGGAACGAGATCCTGCGCGACCAGATCGAGTGGCACTGGAGCAATCAGGTGCGCCCCCGCCTGGACGGGCTGAGCGACGAGGAGTACTTCTGGGAACCGGTACCCGGTGCGTGGAACGTGCGCCCCCGCGGCACCTCGACCGCGCCGGTCCAAGGCGGTGCGGGCGCCATGACCATCGACTTCGCCTTCCCGCCTCCGGAGCCGCCGCCGGTCACCACCATCTCGTGGCGCCTGGCCCACGTCATCGTCGGTATCCTGGCCATGCGCAATGCCACGCACTTCGGCCGGGCCACCACGGACTACCAATCCTTCGAGTACGCAGCCACCGCAGAGGAAGCCCTCGCCCAACTCGACGCCGAGTACCGCATCTGGGTCGACGGCGTCGCCGCTCTGGGCGAGGCCGGCCTCAGCAGGCCGTGCGGCGAGGACGGCTTCGAGGAGCACTCCATGGCCGCGCTCATCCTGCACATCCACCGTGAACTGATCCATCACCTCGCCGAGGTCTCGCTCCTGCGAGACCTGCACGCCCAGAAAGGCCGTCCATGAGCGCCACCGTGCAGATCACCTTCGACGCCGCTGACCCACAAGCCCTGGCTACGTTCTGGCGCGAGGTGCTCGGCTACGTCTTCCCGCACCCGCCCGGCACCGACCTCCCCGAGGACGCCGACGTGCTGGCGGCCTGGCAGGAGTTCCTCGAGCGCGCCGGGGTGCCCGAGGAGCAGCGCAACTCCTCCTGTGCCCTGGAAGACCCCGAGGGCGCCGGGCCCCGGATCTTCTTCCAGCAGGTCCCCGAACCCAAGACGGCCAAGAACCGGCTCCACCTGGATGTGCGGACCGCCGTCGGCTTGCATGGCGAGGAGCGTATGGCCGCTTTGGAAGCAGAGTGCGCGCGCCTGGTCGCTCTCGGCGCCACACGCCGTCAGCGCTTCGATCCGGAGCCGCCGCTGAGCATCGGCTTCATCGTGATGGCCGATCCGGAAGGCAACGAGTTCTGCCTCGACTGAGGTCCGAGAGACTGAGGTCAGAGACGCTCGATGATGACCTCAGCCTCGAGTTCGTAGCCCCAGTACTCGTCGACCACGAGCGTGTAGTCCCCGGCTTCGAGGTCCTCGACGATCAGGGAGTCGAAGCCATCGCCGCCGTCATCATCCATCACAGCAAAGCCGTTCGGCCCCAGGAGCTCGGCGCGGGGGTCCGCACCGTTGGTGTTGTTGACGTGGATGGCGTAGAACCCAGCGTCGTCGATGGTGAAGGCGTACTCCGCGGTCTCGTTGTCCCCCTCGGCCACCGTGATCGAGGTCGTGTCGATGACCTCTCCGGAACCCGGGTCACCAGGCGCGGAGGTTCCGGGAGTCTCCGCGTCGTCCTCGATGTCGTCTTCGTCCCAGCTGTCGTCCTCGTCGTCATCCCAGACGTCGTCCTCGTCAGGCTCAGACGTGACCTCGGTCGGTGGCGGCCCGGCTTGGTCGGGAATCCAGTCGCCGCTCCAGCTTCGCAGCGCGACGACGAGCCAGATGAGCGCCCCGATCAGAAGGACAGCCACGATGCCGATGACGATGAAGGCCACGGCGTTGCTGCTCTTCTGCTGCTCGGACCCCCAGGCGGGGCTCTGCTGGGTCGTCGTAGGTCCGTAGGGGTTCTGCTGCGCCCCATACGCCCCCGAGCTCGCCTCATACCCGCTCTGCTGGTACCCGTACGCGCCCTGGGGGTTGCTGTCACCAGGCTGCTCGGCACCGAAGGCGCCCTGGGGGTTGCCGTAGCCACCGTGATCGGCGGAGGCAGCGCTGGGCTCCGCACCGGAGGGCACACCGGGTGCCTGGGGAGCGCCCCATGCCGAGCCGTCCCACCAGCGAGAGGCGCCTGGGCGCTCAGGATCGGGGTACCAACCGGGAGGCGGGGTGGTAGTCATAGCGCTTATATCTACCACCATCGCGCTCAAGGGGGTATGCCCTGACCAGGTGCAGGTGTGCTGTGGAACCTGGGTGAGAATGGGGCGATGACCTCCAACGACACAGCACTCGCGCGCGCCGTGGCTCCGAGCGACATCGCCCGCTATCGCGCGGCCTTTGCCTCCGACGTGCGTCTCAAGGTGGCGCAGAACGCCGTCACGAAGAACTCCGTGGACGAGATCGCCCTCGATCGGGACGTGGTCATGAGCATCGATCACTCGATGTCACACGTGCTGGACAAACACGAGGCCACCAACCAGAAGCGCTCCGGGCGCTGCTGGCTCTTCGCCGGCCTCAACGTGCTCCGCAGCAACGCGGCCGCACGGATGAACGTGAAGAACTTCGAGTTCTCCCAGACCTGGCTGCACTTCTGGGACAAGCTCGAGCGCGCCAACTACTTCCTCGAGGCCATGCTCGCCACCGCCGACCGCGACGTCGACGATCGCACCGTGGCCCATCTCCTCGCCAACCCCATTGACGACGGCGGGCAGTGGAACATGTTCGTGGCCCTGGTCCGCAAGTACGGCGTGGTGCCCAAGGCTGCCATGCCGGAGACCGAGTCCTCCTCGAACACCGGGCAGATGAACCGGGCGCTGCGGACGGTGCTGCGCCAAGGTACGCGTGACCTGCGTGCCCTACACACAGCCGGCGTGGGGGACGACGAGATCGCCGAACGCAAGGATCAGGTGATGGCCGCGGTCTACCGGGTGCTGGCCATCCACCTGGGCACCCCGCCGGAGTCCTTCCTGTGGCAGTGGAACGACGCCGACGGCACCTTCCACCGCGACGGGCAACTTACCCCGGTGGAGTTCGCGGAGAAGTACCTGGGTGCCGACCTCGAGGACTACGTCTGCCTCGTGCACGATCCGCGCGAGAGCTCGCCCCAGGGCCGGACCTTCACCGTGGAGTTCCTCGGTAACGTCGCCGACGCGCCACCGGTCACCTACCTCAATGTGGACATCGATCTCATCCGTTCCCTCACCGCTGCCTCCATCCAGGACGGCGAGCCGGTCTGGTTCGGATGTGACACCGGCAAGCAGGCCCAGCGCGCCCTGGGGTACTGGGATGCCGCGCTCTACGACTACGGCTCGGTCTACGACGTCGACTTCAGCCTCACCAAGGCGGAGCGGCTCCTCCACCACGAGTCCTTGATGACCCACGCCATGGTGTTCACCGGCGTGGACCTGCACGACGGCGTCCCGCGGCGCTGGCGCGTGGAGAACTCCTGGGGCACCGACAAGGCCGACAAGGGTTTCTGGACCATGAATGACTCCTGGTTCGGCGAGCACGTCTTCGAGGTGGCCGTGCACCGCTCACGCCTGCCCGAGGAACTCCAGCAGCGCCTGAACGAGCAGCCCATCACCCTCCCTGCCTGGGACCCGATGGGTGCTCTGGCGCGCGGGAGGTGAACCGGACGTGACGAGAGAACCTGAAGTACGGCTGCCCGCCGAGCACGAAATGCCGGCGCCTGACAACGAGCAGACCGCCCCGGCACGTCGGCGCAGATCCGTCAGCGCGCGGCAGGCCAGCACCGATCTGGCGCTGATTGCCGCTTTCGCCGCGCTGATCGCCGCCTGCTCCTTGCTTCCGGCCCTCTACCTGGGTGGTGGCCTGGTGCCGATCACCTTCCAGACCTTCGGCGTGCTCCTCGCCGGGGCTGTGCTCGGAGCACGCCGCGGTTTCCTGGCGGTGCTGCTCTACCTGGCCGTGGGCGCGGCCGGATTCCCCGTCTTCGCCGGGGGATCGGCCGGCCTGGCACCCTTCGCCGGGCCGACCGCGGGATACCTGATCTCCTTCCCCCTCGCCGCGGCCATCACCGGTTTCCTGGTGCAGCGACTCCCGCGACGGCGCCTCGCCACCTCGGTCCCGCTGATCCTGCTCGCTGGTCTCGCCGGCTCCTTCACCGTGACTCACCCGCTGGGCATCCTCGGGCTGATGTGGCGAGCCGACCTCAGTGCCCAGGCCGCGCTGCTCACTGACCTGGTGTTCTGGCCGGGAGACGTGGTGAAGAACCTCTTGATGGCCCTCGTGGCCACGGCCGTGCACCGAGCCTTCCCGGATCTGCTTCCCTCGCGTCGATGATCGAGTTCGACGCGGCCGGCGTCACGGCGGGGGAGGAGGCCACGGTCATCCTTGAACCGCTGACCGTGACGTTGACCGAGGCGCGCGTCGGCGTCATCGGGGCCAATGGCTCCGGGAAATCCACCCTGGCACGTCTGATCAACGGACTGGTCGAGCCCAGTACCGGCGCGGTGCGCGTGCGCGGTCTGGACACCCGGCAGCGCGGTTCGGTGGTGCGCCAGCAGGTGGGCTTCGTCTTCACCGATCCGGCGAGCCAGCTCGTCATGCCGACGGCGGTGGAGGATGTGGCCCTCTCGCTGCGCCGCCGGCACAAGCGCCGTGCGGAACGCCACCGGGCTGCCCTCGAGGTGCTCGGGCGCTTTGGCCTCGCGGAACTGGCCGACCGCTCCGTGCACACTCTCTCCGGCGGGCAGCGCCAGCTCCTCGCCCTCGCCGCGGTGTTGGCCGCCGAACCGAGCATCGTGGTGGCCGACGAACCCACCACCCTGCTCGACCTGCGCAACACCCGCCGCGTGGCCGACCTGCTCTGGGGCCTGGAGCAGCAACTGGTCCTGGTCACTCACGACCTTGAGCTCGCGGCGCGATGCGAGCGCCTGCTGCTGGTGGAGAACGGCCGCATCGAGGCCGATGGTCGCCCGGCCGAGGTCATTGCGCGGTACCGGGAGCTGGCGTGAGGAGGAGGGTGAGACTGCTGCATCGCCTTCCGGCCGGAGTGAAGCTCGCCGGGCTCCTGGTCTTCGCCCTGCTCACGGTGCTGGTCGCGCATGTGGTGGTCACCGCGGGTCTGCTGGTGGCGGTGCTGGCCGCGAGCCTGTGGGCCGGCCCCGGGTGCGCTGAAACCTGGCGGGTACTGCGCGGTTTCGCGATCATCGCGCTGCTGGTTTTCGGAGTGCAGGCCTGGCAGCACGACCTGGAGCGCGCCGTGGTGGTGGCCGGAGGGCTCCTCGCCGTGGTGCTCGCAGCGAACCTCGTCACCGCCACCACGCCGATGGACGCGATCGTGGATGTGGTGGTCTGGCTGGTGCGCCCCTTCCGCCGCTGGGGTGCTGACCCTGAGCGCGTGGCGCTCGCGTTCTCGCTGGTGATCCGGGCGGTTCCCGCCACCATGGAACTGGCCGCTCAGACCCGCGATGCGGCCCTCGCTCGTGGCCTGCACCGGCAGCCGCGTGCCTATCTCACTCCGCTGGTGTTGCGCACCGTGGCCGGCGCCCGCGCCACGGGAGAGGCGCTCCACGCTCGCGGCCTCACCGACTAGGACGACGCGGTCCCGCGCCGTGCGATGCCGCTCGGCCGCGCGCCTCGCTGCGCGGCTCAGAAGCGTTGCTGTGGGCCGGGCGGACCGAAGGGGTTGGTGGGGTTGCCCGAGGGACCGGTGGCCGGGCCCTCGGTGGGTGGAGGCCATTCGCCGGTGGGCGGAGGCCCGTACGGCGACGCGCCTCCCGCCTGGCCGGACGCCGGAGTGCCAGGTGCCGGACCGTCGGCAGAGGACCCGGATGCCGGGCCGGAGCCGGGCCTGCCGGAGCGGAACTGGTCGGCGAGCCACGGCTCGGTGGTGTCACCCCGGTACCAGGAGACCTGGATGTTGCCGGAACGCGTGAATTCCATGCGTGAGCCGATCGCGATCCCTGCCAGCACCAGGGCGAAGCCGAGGAGCAGTCCAGGCCGCAAGAAGAGCGACACGAGCGTGTAGCTGCCGGTTCCCATGACGGGTTCGAGCAGGAGAGCGAGGTCCCTCGGCATCACCGATGCCGCGAGCGTCAGGCCAAGCAGGGTGACACTGACCAGCCACAGGTGGAGTCGGGTCCACCGCACCAGATAGGCCGCAATCCCCAGCACGACCACGCCCGGGAGCATGAGGGCCAGTTGCGGCAGTGGAGTGATGGTCAGCTGCAGCTCTTGCATGGCCTGGGTTCCCTGAATGACCGTCCACGCGAGGCCGCCACCGGCCGCGACCGTGCCGAGTAGTGCCGCAATGGCGGCCGAGCCGGAAGGGCCGGAGGGGCCGGTCAGGGAGGAATCGACGGTACTGACGGTCAGCCCGGGGGTGGCCGAGCCACCCGGCTGCGCCGTCCCCGGCGATGCGGAGACGTCTCGCGCTGACTTCGCGGACCGCCGCGCGCCGATCGCTCCGCCGAGTAGTACTGCGGCAGTTGCGGGAAGAACGCCGGTCAGCAGCATGACCCGCAGGCCCGAGACGGTCTCGAATCCGAATCGGTCAGAGATCCAGTACCACGGTCCGAGCATCTGCGTGGCTGCGGACATGGCCATGAGGGAGGTCACCGTGAGATAGAACGAAATGGCGAGCAGTACGGCGCCCGGCGAGGTGGAGCGCCCGCGCGCGGCCAGCACGGCGCCAATGCCGAGAGACCCGGCGCCGCCGAGGATCAGGGCCAGCGCAAAGGGGGCCTCCAGAAGTGTGGCGTCGGGGATGGCGAGGAAGGTGGCCCGGCCAGCACCTCCCGCCAGCAGGCCCGCGCCCAGCACGGTGAAGAGCAGGGCGAGGAACCCGCCTCCTGACGACCGGCGCGGTGGTGCGCCGTGGGGTCGAGCGGAACCACTTGCCGGTGTCACCGAGGTCATAGCTGTGAGATTAGGCCATCGGCCGACGGCGGCGGGCGATCGTCATGCTCGTTGCCGCGAGGAGCATGACGACGGCCGGAGGATGACAGGCCCCTGGTCGTGCGAGGTGGCGGCGCGATCCTGCGGAACGACGAAGGGAGGCCCGCCCATCCGGGCGAACCTCCCTCAGTCGCGAGCGACCCTACTCGCGGTCAGCCCTCAGGCCGACGCGCGTTGGCGTCAGCCCTCGGCCGGCGCACCGGGCTTGTCGAGGCTGAAGCCAATGCCCTCGGGGGTCTGCTGGGCATCGAGGGTGTGGTCAGCCAGCACGGGGGCGGTCTCGGCGGCGACAAAAACCTTCGCGCCGTCGGTGTCGATGACCTCGTCGGTCTCCTGGGGCTCAGGGACGAGCGACATCTCCAGCTGGCTCTGGTCCTCGGTCAGCGCGATGCGCACACCGCCTGTGTCCGGAACATTGGCTTCGGTGGTCAGGCCGGCCACTGCGGCCTGGGCGTTCTCGGTGAGAGTGAGCATGTGGGGCTCCTGTCGTCGGTGCGGGGAGGCGGGCCCGGGGTCCGGAGAACCTCCGGACTCATCGGGAACAGCCGACGCCTACGCAATACCTGCGGGCACAACGCACGCGCCTCGGACACCCCAACGCTTGCGGGCTTGCCCCTTCGATGCAAGCCACAACCCCACAGGTGTCTCATGGAGTGAGATTTTGCGCCGAGAGCGAGACTGTGCCATCTGCCAGTACCATGGCGACGGCGCTCCGCGCCCGTTCTCCGCTGCCCATGGCCGGGCGGCACCCCACTGTGAAAGCGAGACCTCGCATGCCCGTGCGCTCTGACCTGCGCAACGTCGCAATCGTCGCCCACGTCGACCATGGCAAGACCACCCTCGTGGACGCCATGCTCCGCCAGGGTGGCGCCTTCGGCGGCCACCAGGAGGTGGCCGAGCGCGTGATGGACTCCGGCGATCTCGAGCGCGAGAAGGGCATCACCATTCTCGCGAAGAACACTGCCATCCGGTACACGGGCCCCTCGGCGGCTGCTTCCGGTACCCCGGAGATCACCATCAACGTGATCGACACCCCCGGCCACGCCGACTTCGGCGGTGAGGTCGAGCGAGGCCTGTCCATGGTCGACGGCGTCGTGCTGCTCGTGGACGCCTCGGAGGGCCCGCTGCCTCAGACGCGCTTCGTGCTGCGCAAGGCGCTGGCCGCCAAGCTGCCGGTGATCGTCGTCGTCAACAAGGTCGACCGCCCGGACGCCCGCATCGACGAGGTGGTCGGCGAGACCACCGATCTGCTGCTGGGTCTGGCCTCCGACCTCTCCGACGAGGTGCCGGACCTCGATATCGATGCGCTGCTCGACGTCCCGGTGGTCTACGCCTCGGCCAAGGCCGGGCGCGCCTCCCGGAACCAGCCGGCCGACGGCGGTCTCCCGGACAACGAGACCGTGGAGCCGCTCTTCGCCACCATCCTCGAGACCATCCCGGCGCCGGCCTACGAGGAGGGCGCCGTCCTCCAGGCGCACGTCACCAACCTCGACGCCTCCCCCTTCCTCGGCCGCCTCGCGCTGCTGCGGATCCGCGGCGGCACACTGCGCAAGGGCCAGCAGGTGGCCTGGGCCAAGACCGACGGCACCACCACGACGGTGAAGATCACCGAGTTGCTCCGCACCGAAGGCCTGCAGCGCGTGCCGGCCGAGGAGGCCGGACCGGGTGAGATCGTGGCCGTGGCCGGTATCGCCGACATCATGATCGGCGAGACCCTCACCGACGCGGAGAACCCCAAGCCACTGCCCTTGATCACCGTGGACGCCCCGGCGATCTCGATGACCATCGGGATCAACACCTCGCCGCTGGCCGGCAAGGGCGGTAAGGGCCACAAGGTCACCGCGCGTCAGGTCAAGGACCGTCTCGACGCCGAGCTCATCGGTAACGTCTCACTGCGCGTGCTGCCCACCGAGCGGCCGGACGCCTGGGAGGTGCAGGGCCGCGGTGAGCTGGCGCTGGCCATCCTGGTGGAGCAGATGCGCCGCGAGGGTTTCGAGCTGACCGTCGGCAAGCCGCAGGTGGTCACAAAGGAGGTCAACGGCGCCCGCCACGAGCCGATGGAGCGGATGACCATCGACGTGCCCGAGGAGTACCTCGGCACCGTCACCCAGCTCATGGCCGCCCGCAAGGGCCGCATGGAGACCATGTCGAACCACGGTTCGGGCTGGGTGCGCATGGAGTTCGTGGTGCCCGCCCGCGGGCTGATCGGTTTCCGCACCCGTTTCCTCACCGAGACCCGGGGCACCGGCATCGCCTCCTCGATCGCCGAGGGCTTCGAACCCTGGCACGGCCCGATCGAGATGCGTTCCTCCGGTTCCCTGGTGGCCGACCGGGCCGGAGCGGTGACACCCTTCGCCATGCTCGGCCTGTCCGACCGGGGCAGCTTCTTCGTCGAGCCCACCTCCGAGGTCTACGAGGGCCAGGTGGTGGGGGAGAACTCCCGCAATGAGGACATGGACGTCAACATCACCAAGGAGAAGAAGCTCACGAACATGCGCTCGGCCTCGGCCGACACCTTCGAGAGCCTCACCCCTCCGCGCAAGCTCACCCTCGAGGAGTCCCTGGAGTTCGCCGCCGAGGACGAGTGCGTGGAGGTCACTCCGGAATCGGTGCGCATCCGCAAGGTGATCCTCGATGCCACGGAGCGTTACCGCGCTTCGAAGCGGGCGAAGTAGTCGGTGGGCGCCGCGAAGTAGCCCGGGGAGCACCCGGCAGGCTCAGCGGCCGTAGGCTGGCGGTCATGCTCGCGTTCTTCGCCCATCCCGACGACGAGACCCTCGGCGGCGGCGGCCTCATCGCTTCCGCCGTCCGAGCCGGTCGCCAGGTCACCGTGGTCAACGCCAACCGAGGAGAGAAGGGCGAGGTCATTCCCGCCGACCTCGCCCACCTCGAAGGCGACGATCACGCGCTGGCCGCCGAGCGCGCCCGGGAGCTGGACCGTGCGATCGCGGCGCTGCAACCAGCCGAGCACCTCATGCTCGACGCCGTGGAGGGTCTCAGCGACCTGCGTCCGCCCCGATTCACCGATTCCGGTATGCGCTGGATCCGTCCTGGTCTCGCGGGGCCGGGTGAGGACGCCGGCGCGGATGCCTTCACCGCCATCGACCTCGATGTCACGGCGCGGCTGCTGGCCTCAGTGATCCGCTCCCGCCGCCCCGAGGTGCTCCTGACCGAGGAGCCCGACGGCGGCTACGGCCACCCGGATCACATCCGCGTCCACGACGTCGCCATGCGCGCGGCAGAGCTGGCCGCCGACGAGGCGCGGGCCGCCGCGAGCGTGGGGGCTGAAGCCGAGGACGATCCTCTCGCAGGGCTGGAACCGTTCCAGGTACCGGCGATCGCCTGGGTCACCACGAACGCCGAGAAGATGCGCACCGCCCTGGCCTGGATGGAGCAGCGCGCCGCGCGAGAGGCCATCCTCGGTGAGCGGGGGGATGAGCTGACGCCGCGCCCCTCCACGGGGCCGCTGGTCTCGCGCGCCTATCCGCCCGAGCGTATCGACCTCGACGTCGACCTCGCCCCGGTTCTCGGCTCGCTGACCGAGGCGATGCGCGCCCACCGCACTCAGGTGCAGGCCGTGCACCTCCTGGACGACGCTGAGCGTGAGTCTGCCGCCGAAGCCGGTGCCGAACTGGCCGGGTGGTTCGCCGTCTCCAATGGCGTGCTCCAGCCGATCATGGCGGCCGCCTCGATCACCCTCGCGCCGGGGCAAGAGGCCACCACCGAACAGCTCCGTTCCTTCTTTGGCCATGACTGACCGCCCAGCAGCCGGGCCGGGTGCCCACGAGGGCGAGCCGGGTGGCCACGAGACCGAGCCGGGTGGCCACGAAGCCGAGCCGGGTGGCCCCGAGGCCGGGCCGGGTCCCTCGAACCGAAGGTGGGATTCCTGGGGGCTGTTGGCCCTCGCGGCCGTGTTCATCGTGGGGGCGATGTCCGGACTGGTGGCCACGCTGCTGCACCGGGTGGTCGCCTTCGATCTCCCCGCGGGGCTCGTGGGTGCGCTCGCTGTCGCCGCGGTCAGCGGCATGCTGGCCCGCGCCGCGGCGGACTTCGGCGGCGTGCTGCTCAATGCGGCGGCACTGCTCATCGCGATCCTCGCCCTGACCTACCTCGGCGGCGGAACCAACGTGCTGGTCGCCGACGACAACACCAGCCTCTTCCTCCTGCTCGGCGTGCCCGTTCTTGCCGTGCTGGTTCCGGCGCTCACGCCGCGGTCCTGGTACGGCGATGCCTGACCTGATCGACGACTTCCGCAACGCCATGGCGCGGCTTCCCGCCGGGGTATGCGCCATCAGCCTGCGGCAGGGGAACCTCGACCTGGCAATGACCGCGACCTC
The DNA here is from genome assembly GCF_003752405.1 of Bogoriella caseilytica. Lineage (NCBI taxonomy): Bacteria > Bacillati > Actinomycetota > Actinomycetes > Allobogoriellales > Allobogoriellaceae > Allobogoriella > Allobogoriella caseilytica. Next base: position 546,740 of record NZ_RKHK01000001.1, on the reverse strand, counting down.
GGTCGTCTCGGTCTCGCTCCGCCCGCCCATGGTGCTTTTCACCGTGCATGCCGATGCTCGCCTCCGTGAGGCGCTCGAGGAGACGGACCTCTGGGCCGTCAGCGTGCTCTCGGCCGGCGCTGAGGCGGCCGCGGAGCGGATGGCCGAGCCTGGCCGCCCGGCCCTGGGGCAGCTCATCGGAATCGACCATCACCGAGGCGCACGGAGCGGAGCGGCCCTCATCGAGCCCGCGCGGGTGCATCTCGAGTGCCGGACGAGCTGGATTCGCCAGGCCGGCGATCACGATGTCGTGGTGGGGGAGGTGGAGGGCGTGTACGCCGGCGGGGCGAGCAGTGCTCCGGCGCTGGTCCATCACCTGGCCCGCCTGCGGCCCCACCTCTGAGGAGCAAGGGGCTGCAATCGTTGGTCTGGCAACAGATGTGAGCCGCCCCATGATAACGATGTGGTGACGTCCTGCCCCCAGGCCTCGCCACGCGGAGCCCGGCGCCTACGATGCCGCAGGGGCCTGGTTGGCTCGGTCCACGATGTGGGCGGTGAGCTGGTCCGACCTCCGCCCGCAGTGCATCCCGCGCACCAGGGCTGACGGAGCGACAGGCTGAGAAGGCGACACGTGAGCGACGAATCCGCGAATCCCGCATCCCCCTTCGAGGGGTTCGACGGTGAGGAACCACGCCGGCGGTACCGCTGGGTCATCCCGGTGGTGATCGTGGCGCTCCTGGCCGCTGCCTACGCAGGCCTCGCCTGGTGGCTCTCTGATCGTGTCGCCTCCGATGCCACGGTCGCCGGCGTGCCGATCGGAGGCCTCAGCCACGACGAGGCCCACCAGCGGCTGGAGACCGAGCTGGGCGCAGTGACCGAACAGCCGATCTCGGTGCGGATCGACGACGTCTCCGCCACCATCGATCCCGGCCCGGCGGGCCTGCAGTTCGACGCCGCCGCCACCCTCGAAGGGCTGACCGGTTTCTCCGTTGACCCGCGCGTGCTGTGGGACCGGCTCTTCGGGATCGGCGCGGTGGAGCCCGTGACCGCCGTGGACGAGGAGGCGCTGCGTGCTGAGCTCGAACTGGTCAACCAGGACATCGAGCGCGCGCCGGTGGAGGGCTTCATCACCTTCTCCGGAACCACCGTGGTCGTCACCGAACCAGAGGACGGCCTGCAGCTCGACCTCGACGGCGCCGCCGCACTGGTCTCGGCGGACTGGCTGACCGAACCGCATCCGCTTGAACTCCCCGGCCAGACCCTGGAGCCGGGTATCGGCGAGGAGGCTGTGCAGGAGGCCCGCCGTGAGTACGCCGAGCCATTGGTGGCCGGCCCGGTCACTATCGAGGCCGGTGAGCAGGAAGCTGAGCTCAGCCCGGCCACGCTGGCTGAGGCGGCGACCTTCGTGCCCAATGGCGCCGGACTGCGCCTGGAACTCGCCGCCGACCAGCTTGCCGAAGCGCTGGTGGAAAGCAACCCGGACATCGAGACCGCCGGTGAGGACGCCCGCATCGTGCTGACCAGTGACGGCCCGGAGATCGAGCCGGCGACAACCGGAACCGGCGTGGACCCCGAACTGCTCGCGGAGGGCGTTCGCGAGGCCATCACCGCTGACCGCCGCCGGGCCGTGGTGGAGCTCACCGAGGCGGAACCGGAGTTCAGCACCGCCGATGCCGAGGCCCTGGGCGTGAACGAGGAGATCGTGTCCTTCTCCACCCCGATTCCTTACGACCCGCCGCGCACAGCGAACCTGCGGCGCGGCGCGGAGCTCCTCAGCGGCACCCTGGTCAGGCCGGGGGAGATCTTCTCCCTCACTGAGACGATCGGCCCGTTCACGTTGGAGAACGGCTACGTGGCCTCGGGAATGGTCAGCGGGGGCTTCGCGACCGAAGGCATCGGCGGCGGGCTCTCCCAGGTATCGACGCAGATGTTCAATGTCGGCTATCTCGCCGGTATGGAGCTCGTGGAACATCGCGCGCACACGCGCTGGTTCGACCGCTACCCCCGGGGGCGTGAAGCCACCGTGGTGGCGGGATCGCTGGATATGCGCTGGCGCAACAACACCGAGTACGGCGTGATGATCGAAGCCTGGGTCAACGACGAGGGCATGCACACCCGGCTGTGGAGCACCCCGGTGTGGGAGGTGGACGACTGGATCTCCGCCGAGCGGGACATCACCCAGCCCGGCACCGAGTACAACCCCCACCCGCAGTGCGTAGCGGAGAACCCGCACTACCACGGCTTCACGGTGGACTACGGGCGGACCGTCACCGACCGCGAGTCCGGTGAGGTGGTCCTCGACGAGGTGCGCACTCACACCTACCGGCCCTGGCATCGCGTCATCTGCGGTTCTCCGCCGTCACCGGGCGGTGGCGACAGCCGCAATGGTGACGACGGTGACAGTGGCGGCAATGACAACAACGGCGACGACTGAGAGAATCACCCCGTGACCTATGTGATCGCTCAACCGTGTGTCGACCTCAAGGACAAGGCCTGCATCGACGAGTGCCCCGTGGATTGCATCTACGAGGGTGAACGGATGCTCTACATCCACCCGGACGAGTGCGTCGACTGCGGCGCCTGCGAGCCGGTGTGCCCGGTGGAGGCCATCTACTACGAGGATGACACCCCCTCCATCTGGGCCGACTACTACAAGGCCAATGTCGATTTCTTCGACGACATCGGCTCGCCTGGTGGCGCCGCGAAGATGGGGCTGATCAAGAAGGATCACCCCCTCGTGGCCGCTCTGCCCCCGCAGAACCAGGACTGACCTTCCCGTGGGCCTGAACGGCGCCGCGCTGCCGGACTTTCCCTGGGACGCCCTCGCGCCGGCCAAGCGCGTGGCCGGTGAGCATCCCGGTGGGATGGTCGACCTCTCGGTGGGGACGCCGGTCGATCCCACACCGGCGGTGGTGCGCGCGGCACTTGAGCGCGCCGCGGACAGCCCGGGCTATCCGCAGACCGTCGGCACCCCCGAACTGCGTGCGGCCATCACGGACTGGTTCGCCCGGCGCCGGGGAGTGCCGGACCTGCCCGAGGACGGCGTTCTGCCGACGGTGGGCTCCAAGGAGGCCGTGGCTCTGCTGCCGGCACTGCTCGGTCTCGGCGCCGGTGATGTCGTGCTGCACCCGCAGGTGGCCTACCCCACTTACGACGTCGGCGCCCGCCTGGCAGGTGCCCAGCCCGTTGCGGTGGGCATCGACCCGGCCACGTGGCCGGAGAGCGTGGCGGGTGCGCGGGTGCGCCTGATCTGGCTGAACTCACCGGGGAACCCACATGGTCATGTGCTCAATGCCGGGCAGCTCCGCGCGATCGTGACCTGGGCCCGCCGTCACGGCGTCGTCGTCGCCGCCGATGAGTGCTACGCCGAGCTCGGCTGGTCCGAGCGCTGGCAGGCTGAGCCCATCCCGAGTCTGCTCGACCCGCGCGTGAGCGACGGCGACCTCTCTGGCCTGCTGGTGCTGTACTCCTTGTCCAAGCAGTCCAACCTGGCCGGCTACCGTGCGGCCTTCGCAGCCGGGGATCCAGCGCTCGTGGCCCCGCTGCGCGAGGTGCGCAGGCACGCCGGCATGATCGTGCCCGGCCCGATTCAGGCCGCGATGACCGCGGCCCTGCACGACGACGCCCACGTGGCCGAGCAGAAGGCGCGTTATGGGCGGCGCCGCGCCGTCCTGCTTGACGCGGTCCGGGCCGCGGGCCTGCAGCCGGATCCGCAGAGCGAGGCCGGCCTGTACCTGTGGTTGCGCGCTGGAGCGGTGGGCGAGCCCGGACCCGAGGGCGCCACCGGTTCCTGGGCCCTGGTGGAGGCGCTGGCCGCGCGGGGGATCCTGGTGGCACCGGGGGTTTTCTACGGACCCGCAGGCGAGGGTTATGTCCGCATGGCACTGACCGCAAGCGACGAGCGCATCGATGCCGCTGCCTCCCGCCTGAGCCAGGGTGGCCCGCTGGTGAGGTGAGATCTGCATCCTCAGCGGGCGCTGCGATCACCGGACGAGTACTGTCCGAGGGCACGGCTGCCGCGCGAGGAGCGGTACGGGACCGCTCGCGCCATGGCATATGTTGGAGCGTGAATCCCGAGAAGGACCCGAAGAACGGGTCACGCCACGAGGCGCCCACTGGTGCCGTTCGAGGAGGAACCAGATGTCAGAGTCCAAGGCCGGCGCCGCCACATTCGAGGTGGACGGTACGTCGCTGACCTTCGACCGTATCCCCGCCGTCGAGGGCAACGATGCCGTCGACATCTCCGCGCTGCTGAAGTCCACCGGCCTGGTCACCTTGGACACCGGCTTCGTCAACACCGCGTCCACGCAGTCGTCCATCACCTACATCGACGGCGATGAAGGCATCCTGCGCTACCGCGGCTATCCCATCGAGCAGCTGGCTGAGGCATCGACCTTCCTCGAGGTCGCCTACCTGCTCATTTACGGCGAGCTGCCCGACGCGCAGCGCCTGACCGATTTCACCGCGGCGATCGACCGGCACCGCGAGCTCGATGAGGGCGTCAAGCAGCTGCTGGCCACCGCACCGGCCGGGGCACACCCCATGGCCGTGCTGCAGGCCGCGATCTCCGCGCTGGCCGCCTTCCACCTCGACACTCTGGACCCCCGCGACGCGGAACAGCGTGGCCAGGCCTCGATCATCCTGCTCGCCAAGGTGCCCGCCATTGTCGCGGCGGTGGCGCGCCACGCTGCGGGAGAGCCCGTGCTCGACCCGGATCCGTCCTCGGACTACGTCGTGGACTTCCTCCGGATGACCTTCGGCCAGGACGATGTCGACCCCGACGTGGTCAAGGCCATGGACATGCTGCTGATCCTGCACGCGGACCATGAGCAGAACTGCTCCACCTCCACCGTGCGCATGGTCGGGTCCGCCCACGCGAGCATCTACGCCTCGGTCTCGGCCGGCGTCGGAGCGCTCTCCGGCCCGCTGCACGGCGGCGCCAATGAGGCCGTGCTGGAGATGCTGGCAGACATCCAGAGCTCCGGCGGCGATGCTTCGGACTTCATGACCAAGGTGAAGAACAAGGAGGACGGCGTCCGCCTCATGGGCTTCGGCCACCGGGTGTACAAGAACTACGATCCGCGCGCCGCCATCGTGAAGAAGGCCGCCCACGATGTGCTCGACAAGCTCGGCAAGCAGGACGAGATGCTCGACATCGCCATGGGCCTGGAAGAGATCGCGCTGCAGGACGAGTACTTCATCTCGCGCAAGCTCTACCCCAACGTCGACTTCTACACCGGCCTGATCTACAAGGCGATGGGCTTCCCCACCACGATGTTCACGCCGCTGTTCTCGCTGGGCCGCCTGCCCGGCTGGATCGCGCAGTTCGCTGAGATGATCACCGACCCGGCCACCAAGATCGGGCGCCCGCGCCAGGTCTACACCGGTGCGACCGAGCGGGACTACGTGGCCGTCGCGGAGCGCTGAGCCCCCACCCGCTTAGACACGTCAGCCCCCGCATCCTCAGGATGCGGGGGCTTCGTGCTGCGCTCGGGCACACGTCAACCGCGAGGCCTGCGGCGCTGCGGCTAGCTGTGCAGGTCCGCGTTCAACGCGATGCCGGCCCCGCTGCGGGGCAATGCCTCCACGACGCCGGTGGTGGAGTGGCGGCGGAAGAGCAGATTGTCCACCCCGGAGAGTTCGCGGGCGGACATCAGCCGGGAGCCGCCGTCGGAGTGGACGGTGACCTTGGTGCCGGCGGTGACATAGAGCCCCGCCTCGACCACGCAGTCCGCGCCCAGGGAGATACCCACCCCGGAGTTCGCCCCCAGTAGGGAGCGCTCACCGATCTCGATGCGTTCGCTCCCGCCGCCGGAGAGCGTGCCCATGATCGAGGCCCCCCCACCGATGTCGGCGCCGTCGCGGACGACCACGCCCTGGGAGATGCGGCCCTCGACCATGGAGCGCCCCAGGGTGCCGGCGTTGAAGTTCACGAATCCCTCGTGCATCACCACGGTGCCCTCGGCCAGATGGGCGCCGAGCCGCACCCGGCCGGCGTCGGCGATCCGCACGCCCGGGGGCGTGACGTAGTCGGTCATGCGCGGGAACTTGTCGACGCCGTAGACGGTGACCTGGCCGTGCGCCGCCCGCAGGCGGGCCCGGACCAGCTCGAAGCCCTCGACGGCGCAAGGGCCGGCCGAGGTCCACACCACGTTGGTGAGCTGGCCGAAGAGGCCATCCAGATTCAGCGTGTTCGGGGCGCTCAGGCGGTGGGAGAGCAGGTGCAGGCGCAGGTAGGCGTCAGCCGCCGAGGACGGCGCGGCGTCGAGATCGATCTCGGTGCGCACGGTCTCGGTGCGCACGCCGCGGGCCGTGTCCTCGCCGGTGAGGTCGGCCAGGTCGGCAGGTGGCTCATCCGCTGACGCCCGGCCCAGGGCCGGAGCGGGGTACCAGACGTCGAGGACGTCGCCGGATGCTGTGACGGTGGCGAGGCCATGGCCCCATGCGGTGCGATCGGTCATGGCCCCAGGGTAGGCGCTGGAGCGACGCGATTCTCCCTGCGCCCCCTCGCTGCGTCTCCTGGCTGCGCTTCTCGCTGACTGCCGCTCGCTGCGCTTCTTCGCTGCGCTTCTTCGCTGCGCCCCTTCGCTGCGCCCCCTCCGGTGACTGCCGCTCGATGCAGCCGCTGCCGCTCGCGCGCCCGGCATTGGCGGATATAGGCGGCAGTCAGCGTGAGGGGGGAGTCGGGATGCCGGTGGGCGAGACGGCAGTCAGCGGGATAGCTGCTGCGCTCAGTGGCGCACGAGTCGCGGGCTCAGTGGACGGGCACCGGCCTGGCGGGCCCGCCCGATCAGTTCGCGGTCGGCTGTGGCGACCAGGACCTCGTTGCGCGGGTCGGCCGCGTGCACTAAGGCCTGCGCGGTGATGGTGTCATCACCTTCGCCCGGAGCCTCGATCACCTCCACGCCGGCAACGGAACCCACCCCGCGGGCCCGGCCTTCGGTGACCAGCACGATGTGCGGGTACCAGCGCTCCCCGGGCAGGCCGACGTCGGCGGCGCGCAAGCCCTGGGCCGCGAGCGTGCCGAGGTGGTCCCGCAGGGCCACGGCCGCGCCGGCGCGATCGGACCACCAGCCGTCGGGGCGTGAGCCCACCACGTTCGCGCCGTCGATCACCAGCACCAGGCGCCGGGTCATGGCGCTCAGCTCGGCCAGGGAGTCGGCGAAGGCGGGCAGGAGTGTCAGATCTGCAGTGTCAGCGAGAGGCCGCCAGGCGATGTCGAGACTCTCCGGATCCGTGGCGCTGACCTGCTGGTCGGCGGTGGCCTCGGCCAGGACCGTGGTGTAGCTCCAGTCGGGGTGGGTCAGGCGTCGCGTGGCGTGCACGCGTAGCCCGGTGGGGTCAATGCCGGCTTCCTCGGTGGCCTCGCGGACGGCGCCCTCCAGGGCGCTCTCACCGGTGGCGATCGCGCCGCCCGGCAGCCCCCAGGTGCCGCCGTGATGCGACCACAGCGCGCGGTGCTGCAAGACGACGTCCACCGTGCCGGCCCCGGCTGCGCGCCAGAGCATCAAGCCGGCAGCGCCGTGCAAGCCCCAGTGCCGCGCGCCGCAGGAGCACTCGACCCAGCCGTCGCCGGGCAGGCGCTGCGCGCGTGGGTCGGCAGGTCGGGGTGAGTGTTCGTTCACTTGTCTAGCCTGGCACGGACGGCGGCGCGAGGGCCTCAGGTGATCTGGCAGATGACTTCGCCGGCGGTCACGGACTGTCCCGGCGCGGCGGCGATACCGGCCACGGTTCCCGAGCGGTGCGCCGCCAAAGGCTGTTCCATCTTCATGGCCTCGAGGACGGCGATGAGGTCTCCGGCCTCGACCTCCTGCCCCTCCTCGACCGCGAGTTTGACGATGGTGCCCTGCATCGGGGAGGAGAGTGCCTCGCCATTGGCGGCGGCCGCCGCAGCCGCGGATCGGCGCTTGGGGCGACGCCGGGCGCCGCCGTGCGCGGCACCGTTGGCGGATCCGGTGCCCAGGCCTTCGGGGAGCACGACCTCCAGGCGCTTGCCCTCGACCTCGACGACCACGCGTTCTCCGCGCTGCGGGCTCGTGGGCGCCGCGTGACCGCCGGTGGAGCTGGTGGGGAGGTCGCGCACCCGGTCGGCGTACTCCGACTCGATCCAGGTGGTGTGAACGGCGAAGGATTCGACGTCGGTGGCCGTGAACTCCGGTTCGCGCAGCACGGCGCGGTGGAAGGGCAAGACGGTGGGCATGCCGTCCACCTGGGCCTCATCGGCGGCACGGCGGGCACGTTCGAGTGCCTGCTGACGGGTGGCGCCCACGACGATGATCTTGGCGAGCATCGAGTCGAAGGCGCCGGTCACGACGTCACCGGCGCGGACGCCCGAATCGATCCGCACGCCCGGGCCGCCGGGCCAGTTCAGTGCGGTGATCTGGCCGGGCGCCGGGAGGAATCCGGCCGCCGGTTCCTCGCCGTTGATGCGCAGTTCGATGGCGTGGCCGGTGGTGGTGACCTCGGTGTAGCCGAGTTCCTCACCGGCGGCGATGCGCAGCTGTTCGCGCACGAGGTCGATGCCGGTGACCTCCTCGGTGACCGGGTGCTCCACCTGCAGGCGGGTGTTGACCTCGAGGAAGGAGAGGGTGCCGTCGGATCCGACGAGGAACTCGCAGGTGCCGGCGCCCACGTAGCCGGCCTCGCGCATGATCGCCTGGGAGGACTCCACCAGGATGCGTTCCTGCTCGGCGCTGAGGAAGGGGGCCGGCGCCTCCTCGACCAGCTTCTGGTGGCGGCGTTGCAGGGAGCAGTCCCGGGTGGAGACCACCACCACGTTCCCCGTGTGATCGGCCAGGCACTGGGTCTCCACGTGCCGTGGGCGGTCCAGGAATCGCTCCACGAAGCACTCGCCCCGCCCGAAGGCCGCGGTGGCTTCCCGCACGGCGGAGTCGAAGAGCTCGGGGATCTCCTCGCGGGTGCGGGCCACCTTGAGCCCGCGGCCGCCACCGCCGTGAGCCGCCTTGATCGCGACCGGCAGGCCGAACTCGTCGGCGAACTCCAGCACCTCCTCGGCGCTGGAGACCGGGTCGGTGGTGCCCGGGGCCAGCGGCGCGCCCACCCATTGGGCGATGCGCCGCGCGGTGACTTTGTCGCCGAGGGCCTCGATGGCCGCCGGGGGCGGGCCGATCCAGACCAGGCCGGCCCGGTCCACGGCGCGGGCGAAGTCGGCGTTCTCGGAGAGGAAGCCGTAGCCCGGGTGGATAGCGTCGGCTCCGGAGCGGCGCGCCGCCGCGAGGATCTTCTCGGCATCGAGGTAGGTGTCCGCAGCGCGGTCCCCGCCGAGTGCGTAGGCCTCGTCGGCCATCGTGACGTGCATGGCGTCCCGGTCGCAGTCGGCGTAGACCGCGACGGTGGCGATGCCGGCGTCGGCGCAGGCGCGGATGATCCGTACGGCGATCTCGCCGCGGTTCGCGATGAGGAGTTTGGTGATGGTGCCCGGGCGGGATCTCCCTGACGCGGCGGAGCCAGACCGGGCACTCGACATCAGGATTCTCCTCGGGAGGGTTCTCGTACCGCTCGGAAGCGCCACGCAGGGCAGGGACCGCACGACACTATCGGCCAGCCATGCGAGAGGCGAAGCTCCCGGCTGGCGTGGCCGGGAAGTCTGTCCGACCAAGCAGGAGGCGCGGGGCCGTGGTTGGAGGAACCGTACAACAGATCCCGCCTCGATCGCGGTTACGGAGCCGTAGGTTGTGGGAGTGTCACAAGTCACGCCGGTGGGATGAGGCGCCGCGGTGAGCCGGTGACCACAGCTCGGTCAAGGAGGTGCCCAGCTCGCCGAGCATCTCGCGCAGCAGGGGCAGGCTCACTCCCACCACACCGTGATGGTCGCCCTCGAGGCCGCGCACGAAGGGCCCGCCGAGGCCATCGACTGTGAAGGCTCCGGCCACTCGCAACGGTTCACCGGTGGCCACATAGGCCTCGATCTCGGCGTCGCTGAGGTCGGCGAAGTGCACGGTGGTCGAGGACGTCGCCCCGCGGGCCTCCCCGTCGGCGGTGCGCACCAGGTAGTGCCCGGAGTGCAACACGCCCGAACGGCCGCGCATGGCCTGCCACCGCGTGATCGCAGCGGTGGCATCCTCCGGCTTGCCCACCACCATCACGCCCTGAGGCCCGTCGATTTCCAGCATGGAGTCACAGCCGAGCACGAAGTCCGGGCGGGGACGGTGGCGCAGGCGCAGTCCTGCCGGCTCGGGGGTGAGCACCTGCCGGGTGAGGACGTCCTCGGCCTTCGCGCGGGCCAGCACCAACACTTGCTCGGCGGCGCTGAGCGGCTCCTCGCCGGCCTGGCGCACCTCCTGCTGGGCGGCAGCGAGAACGGCCGGCTCGTCCACCGCCGAGACCGCGACATCGGGCTCGATGCCCGCTGAGCGCAGGGTCGCCAGCCGAGCGGGCGAGGCCGAGGCCAGCAGCAGGCGCACGGCGGAAGCGTTCACCGCAGCGCCTCGCGCAGCACGTCCAGACCCACTGAGCCGACATCGAGTGCGCGGCGATGGAAGGCACTGAGATCGAAGTTCTCGCCGCGCCGGGTGGCGTCCGCCTCGGCGGCGTCCCGGAACTCCTCCCAGAGGCGCTGGCCCACCTTGTAGGACGGCGCCTGCCCCGGCCAACCCAGGTAGCGGTTGAGCTCGAAGGCCAGGAAGTCCTCGTCCATGTTGGCGTTGGCCTGGAGGAACTTCCACGCCTTGGGTTGGTCCCAGGTGCCCGTGCCCCACTGGCTCCAGCGCTGCGGCATCGGCTTGCCCAGGTGGACGCCGATGTCGAGGACGACGCGGGCCGCCCGTAACCGCTGCCCGTCGAGCATGCCCATGCGATCACCGGGATCGTCCAGGAAGCCCAGATCGGCCATCAGGCGTTCGGCGTAGAGCGCCCATCCCTCGCCGTGGCCGGAGACCCAGCAGGCCATCCGGCGCCAGGAGTTCAACAGACCGGAGCGGTAGACGGTCTGCCCGACCTGGAGGTGATGGCCCGGCACGCCCTCGTGATAGACGGTGGTCTTCTCCCGCCAGGTGGAGAACTCGGTGACGGAGGAAGGCACAGACCACCACATGCGGCCCGGCCGGGAGAAATCGGCACTCGGGCCGGTGTAGTAGATGCCGCCGCTCTGGGTGGGGGCGATCAGGCATTCCAGACGCCGCACCGGCTCCGGGATGTCGAAGCGGCTCCCCGCCAGTGCCTCGATCGCCTCATCCGAGGTGGCCTGCATCCACTCCCGCAGGGCCTCGGTGCCCTCGAGCTTGCGTGCGGGATCGGCATCCAGCCGGTCCATGGCCTCGCGGACCCCGGTGCCCTCGCCGTAGAGCTCGGCCGCTGTGGCCTCCTGTTCGGCGATGATCCGGTCGAGTTCGGCCAGGCCCCACTCGTAGGTCTCCTCCAGGTCCACGGTGGCGCCGAGGAAGAAGCGCGACCACAGGGCGTAGCGTTCCTTGCCGACGCCGTCCTTCTCGGGGGCGTCGGCGGCGAGTTCCTCGAGGTGCAGAGCGAGCATGCGGTAGGCCTCGCGGGCGGCGGCTGCCCCCTCGGTCAGTGCTGCGGTGAGCTCCTCTGCCGGCTCCTCACCGCCAGGCTCGGCCTCGGCGGTGAAACTGGTGAAGAAGGAGGAGTCGGCCTCGGCCAGTTCCAGCGCCTGCAGGCGGCAGGCCTCCACCTGGCGGCGGGCTGCCACGTGCCCGCGCTCGCGGGCCAGCTCAAGAGACTCCCGGTAGCCGGCCAGGGCCTCGGGGATGGCCGAGAGTCGCTGGGCGATGTTCTCCCAGTCCTGGGCCGTGGCCGTGGGCATGAGGTCGAAGACCTCCCGCAGCGTCTGCACGGGCGAGTAGATGATGTTCAGCTCCCGGTGGAGCTCACCCGCGTCGAAGAGTTCGAGCTGCAGGCCCAGGCGTTCGCGCATCGCGGCGTGCGTGATCCGGTCGACCTCGTCCTCGGGCTCGATCGCCTCCAGCTCACCGAGTGTGGCGCGGTGGAGTTCGGCCCGCTCGGCGATCCCGGACGGCGAGAGATCCGGCAGCCGGTGATCGTGGCCCGCCAGGCCGAGATCGGTGGCCAGGATCGGATCGAGTGCGGCCAGCTGGGTGACATAGGACTCGGCGACGGCGTCAGTGGCGGTCGCGGAGCGGGTTTCGGGCGCAGTGTTGCTCACGCGGAGCAGGCTAGCCCGGCCCCGCCTCCAGGGTCACGCCGGGGAGGTCACGCCGGGGTTGCTCGCGCCGAGCCGGTCACGGACGCGACCAGCGCCAGGCGCCCGGCCCGGGATGGACCGGCGGGCGCAGACCGCGCGCACGGGAACTCCACGCGCTGACCGGGGCGGCACGGTGATCCGGTCGCGCCGGCTCGGAGGCCGGAGCCGCGGACTGGGCGGCCTGATAGGCGGAGAGCACCGCGGTCAGCGCGGCGAGGTCCACCTCGTCCGGCCCACCGCGCAGCACCTGGACGGCAGGGATCTCGTCGTTCGTCATGGGCGGCTTCCTCAGAGGGGGATGTTGCCGTGCTTCTTGGCCGGCAGGCTGGCGCGCTTGGTGCGCAGCGCGCGCAGCGCCTTCACGATCTGCACCCGAGTCTCCGCGGGTGGGATGACGGCATCGACGTACCCGCGCTGGGCGGCGTCCCACGGGTTCACCAGCGCGTCCTCGTACTCCGCCACCAGGCGCTGGCGCTCGGTCTCGACGTCGCCGCCGGCCTCCTCCACCGCCTTCAGTGAACGGCGCTGCAGGATGTTCACCGCCCCCTCGGAGCCCATGACCGCGATCTGCGCGGTGGGCCAGGCGAGGTTGATGTCGGCGCCGAGCTGCTTGGACCCCATCACGATGTACGCACCGCCATAGGCCTTGCGGGTGATCACGGTGACCAGCGGCACAGTGGCTTCGGCGTAGGCGTAGATGAGTTTTGCGCCGCGGCGGATGATGCCCTGGTGCTCCTGGCCCACCCCGGGGAGGAAACCGGGCACGTCGACGAAAGTGAGCACCGGGATGTTGAAGGCGTCGCAGGTGCGCACGAAGCGCGCGGCCTTCTCGGCGGCATTGATGTCCAGGGTGCCGGCCATCTGCTGGGGCTGGTTGGCCACGATGCCCACCGAGTGGCCCTCGACGTGGGCGAAGGCGGTCACGATGTTGGGCGCGTAGCCGGGCTGGATCTCGAGCAGTTCGCCCTCATCCACCACGTGCTCGGCCACGGTGCGCATGTCATAGGGCTGGTGGTCCGAGTCCGGCACCAAGGTGTCGAGTTCGCGGTCCTCCTCCGTGATCTCCACGGCAGCCTCCGGGGAGGTGTCCGCGTGGTAGACGGTCGGCTCGGAGAGGTTGTTGTCGGGCAGGTAAGAGAGCAGCGCGCGCACGTACTCGATGGCGTCCTCTTCGTCGCTGGCCTGATAGTGCGCCACCCCGGAGGTCCGGTGATGCGTGGCCGCGCCGCCGAGTTCCTCGAAGCCCACATCCTCACCGGTGACGGCCTTGATGACGTCGGGGCCGGTGATGAACATGTTCGAGGTGCCCTCGGCCATGATGACGAAGTCGGTCAGTGCCGGGGAGTACACCGCACCACCGGCGCTGGGGCCCAGGATCAGCGAGATTTGCGGGATCACCCCGGAGGCCGCCACATTGCGGCGGAAGATCTCGGCGAACTGCGTCAGCGCCGCCACGCCCTCCTGGATCCGGGCGCCCCCGCCGTCGGAGATCCCGATCAGTGGTGCGCCAGTGCGGAGCGCCATGTCCTGCACCTTGGTGATCTTGCGGCCGTGTGCCTCACCCAGGGAACCGCCGAAGACGGAGAAGTCTTGCGAGTACAGGCACACGCGGCGGCCGTCGATGGTGCCGTAGCCGGTGATCACGCCATCGCCGGGAACCTTCTTCTTCTCCAGGCCGAAGCGCGTGGAGGTGTGGGTCACGAAGGCATCGATCTCGGTGAAGGAGCCCGGGTCGAGCAGCGCGTCGATGCGCTCGCGGGCGGACTGCTTGCCGCGAGCGTGTTGTTTCGCAGCGGCGGCCTCGGCCGGGGCGGTGATGTCGCGCTCCAGCCGGTCATGGAGATCGGCGAGCTTGGCAGCGGTGGTCGGCTTCTCGGTCACCCGGCCACCATAGTTGTCGTACTCCTACGCCTGGATGCCGGACTCTGGTGTGTTCGCGCCCGGGTGCTTGTGGAGAGTGCACAACTCGCCTTAAGTGGCGCCATGGAGAACTTCCCGGTCCGGCGCCTCCCGCGCGCCGGATCCACCAATGACGAACTGCGCGCCGCGGCACTGGCCGAGCCCGAGTCCTGGCCGCATGGCTCCGCGCTGATGGCCGACCACCAGTTCGCCGGCAAGGGCCGGGCTGGGCGCGTGTGGGAGACGCCGGCGGGCGTGGCCCTGACCGTCTCGATCCTGCTGCGGCCCGCGGTGCCCGTCGCGGACTGGACCTGGCTGCCTCTGCTCACCGGTCTTGCGGTCCAGCGGGCGCTGGTGCCCTTCGTGCCGGGGGTGGAGCTCGCGGTGAAATGGCCGAACGATCTGCTCGCCGTCGATGTAGCCGAGGAGATCGACGGCTTCGGGGGCGATCGCAAGCTCGGGGGCATCCTGGTGGAAGGGCTGCTGCCCGATCAGGCGGCGATCGTGGGCGTGGGCCTCAACCTGGGTCAGCGCAGCAGCGAGCTCCCGGTCCCGAGCGCGACCTCTCTCGCGATCCTCGGCGCTGCGGATCCCGATCGTGAGGTGATCCTGGAGGCCGTCCGCAGCGAGCTCCTCGCGGTGACGGCGAGGTGGGAAGCTGCCGGGGGAGCTGCGGCGCTGCGCGAGGAGATCTCCGCGGTATGCCGCACCCTCGGGATGCGAGTACGCCTGGAGCGCCCCGCCGGCGACGACGTGGTGGGGACGGCCAGTCGCCTCGATGAGACCGGCCGCCTCGTGATCGACAGCGGCGGGACGGAGGTCGTCATCGACGCCGGGGATGTCCGCCACCTGCGCCGATGGTGAGGGTGTTACCGGTGCCGGCGCAGGAACCACTACGCTCTGTAGTGTGAGCCAGACCTCCGATATGCCAGGCGACGACGGCCTGGACGAGAGCTACCGGGCGGGGGAGTCCTCGTCCGTGCGCGATGCGGTCGAGCAACTGCTCGACGGCTCACGGCGCTACACGCTGATCGACCTCGCCGAGAAGGCGGGGACCACGGTCGACTTCGCCCGGGCCTTCTGGCGCGCCATGGGCTTTCCCAACGTGCCGGACGAGGGCATCGTCTTCCGCGACATCGACGTCAAGGCCCTGCAGGTGATGGCCGAGCTGATCGCCTCCGGGCGGATCGACACCACGACGGCGATCTCCCTGCTGCGCGCCCAGTCCCACACCACCGACCGCCTCGTGCTGTGGCAGACCGAAGCGCTGGTGGACGGCGCGGCCAGGATGTACGAACTCGACGATCCCTCCGCGCGCATGGTGATCCTGGACCGGCTTCCCGAGATGGTGGATGTGCTGCAGTCCCAGCTCACCTACAGCTGGCGGCGTCAGCTCGCAGCGCTCATGGTCCGCACCGAGGACGAGGTGGCCTCGGTGCGCTCCACGCCCGAGGCGGGCGGGCCGATGCCCCTGACCCGCGCCGTCGGCTTCGTGGACATGGTCGCCTACACGCGCCGTTCCGCTGAGCTCGGCATCAAGGCGCTCGCTGACCTGGTGCAGACCTTTGAGTACACCTCGCGTGACGTGATCACCACGCACGGTGCCCGCGTGGTCAAGACCATCGGCGACGCGGTGCTCTACGTGGCCGATGACATGGCCACCGGTGCGGAGGTGGCTGCCGAGCTCCTCTCGGCCCTGCAGGCGGAGGAAGAGATGTTGCCGGTGCGTTCCTCGGTGGTGTGGGGCGGGGTGCTCTCCCGCAACGGCGACATCTTCGGTTCCACGGTCAACCTCGCCTCCCGGCTGACGGATGTGGCGCCCCCGGGCGCGATCCTCACCGATTCGGCCAGTGCGAAGACGCTGTCCGAACACCCCGCGGCGGCCGGGCGCTACACCATGGTCCCGCGCGCGGCCGCGGAGTTGCAGGGGCTGGGCGAGATCACCCCGATCGAGTTGCGCCGCGTTCCACGTTGAGGCGCATCACGCACCAGGCGCGCCCTGGCGCGGTAGAGAGGTCATCGTCACTCCCGGCACCACGCCATCATTTGACCCGCTCTTGAGGATTTGGCCTAGACTCCGAGACGTGACCACTGTGCTGCTCGTCGAAGACGACCCCGCCATCGCCGAGCCCCTCGCTCGGGCGCTCGGCCGTGAGGGCTATCAAGTGCGTCCCCACACCACTGGCCAGGGGGCAATCAACGATCTTGCCGACGGCGTGGACCTCGTGGTCCTCGACCTCGGCCTGCCGGACATGGACGGCCTGGACGTGGCGCGGCACATCCGCTCTCAGGGCCTGAGCGTGCCGATCCTGGTGCTGACCGCCCGCGCCGACGAGGTCGACCTGGTGGTCGGGCTGGATGCCGGCGCGGACGACTACGTCACCAAGCCCTTCCGCCTCGCCGAGTTGCTCGCCCGCGTGCGGGCCTTGCTGCGGCGTGCCGGTGGTGAGGTCACCGAGGACGACGAGCTCGCCGCGAAGGACGTGCGGGTGGACGTCGCCGCGCACCGCGCCTTCCGCGGGAACCGCGAGATGCACCTGACGGCCAAGGAGTTCGACCTGCTGCGCGTGCTGGTGCGCGATGCCGGCTCGGTGGTCTCCCGCGAAACCCTCATGCGCGAGGTCTGGGGCACGGACCCCACCGGCTCCACCAAGACCCTCGACATGCACGTGTCGTGGCTGCGCCGGAAGCTGGGCGATGACGCGAACGACCCCAAGTACGTGACCACCGTGCGGGGGATGGGTTTCCGCTTCGAGACCTCCGGGGAGTAGTTGCTCCCCGATTCACCACGATGTGTGCGTAGGAGGCGCGGATGAGGCGCAGGACTGTGCAGATGATCGTGGTGGCGGTGACCATCGCGGTCCTCATCCTCGGTGTGCCGATGGCGATCTTCGGCGGGATCTTCGTCTGGGAGAACCAGCGCTCGGATCTCGCCAACCGCGCGAATCAGGTGGCCCGCATCGTCGAGCGCCGGCTGCTGGACAACGAGGAACTCGACGCCGAGATGGTCGAGGCCCTCGTGGGCGGCGAGCACCAGGCCTTCATCATGGTCACCGGCCCCGATGGTGACGAGTACCGCGCCGGTCCCGAGCTCTCCGGCACGGTGCTGCGCGAGGTGCAGACCACGCCGTCGGGGGCACGCGTGCAGATGGACATCCCGGCCGGCGCGGTGCGGATCCAAGTGGCCGAGGTGGTGGCGCTGATCGCCGCGGGGGCCACCTTGGCGCTGGTGGTCGGAGTGCTGGTCGCACGCCATCAAGCCCGCACGTTGTCCAAACCGCTGGTCTACCTGGCGGCCTCCGCCGAGCAACTCGGCTCCGGTCAGGCGCGCCCCCGCCTGGAACGTTCCGGCATCGAGGAGATCGATCTGGTCAGTGCCGAGCTGGTGCGCTCCGCGGAGCGCGTGGCCGGACGCCTGGCTGCAGAGCGGCAATTCGCCGCCGATGCCTCCCACCAGCTACGCACTCCGCTCACCGCGCTGTCCATGCGCCTGGAGGAGATCATGCTGATGGCGGAGAACGATGAGGTGCAGGAGGAGGCACGGGTCTCCCTGGAACAGCTCGAGCGGCTCACCGGCGTGGTGGAGGATCTGCTGAGGACCTCACGCTCGAACTCCGGGGGGACCACGGAGGCCGTGCACCTGGATCAAATCTTCGAACAGCAGTCCGCCGAGTGGACGAATGCCTTCAAGAAGGCCGGCCGGGAACTGGTGCTCGATGACGCCGCCGGAGTACCCGTGCTCGCGACGCCCGGCTCCTTGGCCCAGGTGTTGGCCACGCTCATCGAGAACTCTCTGAAGTATGGGGACGGCACCACCACGGTGCGCACCCGCACCACCGGGCAGGGGGGCGGGGCGAGCGTCTTCATCGAGATCAGCGACGAGGGCGAGGGCGTCTCCGACGAGCTCGCTCCCGACATCTTCACCAAGCACGTCTCCGGCAGATCCGGCACCGGCCTGGGCCTCGCGCTGGCCAAGGATCTGGTGGCCGCCGATGGCGGGCGACTGGAGTTGGTCCAGCGCCGCCCGCCGATCTTCCAGGTGCTGCTGAACGCTCTGCCGAAGTCGCTCGACCCCGATGTCGTGCTACCGCAGGGTGGCCTCGTCACCGTTGGCCGGCGCCGCAGGCGCCGCTGAGGCTGGCTCCGCGAAGACCAGGTAGCGGTAGCAGACGTACCGGAACGCGGTGCCCAGCACCAACCCCACGCCGTTGGCGGAGATGTTGTCCGCCAGGGCCGAGGTGAAGCCGAGCACATAGTGGCTCACGGCCAGGCAACCCACCGCGATCCCCATGGCCGCGAGATTCACCGCCACGAACAGAACCAGTTCCGAGCCACGGCGGTGGCGGCGGGTGCGCGAGAAGGTCCAGAGCCGGTGCCCGAGCCAGGCCGTGAGCATTGCTGCACTGACCGCCAGCGTCTTGGCGGTCAGCGGCTGATCGGCCAGTAGCCCGCCCGGCCCGAAACGCAGCAGATTGAAGAGCCCCACGTCCACCACGAAGGCCACGGCGCCCACCGCTCCGAAGCGGAACAGTTCGGCGAGCAGCGCGCGGAGAGACTGTCCGCGGCGCAGCCGCTGCCGTAGCGAGAGAGAGTGGGGGCCTTCGAGCGACATCAGCCTGAGCGTAGCGGCCAGGAGCACGGACCGTGCCGGCGGCGGGACGGCGTCCGCCTGCGCACTGTGGCGTCGGCGGCAGGCCGCCGGGCCGGTAGTCTCAGGCCCTGTGAACGCACCGGTGGTCGCCGTGGTCGGCGGCGGGCAGCTGGCCCGCATGATGCAGCAGCAAGCAGTGGCGCTCGGGGTGCACCTGCGGGTGCTCGTGGAATCTCCCACGGTCTCCGCAGCCCAGGTGGTCCCGGACGTCTCGGTGGGTGCCGCCTCCGACGGTGTGGCCATTGCCGCCCTGGTGGCGGGATCAGCCTCCGCCTCGGCTTCTGGCCCAGCTGCGGCGCTGACTTTTGAGCACGAACACGTGCCGGCAGAGATCCTGGAGCGGCTCAGCGCCGATGGCGTGGCGGTGCGCCCCGGACCGCACGCACTACTGCACGCCCAGGACAAGATCGTGATGCGCCGCGCGCTCACCGCAGCCGGGTTGCCGTGCCCGGCGTGGGCGGCGGTTTCCGACCGTCTCGAACTCACCGCCTTCGGCGAGCAGGCCGGTTGGCCCGTGGTGGTCAAGACCGCCCGTGGCGGCTATGACGGCAAAGGCGTGCGGGTGGTGTCCTCCGCAGATGAGGCCGGCGACTGGTTGAGTGCGCTCGAGCCCGGTGGTCAGCTCCTCGCCGAGGCGAAGGTGCCCTTCACGCGGGAACTCGCGGTGCTGGTGGCGCGGCGGCCCTCCGGTGAGCTGCGCAGTTGGCCGACCGTGCAGACCGTGCAGCAGGACGGCGTCTGCTTCGAGGTCACAGCGCCCGCACCCGGTCTCGAGCCCGCGGTGGCGCAACGCGCCGAAGAGATCGCCGAGCGGATCGCCACAGCGCTCGATGTCACCGGTGTGCTGGCCGTGGAGATGTTCGAGGTCGATGGCGAGCTCTTCGTCAACGAACTCGCCATGCGCCCGCACAACTCCGGGCACTGGAGCATCGACGGCTCCATCACCAGCCAGTTCGAGCAGCACCTGCGTGCCGTGCTGGACCTGCCCCTCGGTGAGACCGCACCCACGGCGCCGCATGCCGTGATGGTGAACCTCCTCGGCTCGGCGCTGGAAGACCCGGTGGCCGCCTATCCCGAGGTCATGGCGCGCTACCCCCGCGCGAAGGTGCACCTCTACGGCAAAGAGGTGCGGCAGGGGCGCAAACTCGGGCACGTCACCGTCACCGGTGAGGATCTGAAGGCGGCCCGGGCGGCCGCGCACGGCGCTGTCGCCTTGCTGCGCGGCGAGGAGCCCGCGTAGCCGCCACAGCGCGCACGGTGATGGGAGACTGATCCCATGACTGAGACAGCAGCCCCGCAGGTCGGCATCGTGATGGGCTCGGACTCCGACTGGCCCGTCATGGAGGACGCCGCCACCGCACTCGAGGAGTTCGGCATCGCCCACGAGGTGGACGTGGTCTCCGCGCACCGCATGCCCGAAGAGATGATCAACTACGGCCGTGAGGCCGCAGGGCGCGGACTGCGAGTCATCATCGCCGGTGCCGGCGGCGCCGCCCACCTGCCCGGCATGCTGGCCTCGGTCACGCCCCTGCCTGTCATCGGCGTGCCGGTCCCGCTGCGCCACCTCGACGGCATGGACTCGCTGCTCTCCATCGTGCAGATGCCCGCCGGGGTCCCGGTGGCCACGGTCTCCGTGGCCGGAGCGCGCAACGCCGGCCTGCTCGCCGCCCGCATCCTGGGCGCCGGGAGCGACGATGCCGCCGCTGCCGTGCGAGAGCGCATGGCCACCTTCCAGGAGGAGCTGCGTGCCGCGGCGGAAAAGAAGGGTGCACGGCTGCGGGGCAAGCGCGCCCAGGGAGGCGTCGGGTTCTCGGCGTAGCGCGGATCCGGCCACGCTCGATCGGCCACCGCAATGGGGCTGACCGGTGACACACCCGCTGTCTATTCTTGACCGGTGCTGTCCTCCCCACTCTGCGAGCCGCTGCCGCTGAGCAACTCTGTGCGGCGTTATGACTGGGGCTCGGTCGACGCCATCCCCCAGCTGCTCGGCCGCGAGCCCGACGGGGAGCCGCAGGCTGAGCTCTGGCTTGGTGCGCACGCCCAGGCGCCGTCGGTCGTGCAGCTCGGGGGCGAGGAGATCGGTCTCGACCGCCATATTGCTGAGGCACCCGAGCAGGCCCTCGGGCCCCGGGTGGCCGAGCAGTTCGGGCCGCGGTTGCCCTTCCTGCTCAAGGTTCTTGCGGCGGGCAAGGCACTCTCGCTGCAGGTGCATCCCTCTCGGACGCAGGCGATCGAAGGTCACGAGCGTGAGCTCCGGAGGGGCATTGCTCCGGGGGATCCGCGCCGCTCCTTTCACGACGACCAGCACAAGCCGGAGATGATCTTGGCACTGACCGAGGTCAATGGCCTTGCTGGTTTCCGGCGCCCCCAGGTGATCCTCGACCTTCTCGACGGTGTGGAGGGTGCGCTGGCCGAGACGGTGCGCAGCAAACTCCTGGCCGATCGGGGCGCTGGGCGCACAAGGAGAGCATTCCAGTCGCTGATCGCCGCGCGGTCCGACCCCAGGATGCTCTCCGAACTCGACGTTGCCGTGGAGTCGATCCGCCGGCGCCTCGCCGCAGGATCGCCCTATCCACGTGCTGACAGCACGGTGCTGGCTTTGATCGAGCAACATCCGGCGGACCCCGGGGCCCTGGCCTCCCTGATGCTCAACCGCTTCACCTTGGACCCGGGCGAGGCGGCCTTCATCCCCGTCCGGCAGGTGCACGCCTACCTCTCCGGAATGGGAGTGGAGGTCATGGCGAACTCGGACAACGTGCTGCGGGCAGGCCTGACCACCAAATACATGGATGAGGGGGCGCTTCTCTACTGCGCCTCCTTCCTCCCGTGCGATCTCACGCTTCCCGAGGTGTCCTACACGGGATCGGGGGAGCGCACGCAGAACTACCGTGTGCCGGCCAGCGAGTTCGCCCTCACTGTGACCGTGCTGCATACGGGCAGCACCGACGCGGAGGAGCTTCCCGCCGACGGTCCGCGGATCGTCCTCGCCTTGGACGGCGATCTCCAGCTTCTGTGCGACCGTGCTGATGGCAGGTCGATGCACTTGCCGCGCGGCGCTTCCGCATTCATCCCGCACGCGGCCGGCGGTATCCGCCTCAGTGGTTCCGGCCGCGCCGTCTGCGCGTGGGTGCCCTGAGCCTTTCCGGCCTCGGAGCGAGAGCTGCTCACACGTGGCTAGGCTGGGTGTATGAGCATTCTGGTCGTCGGCGGTGCCGGCTACATCGGCGCCCACGTGGTTCGTCTTCTCCAGCAGCGGGGCGAGGAGGTCGTGGTCGCCGATGATCTCTCCACTGGGCAGGCAGCACGCGTGGGCGACGCCCTTCTCATCGAGGTCGACATCGCCGCCCCGGGTGCCGCGGAGAGCCTCGAAACGGCGATGCGCGAGCATGCCGTCGACTCCGTGATCCACTTCGCGGCCAAGAAGCAGGTGGGCGAGTCGGTGCTCCGCCCCGCGTGGTACTACCAGCAGAACGTCGGCGGCCTGGCGAATCTGCTCACCGCGATGGAAGCGGCGAAGGTCGGCACCATGATCTTCTCCTCCTCAGCTGCTGTGTATGGCATGCCGGACGTCGAGCTGATCACGGAAGACGGCACTGAACCTCGGCCGATCAATCCCTACGGCCAGACCAAACTGATCGGCGAGTGGATGATGGCCGCGAGTGAGCGTGCCTGGGGCTTGCGATGGTCTGCCCTGCGTTACTTCAACGTGGCCGGGGCCGGCTGGCCCGATCTCGGTGATCCGGCCGTGCTCAATCTCGTGCCCATGGTCCTCGACCGGCTCGCGCGCGGTGAGCGGCCCAGGATTTTCGGGGAGGACTACCCGACCCCGGACGGGAGTTGCATCCGGGACTACATCCACGTGCTGGACCTCGCCCAGGCTCACCTGGCCGCGCTGGACGAGCTGCGCGACCCGGTGCTGGCCGAGGAAGGGGCCGTGGGCCAAGCCTTCAATGTGGGCACCGGCGTGGGCATCTCGGTCAAGGAGGTCATCGAGGAGATCGGGGCGGCGTCCGGGCTCGACGTCACCGCCGAGATCGAGCCGCGCCGGGCGGGCGACCCGCCGCGCCTCGTGGCCTCCCCGGAGAAGATCGGCGATGTCCTGCGCTGGAAAGCCGAGCACGGGCTCTCCGACATCATCCGCTCCGCCTGGGAGGCCTGGCAGGCCGGCCCCCGGCGCATCGGCTGAGACCAGACCCACTGCCGCGGCGCGCCCCCAGGGCAGCCCGGTCCCGGCCGGCATGCGAGACTGCGGGGTGTGCGACTCGCTGTCACCATCGTTACCTACAACCGGCCGGGCCTCCTGGACGAGCTCCTGGAGAGCGTGCTTGCGATGAATCGACCGCCCTTCCGGGTGGTGGTGGTGGACAACGCCTCGGCACCGGAGACGGCGCAGATCATCGAGTCTTACCGCGCCCGGCTGGGCGACGATGTTCTGGTCAATCATCGGATGGAGACGAACACCGGTGGCGCCGGGGGGTTCAGTGAGGGCGTCCGGCTCGCGGTGGAGGCCGGTGCCGACTGGATCTGGCTGATGGACGACGACGTCGAGATCCTTCCCGAGGCGATGGACCGCTTCGAGCCCTGGATGGACCGCTTCGCCGTGCTGCACGGCCGCCGGTACGACGTGGACGGCACCCCCTTCTTCTGGCAAGCGAAGTTCAACCAGTTCCTCGGGGTGCCGCTGCCATATACGCGCCGCGCCTTCAGCGACGAGGGCTACGCAATCACCAACTCCGGCACCTTCGAGGGCATGCTCATCCGCACCGACATCGTGCGATCAATCGGACTGCCGGACCCTCGGTTCTTCATCTCCTGGGACGACGCCATCTACGCCTGGCTGGCCTCACGGCAGACTGAGGTGGCCTACGTGGATGCCTTCGTGCTCAAGCGCAAACGTGCCCAGCGGCAGGTCAACCTGGGGCTGCGACATCTCAACGACTCCAGCGCCTTGGCGAAGTACCACGTCATGCGTAACCGGGCGTACGTCGGCCGGTACTTCGCCGAGCATGGCAAGCTGAACCGCCCCGGCTTCGCCCTGGGAACCGTGCTGACCCTGGCCAAGGAGATCTTCCGGCTGGTGGTCGTCGAGCGGAGTCTGCGCGGCCTGGGCGTGCTGATGCGCGGAGTGCGTGACGGCCGCCGGATCTGGCGCGACCGCGAGTGGGCGCCCATGCCACCCTTGACCACCGACTCCGCCCGCTCACCCGAGAAGGATCATCCATGACCATCGTGCTGGCTCACACCATCTCCGGCGTCTCTGAGGAGCACCAGGCCACCGCTTTGTACGTCGACCGCTCCGGAGGGCCAGAGCGCATCTCCTACGGCACGTACTTCAACGCGCTTCCCGCCGGCTACTGGAGTCACCACACTGACGCCGACGAGGTGACCCTGACCGTGCGCACCCGCGGCAGTGGCGCCATCGAGGTCTTCGCCTCCGACCACACCTCCGCATCGCAGGTCGTCCACCGCGAGGAGGTCAACGGCGAGGGCGAGCTGACCGCCACCCTCTCCCTCGCAGGGCGGGAGAAGGGCGGCTGGTTCTGGTTCGACCTGCTCCCAGGCGAGGCCGGCCTCGAGCTCCTCAGTGGTGAGTGGACCACCGAATCCGAGCCACGCAGGCAGGGGCACGCCTCGATCGGGATGACCACGGTGAACAAGGAGGACTACTGCCTGGCCACCCTGGACGCCCTCGCGGACTCCGAGGAAGCACTCTCGGTCATCGACCGGATCTACGTCATCGACCAGGGCAGCAAGAAGGTCTCCGATTATCCGGGCTATGAAGCCATCGCGGAGCGGCTGGGCGAGCAGTTCAGCTACATCCAACAGGCCAATCTCGGTGGCTCCGGCGGCTTCTCCCGGTCGATGCTCGAGACTCTGGACGCCGGGGTCTCGGACTTCACGTTACTGCTCGACGACGATGTCCGGGTCGAGCCCGAGGCGATCTACCGCCTGGTGCAGTTCGGGCGTTTCGCCACGGAACCCACGATCGTCGGTGGGCACATGCTCGACATGTTCAACCCCACGGTGGTGCACGCCTGGGCTGAGAAGATCGATCTGAAGAACTTCTTGTGGAACCCCGGACCCCCGGCGCACCATCGGCATAACTTCAACGACCGTAACCTGCGGGCCACCACCTGGGCCCACCGCCGTGAGACCGCGCACTACACCGGCTGGTGGATGTGCCTCATCCCCACCGACGTGATGCGCCGCATCGGCCTCTCCCTGCCCGCCTTCCTGAAGTGGGACGACGCCGAATACTCGATTCGCGCCAAGCTCCAGGCGAACATTTCCACGGTCTCCCTGCCCTCCTCGGCACTATGGCATGTGGCCTGGACGGACAAGGACGACTCGCGCGAGTGGCAGGCCTACTTCCACGCCCGTAACCGTATTCTCTCGGCGCTGCTGCATTCGCCGTACGAGAACTCCGGGAAGCTGCTTGGACACCTGGGTCGGATCGACTCCAAGCATCTGTTGTGTATGGAGTACTTCGCTGCGCACATCCGGGAGTTGGCGTACCGAGACATTCTGCGCGGCCCGGAGCACTTGCACGAGGACCTTCCGGTGATCTTTGCTCGACTGCGTGCCCTGCGTGGAGACTTCGTGGAGAACCAGCTCTACGCGAAGCCGGATGCGATCCCCGCGGCTGTGGGTGGGCGACGAACCTTCGATATCGAGTGGGATTTCCCGCCCTCACGCCGGAAGTTGCCAGTCTGGACGGCCGCGCAGGTCGCCAGGCACTGGGCCTCGGCATCGCCGCCTCCCGATGCGGCGCCCCAGATCGAACTTGTTCGACGCGACGCCACCTGGTGGCGTATGCCGCGCTACGACTCTGTGGTGGTGACCGACTCGGCGCGCACCTCGGCCAACGTCTACCGCCGTGACCAGGCGTTCTTCCGCGCTCAGTTCAAGAGCTCTGGTGCCGCGCTGGCCGAGTTGCGCAAGCAGTGGGATGAACTCTCCGAGAGCTACCGCGCCGCTGCCCGGGACCTCACCGACCCCGAGAGCTGGCGCGCCACCATTCACGGCTGACCGAAGAAGTCTCAATCCTTCGAGTGGATCGTCGTCCTGGGGGGTCTTGGTGGCGGCGTGCCTTGACCCATATAGTGCGGGGTGCCCACACGGCGCCGCTGACGACTCAGGAGAGCTTCTTGACCACGAACGTGTCCATGCCGAGGGCATTCCGCCAAGTCAATGAGGTGGAACCTCGAGCAGCGGGCCGGGGGAGTCGCTACTGGCAGATCCTGGCGGTGGTCGCGCCGATTCTGACCGCAGTCCTCTATTGGCACATCTCGCAGGATGCCGTCGCACCGCGCACCCCGTGGGATGAGAACCACCTGCTGCAGATGGCGCGCCTCATTTCGGGCGATGACAACGTGGCTCAGCTTTCGGGTAGTGGGTACTACCCGGGGTGGGCGTTCGTGCTTGCGCCCGTCTGGTGGTTTACACAGGATCCCGCGAGCGTCTACACGGCTGCGGTGACCATCAGTAATGTGCTTGGCGTCGCGACCATCGTTCCTCTTGCGCTTCTCGGTCGCTACCTGGGCCTCACGGTTGCCCAGAGCGTGGTGGCGTCGTCGATTGTCATGATGCTGCCCGCTCGTAGCGTGCTCGCCGACTACGCACTCAGCGAACAGCTGGTTTTCCACTTATTCGCCTGGGTTGTGCTTGGAGCCTTCGCGCTATGGCGACATCCGTCGTGGTGGCGCATGGCCCTGTTTGTCGTGGCGGTCGGAGCCGTCTACTTCACGCATCCGCGGGCGATCGCCCTCGTAGCGACTGCGGCGATCTGGCTACTTGCCTTCGCCCTTCGGCGGTGGCTGCTTAGTTTGCTCGGGCTCCTCCTTCTTGCGGGATCCTATGTGGCGACGGAGGCCTTCGTCGAGGTTTTCTTGGATCGAGTATTACTCTCGGGGTACGGGAAGGATGAAACGCTCGCCAACACGCTCGCTAATTTTGACCTAGGGCTCTTCGCGAAGGTTTTCATGACTCAGACCTGGGTTCAGGTCGTAGGTACGGCCGGGCTCTTCGCGCTCGGTTGCGTGATCGTCATAGTATGGACGTTCCGTGAGTTGCGCACCGTGCGGCTTGGTGTGGGAGCTTTTCTCTTCGGTTTCGGGCTGTCCACCATGCTTGTCAGTGCGATCTGGTGGACTCGCCCGGACATCCTGTTTAGTGAGAGTTCTACCCGCCTTGACGCCTGGACCTATTCGCGCTACATCGATCCGGTTTCGGCGTTCATTGTCTTCATTGCGGTCGTGGCTCTGATACGGGGTGTACGGTCTAGTGTGCTCTGGAGCGCCACGGGCATCTTTGCTCTCGGAGCGGTCCCGGTCCTCTTGAAGGTGGCACCTGAGGTTCCGCTCTGGGGCAGAATCGGCCCATCGAACTCTGCGATCCTCTCGTGGACTGCTCTCTTTCCCGAAGGCCCCTTCGATACCCCGCTGTTGCCGACGTTCACTAATGAGGCGCGGTTCTGGCTGTGGGCGACGGCCTTTGTCTTCGCTTGCATCGCACTATTTCTGGTATTGCGTCATCGGCCAAGGGCCGTGGCAAGTGCGACTCTTGTTGTCGTGTGCGTACTCGCCATACTCGCGAACCCCTCACAGGTACGTCCTTACCCTGGCAACGTCACGCGCGCGATCGAGGAAGCCGAGACGTTGGCTTTCGACGGCGAACTGGCAGATGTTGACTTCGATCTCGGCTGCGTGGCCGGACCTCGTGCCTACCCAACGGCGATCAACTGGTTCCCCTACTGGCTATCCCCGCGTGTGGTGAGGCTGGTCGATACCCGGGAAGGAGAGGCGTTTGGCTCCGACCTGGTGATCTCCTGTCGCGAGTGGCCGCTGGCGGAGGACTTCGATGCACGCGCCTACTCCGGTCGCCCCAGCCACGGGTACCGGTTGTGGGTCCTTCCCGGCGAGGTGCAGGACGAGCTGGAGGTGGCCGGCGCACTGGAGTGAGCATCGCCGCAGTTCAGTGGCCGGCAACAGTGACGCACTTCCGTAGAGTGGACGCCATGAACGCAGATCTTCTCGTGGTGGGCTCCGGCTTCTTCGGCCTCACCATCGCCGACCGGGCCGCACGCGAGCTGGGCCTGAAGGTCCTCGTGATCGACCGCCGTGACCACATCGGCGGCAACGCCTACTCCGAGGCGGACCCGGACACCGGGATTGAGGTGCACCGGTACGGTGCGCACCTCTTCCACACCTCCAACCCGCGGGTGTGGGAGTACGTCAACCGCTTCACCTCCTTCACCGACTACATCCACCGCGTGTACACCAATTACCAGGGTGTGGTTTACCCGATGCCCATCAACCTGGGCACCATCAACCAGTACCTCTCCGCGGCCTACGGCCCCGAGGAGGCGCGCAAGGTGATCGCCGAGCAGGCCGCCGAGATCGATACCGGTGAAGCTCAGAACCTCGAGGAGAAGGCGATCTCCCTCATTGGGCGTCCCCTCTACGAGGCCTTCATCAAGGGCTACACCGCCAAGCAGTGGCAGACCGACCCGCGGGAACTGCCCGCGGCGATCATCTCCCGGCTTCCCGTGCGGTACACCTACAACAACCGCTACTTCAACGACACCTGGGAAGGACTGCCCACCCAGGGGTACACCGCCTGGCTGGAGAACATGGCGGATCACCCGAACATCGAGGTCCGCCTCAGTACTGACTTCTTCGACGAGTCCCAGCCGATCAACAAGCAGGCCACCGTCGGCCAGCTGCCGATCGTCTACACCGGCCCGGTCGACCGCTACTTCGATTACTCCGGCGGAGAGCTCAGCTGGCGGACCCTCGACTTCGAGCGCGAGGTGCTGCCGATCGGGGACTTCCAAGGCACCTCGGTGATGAACTACGCGGACCAGGATGTGCCGTACACCCGTATTCATGAGTTCCGGCACTTCCACCCCGAGCGGGACGAGTACCCCACCGACAAGACCGTGATCATGCGGGAGTTCTCACGCTTCGCCGAGCGGGCCGATGAGCCCTACTACCCGATCAACACCGCCGCCGACCGCGAAGCCTTGCTCAAGTACCGCGGACTGCAGGACGGTGAGAAGGACGTCTTCTTCGGCGGACGGCTGGGCACCTATCAGTACCTCGACATGCACATGGCGATCGGCTCCGCCCTGTCCATGTACGACAACAAGCTCCAGGAGAGGCTCGGCACCGCAGGCTGATCTTTCCCAGCCCCCGCGCGTCCGCCGTGGCCTGAGGTGGAAGCTGACGTAGCTTGGGCGCGGGCAGAACCTTCTCTGCCCGCGCCCAGTCACTTCCCCCGGGGGCCTGCTCATGACCGTTACCCGATCCGTCACTGCCACGGCCGCAGCGCTGGTGTTCGCCGGCCTGACTTCCACTGTTGCCCTACCAGCACATGCGAACACCGAGGATCCGGAATCGACCGGTCCGGAAGAGGATGCGGGCGCACAGGGTGGAGTGTCGACCCACGAAGCCACCTCCGACCCGGCACCGGTCCAGTACCTCCCACTCACCGACGATGCGGCGGAGCGCACATCCATCGCCGTCGACGGAGCCGAGCAGCTCGCCGCGCAGCCTTCCACGATGCGCGCGGACGAATCTCTCGAGGGCATTGCCGTGCTGAGCGAGCCCGTGCAGACCGAGCACTTCCTCGTCGCAGGGCTCACCTGGGCGGGCAGCGAGGATCCGGAGGCGGGTCTCGACGCGGACCTCGACATCTTCCTCCGTGTCTATGAGGCGGAGGGCTGGTCGCCGTGGCTCCCGATCTGTACCTGTCCGGCGTGCGCGGGCGTGTTCATCACGGGCGGAGCCACCGGTGTCCAGATCCAGATCTCGGGCGACATCCAGGAGCTTCCCACGGGACTGGAACTCGCCCTCATTCCCGACAATCCTGCCGAGCCCGAGCAGGCCATTGCAGAGATCGTCGAGCCTGAGACGGCTCGCGAGTTGCCCACGGAAGACCCGGTCGTCCCGGCGAGCGCCTTCGCTGAGCTCGCTGCGGCCGAGGCCGCAGCAGAGGCAGAGACGCACGAGGTAGAGGCCCAGGCGGAGAGCAGTACATCCGAGTCACAGAGCCAGGCGAGCCCGCAGACGACCTCGGCCATGCCAGCCAGTGGCCCGGCCGCACCCACGATCATCTCCCGGGCTGGCTGGAGTGCTGACGAGGCCAATACCACCTGGCCGATCGACTACCCCGTGGAGTACCCGGAGTTGCGCAGCGCCACCCTGCACCACACGGCCGGCACGAATAACTACACCGCAGGGCAGTCCGCTGGCATCGTTCGCGGAATCTGGCACTTTCACCGCTGGGACCGGAACTGGGGCGACATCGGATACAACTTCCTCGTCGACCGATTCGGTCAGGTCTTCGAAGGCCGCAAAGGCACTCTGGACTCGCCCGCTGGCCGGATGGTGGTCGGTGGGCACGCCTCTGGCCACAACACCGGCTCGCTGGGCATCGCCGTGATGGGTGACTTCACCAGTACCAGCCCACCCGAGGTGGTCTATGACCGCTTCGTGGAAATCATCGCCTGGCAGTTCCACCGGGCCGGCATCGATGCCCGCACCACCACGACGGTGGGGTCCACCTCTGGCTTGCCGCGCATCTACGGACACCGCCGGGTGCAGTCCACCACCTGCCCGGGGCAGGCCATCGTCGATCGCATCCCCGGGCTGATCCAGCGGGTCTACACGAGCACCTCGCAGCACCCGCCCTACCAACCCACTCCTCCTGAGTGCGAACCGGTGAGTGGGGCCTCCTCCGCGTCCCGCCAGTACGTCGTCACGAGCGCGGTCACGGCCTGGCTCGTGCCACGAGACAACTGCGCGGAAGGGTCAATCACGCTCCCAGTGGGTGCCACCCTGCAAGCGACGAGGATCTCAGCCTCCAGGGATTGGCTCGAGGTGCAGACACCTTCCGGTCCTCGCTGGGTGGCTCGCAGCGCGGTGGACTACGCCACCTCCAGTGACATCGCGCGAGCCTGTACCGACCCAGCCGGGACCCGCAGTGCTTCGCGCCAGTACGTGGTGCGCACAGGGACGCTTGGTTGGGCGAAGCCCTTGCTCCGCTGTGGCACCGATGCCGTCTCGATGCCAGCTGGAACCGTCCTGCAGGCGACCCGGATCTCCGCTTCGGGCCTCTGGCTGGAGGTCCACACCCAATCCGGCCGGCGGTGGGTGGCCCGTGACTCGGTGGACTACGCAAGTTCGGCCCAGATCAACGCCGCCTGCACGGATCCTAACGGGACCCGCGGCGCCTCCAGGCAGTACGTGGTGCAGTCATCGACCGTCGGTTGGCGGTCGCCCTTCGAGCGGTGCGGCGCTGAGGCGCGATCGATCGGTGCCGGGACCGTCGTCCAGGCGACCCGGATCTCCGCGTCCGGGCAGTGGCTGGAGATCCAGACCGCTGGTGGGCCTCGCTGGGTGAGGCGAGATGATGTGAGTCAATGCGCCACCCCCGCTGGTACGAGGCAGGCCTCCAGGCTTTACGTCGCACAAGATGCCACTTCTGCCGGTGTGTCCCCGATCGTCAGCTCGGCCTGTGGGCCTGAGGCGCGACACTGGGGGACTGGTACCGCACCGATTTCGATCAGCGCCGGCGCGGTCGTCCAGGCGACCCGCATCTCCGCCTCTGGGCAGTGGCTCCAGATCCAGACACGCGCCGGTAATCGGTGGGTTCCGCGGGAGGATCTGACCATGTGCGGCACACCGTCCGGGACGAGGGCTGCGTCCCGCCAGTATGTGGTCGAGTCCCAGACTCAAGGCTGGGTCTCGCCCCTCACGAGCTCGGCGTGCGGACCTCGAGCGAGCTCCTGGGAAGGTGGCACTGCTCCGCACGCCCTGAATCCGGGAACGGTGCTGCAGGCGACGCGCGTCTCCGCATCGGGCCAGTGGCTGGAAGTCCAGACCGCAGTCGGTCTCAGGTGGGTGGCCCGTGGGGACGTCAGCATCCGCTGATCGTGACCGATGTCCCCGCGGTGGCGCCTCCTCGGTGGGCCCCGGCCGCTAGACTGGCCTGGCCTCGGTACGAAGGGAAATGTTGATGAATAGTCCGAAGAAGGCGTATGACGTTGCTATTCTCGGATGGTGGTACGGGAAGAACTACGGATCTATTCTCACGTACTACGGACTGAACCGGGCGATCGTCGGGCTTGGCCACAAGACCCTGATGGTTCACGAGCCATTGGGTTATAACGGCTATCGCGTCGACTGGCCTGACGACATCCTTTCCCTCGAATTCGCGCGGCGGATCGGCTACGACTTCACCGACCAGTTCCACTACTCCGAGCTCCCGTATCTTAACGACAAGGCCCGGACCTTCGTCGTGGGAAGCGACCAGCTGTGGAACCCGCTGATCGGGCGAGTGAATGACGATCTCTTTTTGCATTTCGTGCGCCCGGAGAACAACCGCGTCGCTTATGCCACATCGTTCGGCAACCGCGGCACCGAGAAGTTCGATCCCGCGTTCGTCGCCAAGCACGCCGCGAACCTCCAGGACTTCCAGGCGATCTCCGTTCGGGAGAAGTACGCCATCGACACCGCGCGAGACGTCTTCGGCGTGGGCGCCTCCCTGGTGGTCGACCCGGTCTTCCTGCTGCCCCGCGAGCACTACAGCGACCTTGCGGACAAAGGCACGGTGAGCACCGACGGCGAGTACCTCACGGTCTTCTTCCTCGACCCGAACCGCGAGAAGGTTGCCGTCGCCCGGCGGATCGCAGACAAGCTCGGGCTGGCCAAGATCCGCGTCATCCCCAACCCTGACGGAGGTCGCGAGCCGGCTCAGGAACTCTGGCAGGTTGACCCTCGTGCGGAGGTGATGGGCGAGGACGGCCCGGAGAACTTCCTGCGCACCTACCGTGACTCGACGTATGTCATCACTGACAGCTACCACGGGTCCTGTTTCGCAGCCATCTTCGGCAAGCCCTTCTCCTCGATCTACAACACCAAGCGCGGAGCCGATCGTTTCCAAAACCTCATGGACGCCTTCGGGTTGGGGGAGCGCCGGCGGGTCTATGAGACCGACACCGCTGAGACGATCAACGCCAACCCCCAGGTCACCCTCAAGATTGACCTGAGCGGCGCCGAAGAGTACATGGAGACTGGACGCAACACGTCACTGAAATGGCTGGCGGAAGCACTGGACCCCAGCAAGAAACAGTCAGCCTCTTTGCATCCTGTGGAGCAGTCCGAGGTCGTCAAGCCCGAGTTCACGGCGAATAACGAGGCCTGGCAGATCAAGCGACGCCGAAGCGGGGCCCGCCTCAGGGTTGGCACTGATGGCGCAGCTCGCGGCAATCTCGTCTGGTGTGACCTGCCGAAACCCGTTCGCAAAGGTGGCGCCTACCGGCTCCGCATCGACTGGACCCCGAAGACGCAGACCTCGTCGGTCAACGTCCATCTGCGCAACCCGCAGAGCGGCAAGTTCCGAGTGGTGGGTGCGGTCGACATCGCAACCTACGAGGCGGTGCCTCGGGTGGACGTCGTTCCTTTCCGCATGACGGAAGACGGCTACTCCCAGTTCATGCTCGGTGCCGTGCACTTCACCGGCCCGGATGCGGGTGCCGAGGTGCGAAGCATCTCCATCGAGGAAGTACCACTCGAGTTCGTGCCCGCGCCGCCCGCCGCCAAGCCGAAGCCGAAGCCGAAGCCGAAGTCCTTCGCTGAGCGTGCCAAGCTCGTGGTGGACAGCGACCTGGAGAGGCTGCTTGCAGCACAAGAGAAGCGGCGCGTGCCAGAAAGCCTCGGCGGTTCCCGCGCGAGGATCATCTTTCACGCCCACGCCCTCGAGAAGGGCCTGAGCCGTGAGGACTTCCGTGCTGGCTTCGGCAAGATTGCCATGCCCGGGCTCGCCAGGGAGATGAACGCCTGGTTGGAGGCCGGGCACAGCCTGGAGGACCCGTTCCTGCAGAGCTCGGCCGCCGTGGCCCGCACGTACTTCGACCGCCACGCCAAGCTCAAGCACGATGTTTCTGAGTTCTGGGACAACTTCAACCGGGACGCTCAGAAGTTGATCAGCAAGGCGCCGCGGATCGAGGGTGGCGTGCTGGCAGCAGCCAAGGAGCGCGAGATAGTTCCGCGACGGGCCGGCAAGAACGACTTCATCGACATCATGTACGGCCGGCGCAGCGTCCGTGAGTTCACCAAGAAGCCGGTGCGCGACGAGGACATCGCCCGAGCCGTGCAGATCGGAATGCAGTCGCCATCGGTGTGCAACCGCCAGACCGGGCGCGTCCACCAGTTCAGTGACCCGGAGACCATCAAGAAGCTGGTGGACATCCAGGGAGGATTCAGCGGCTATCCCATGCCGCCACGCCTTCTGCTCGTGACGGCTGACCTGGACGCGATGCTCTTCCCGGAGGAGCGCAACCAGCCGTTCGTGGACGGCGGATTGTTCATGATGGGGCTCCTTCTTGGCCTGACCCACGTGGGACTGGGCTCCTGCCCGCTGAACACCGCCATGGGGCTTGCGCGTGAGAAGGCGATCCGGGAGATCATCGGACTCTCTGACAGTGAGGTGCTCATTTCTTTCGTCGCGGTGGGGCACTACAAGAAGAAGGTGCTGGTGCCGCGCTCGAAGAGGTCCAGCGTGGACCACGTGCTGATCCATCACGGCAAGAGCTGAAAGCTGCGCCTGGCGGATCCTGTTCTGAGGTCCGGGTCGATCGAGGCACTGTGCAGATGCCCCGTTCCGCCTGGAGGCTCTACGGTGGGATCAACGTCCTGCAGCATCGATGCGGGGACCGACCAGAGGGAGACTTGTCATGGGTGCCGATCTGAACGCGTTGCGCGCTGTCGCCGAGAACCCTGAAGCGGATGGTGATCTGCAGTTCACCGAGACGATTCTTGCCGTCGTCGAGGATCTGGACGCGCGCCTGACCGCCATCGAGGCCAGGCTCGAAGGGCCGAGTAGCCAAAGCTCGTGATTTGATCGCGACGCCGCCCCGCTCCCCGCGCGGAGTTGCCCAGAAACTTCATCGCAAAGCAGTGAGTCCTTGTCGCCCATCACTGGGATGCTCGAGTGCGATCAAGCACTGGACTCCCTCTCGTCCAGGTGCGAGCTGAAGGTTTGTCGATCGTCACTCTCTCAGGCCGATCAGGCCCGGCAACTCGGCGTCTAGACTGGATCTACCTGCCGAGCCGTGACCGGCTCTCCCGCAGTCAGATCGCGCGACTCACCTAGCCGCACCCAAAGGATTGACGTGAAGCTGTTTGTCCAGGTCCCCTGTCTCAATGAGGAGGAGACCCTCCCCGCCGTGCTCTCGACGATCCCGCGGGAGATTCCCGGAATCGATTCCGTCGAGATCCTGATTGTCGATGATGGCTCCACCGACCGCACGGTCGAGGTAGCCAAAGCACACGGCGTCAAGCATTTCGTGCGCCATGCCCGCAACATGGGACTTGCCCGGTCATTCCGCGATGGGGTGGACTACGCCCTGGCGCAGGGTGCCGACATCGTGGTCAACACCGACGGCGATAACCAGTACCCGCAGGAGCGCATCTCCGACCTGGTTCAGCCTCTCGTTCGGGGTGAGGCAGACATTGTGATCGCAGACCGCCAAACCGCCAAGATCAGTCACTTCTCACCGTTCAAGAAGCTGATGCAGCGCGTGGGCTCCGACGTGGTCAACCGGGCTGCCGGGACCGCTTTACCGGATGCCGCCTCGGGCTTCCGCGCTTACTCGAAGCAGGCGCTCGTCCGTCTCAACGTCGTCACTCAGTTTTCGTACTGCATGGAGACGATCATCCAGGCCGGCAACAAGCGGTTGCGGATCGAATCGTTGCCGATTACTACCAACCCCAAGACTCGCGAGTCTCGGCTGTTCAAGAACATCTGGCAACACATGTTCAAGTCGGGCTCGGCGATCGTGCGTTCGTACCTGATGTTCAAGCCACACGTCATGCTCGGCACACTCGGCACGATCATGTTGATCGCCGGCCTGGTGCCCTTCGTCCGCTTCCTGGTGCTGTGGCTGATGGGCGACTCCGGAGGCCACGTCCAGTCCTTGATCTTTGGCACCGCGCTGCTGGTGGGAGCGCTCCTGAGCTACGCCCTGCTGATCATCGCCGACCTCCTACGTACCAATCGGGTGCTGCTCGAGGAGTCGCTCGAACGTGTGAAGGCGCTGCAATACGCCGACCCGCACGCACGTCGCGAGACCATGGAAGCTGCGTCGACGGTAGTGCCGGACCGCATCCACGAACGCGTGGCGCCAGCGGAGCGAGCTGTCGCCCATTCTGTGTCAGCCGACTAGCTCGTGGCGACACCTTCCGCTGAGGGAGCATGATGTCTAAGTCCGCGAAGCGTTTCTTGCGCATATTTCTGACCGTCGCGATCGTTCTGGTCGTTGGCTACTTTTTCGCCCGCACTCTCGCGCGAAACTGGGATCAGCTTAGTGACGTCGACTTCTCGTTCAGCTTCTGGGGTGTGGCCTCGGTCGTGGTCTTTGCCTCGGCTGTGCCAGTGTCGGGAGTGTTGTGGGGGCGCATGGTCGGCGAACTCGGCTCTTTTCGGCCGTCGGCTCTGGAGGCGGTGCGGGTGCACTGCTTGTCGTGGTTGTTGAAATATGTCCCTGGGCAAGTGGGGTCGGTTGTCAATAAGCTGGCCTGGGCGGTCGATCGCGGCGTGTCGAAAGTCTTGGTGACGATCACTTTCGTCTACGAGAACGCCTTCCTCTTGATTTCTTCGATCTTGCCACCAGCGGTGATCCTGCTGGGCGCTGGCGCCCTTGACCTGGGGGACAGTTACATCCTGCTAGCTGTCATGTCTCTCATCCCGCTGGTTCTGGTGACGAACGGTCCCGTCTTTCGAGTTGGCACCAATCTGATAGCGAAGAGACTGGCTAAGCGAACCGTGCCCGATGAGTATTTCCTGCGCTGGGGCGCGGCCATGAAGTACCAGGTCCTCTACCTGATTCCGCGCGCGATCAACGGTGCAGGCTTCGTTCTCGTGGCGGTATCCTTGCTCGACGTGCCCAGCGAGTACTGGCTTCCGCTTGCATGCGCCTATGTGATCGCAGGTGGCGTCGGCCTCCTGGCGCTCTTCGTGCCGAGCGGTATTGGTGTTCGTGAGGCGGTCATCGTGTTGCTTGCCGCTCCCTTCCTCCCCGCCGAACAGGCGATTATCCTCGCTCTCGCAGCCCGTCTGTACGCCACACTCGGTGACGTGGTGGTCGCCGCCATCTACGGAATTCTCAGAGCAGTGTCTCGAAAGGGGACGGTCACCACATGAAGATCGCCATCATCGGTTCAGCCTTCGCCGGGAACAAGGGTGCCTCGGCCATGCTCGAGTCCTCGGTCCAGCACCTCTCGCGGCGTGGGGAGGATCCCCGCTTCGTGCTGCTGAGCATGTATCCGCGCTCAGACGCGGAACAGAACCCGTTCGCGAACCTGAACGTGCTGGATGCCTCTCCGATGCGCCTGGGCGTGCTGATCAACGGAACGGCACTTGCGTGGCGGATTCTGCCGCCGCTTCGGCGGGCGCTCGAGCGGGCGGTCCCGGAGGTCGGGGCTCTCGCATCGGCCGACGTTCTCCTGGACGAAGGGGGGATCACCTTCGTCGACGGGCGCGGCAAGTTTCTCATCTACAACATGGCCTCGATCTTGCCCGCGCTCTTCGTCAAAACGCCCGTGGTCAAGGTGGCCCAGGCTATGGGGCCGTTCACCGAGCGGCAGAACAAGCTTGCGGCCCGTGCGCTGCTCCCGAAGGTCGCCGCGATCATCTCCCGCGGCGCCATCACCCATCAACATCTGGTCGAGTTCGGTCTGACCAACATCCATGCTGGTGCAGACCTCGCGTTCACCCTCGAGCTGACCGATGCGGACGTCGCTGAGGGCCAGGCCGCTGCAGATCGTGTGGCACCTGGATTCTTCGACTCCGATGACGTGGTGGGCTTCTCGCCATCGGCAGTGCTGCAGAAGAGCGCTGCCTCGCGAGGTGAGGACTATGTGGCCCAGGTGCGTGCGCAGATCGATCACCTCACTGAAGTGCTGGGCAAGAAGGTCTTCTTGGTGGCGCACTCGGCTCGCGCGAAGACGACCAAGACGCACAACAATGATCTGCCCTTGACTCGCGAGATCTACGCCGGGCTCGCGTCGAAGGACAAGGTGCTCTTCATTGACGACGAGCTCTCCTCGCAGGCACTGCGCCACCTCATCGGTCGCTGTGAGGTCTTCGTGGCCTCGCGCTTCCATGCGATGGTCTCCTCGCTCTCGATGGGTGTTCCGACCTTCGTGATCGGGTGGAGCCATAAGTACCGCGAGGTCCTTGAGATGTTCGGGCAGGAGGACTTCGCCGTTGGGCACAAAGAACTCACCGAGGACACGTATCGCAGCAAGGTCGCCGAACTCCTTGATCGCAAGGAGGAGATCGCCATCCAGGTTTCGACCGCACTGGTCGGTGTTCGTGCGAACGCTATGAAGCAGGTGGACATCATCGAGCAGGTCGCCTCAGGGGCGCGGAACTGAAGGACGTTGCAGGCGTGCGCCGCTCGGGTGAAGGGGGAGCGGAGCGATCGTCGAGTTGATGAACGGCCACATCGATGGTCTCGATCAGCTCGATGCTGGCGCCCTCGTCGATGCTGGCGCCCTCGTCGATGCTGGCGCTCTCGATGTCAACGGTGCGCCCCTCTCGCAGCCTCAGCTCACTCCATCACTCCGGGCGGAACGGCCCCACCTTGGTGAGCCGAGGGGAACGGGGACGCACGGAGAACCGTCCGCGAGCCGCCACGGAACCGCCCCACGGGTGGTCGTCCACGGCCTGGCGGATCTGCCAGGCCGAGGGCGTCCTGGACGACATGTTCGAGGTCCACTAACGGAAACGCCGTGAGTTCAGTCGGTCAGGCCTGACCCTTTCGGCGTTCCTTCTCCGAACGTTCGACCGCCGCGAGTTCGGCCTGCAGCTGTGCCTCGCGAGCGGCCTTCTGGTCGGCGCGGACCGTCCGGATGTACTTCCGGTACTCCTGCGTCACCTCGTCCGGGTCACCGTCGGCCTCGACCTGCCCCTGCTTGATCCAGATGACCCGCGAGCACATGCGGATGATCGCTTCCGAGGAGTGCGTCACCAGGAAGATCGTTCCGGCATGCTCGCGGATCTCGTCGATGCGCGCCTTGGATTTCTGCCGGAACTCGGCGTCACCAGTCGAGAGTGCCTCGTCGATCATGAGGATGTCGGGCCGCGCCACGGAGGAGATGGCAAAGCGAAGACGCGCTGCCATGCCCGAGGAGTAGGTCTTCATCGGAAGGTGCACGAAGTCGCCAAGGTCGGCGAAGTCGATGATCTCCGCAGTCCGCTCCCGGACCTCCTGGGGGCTCAACCCGAGAGCGAGGCCACCGATCATGATGTTGCGTTCACCGGTGAGCGCCGGCACCAGGGCGGCGTTGACGCCCAGCAGTGAAGGCTTCGCCTCCGTCCAGATCCGCCCTTCGGCCAGCGGTACCAAACCGGCGGCGGCGCGCAGCAGCGTGGACTTCCCCGATCCGTTGGTTCCGACGATGCCGATCGACTCACCACGGTGAGCCACGAAGGAGACGCCCTTGACGGCGTGCACCTCCGAGACGGCACCCACGTGACCCTTCATGCGGTTCCGGAGCCGGCGCAGCCGCGACGGGCCGGCCTCGCCGTCGACAAGGCTGGTCTTCTTGGAGCCGAAGACGCGGTACTTGACGTGCACGTTGTCGACCACGACCGACGGTGCCCCGATGCGAGCTGAGGTGGTGGTGTCGCCGGCGAAGTCCTCGGCGTCGTACTCGAAGTCGATCTCAGTCTCGGCCATAGCGTTCCTCCGCGCCCCAGAAGTAGATGAAGCCGACCACCACGAGGGCGATGCCGAAGCCGAGGGCGATCAGCCACTTCAGTGGATCGATGGGGATCGTGGGCTCATCGAGAATGATCTGCCGACTCAGATCCAGTCCCAACGCGATGGGTTGGTACTCCAGGATCGCCACGAGCCAGGGCAGGTCCCAATCCTCCACATAGTGTGTGACGGGGAAGAGCACACCGGAACCGTAGATGGCGAAGCGCATCAGGAAGTGGATGATCTGCATGAAGTCAGGCGTCGCTGCGACGATCCGCGCCGCGATGAGGGCTACCCCGGTGTTGATGAGGGCGAAGATCAGCACGGCGACCGGAAGTAGGAGCCACCACCAGGTGATGGGAACGGGATCGAAGCCTGGTATCAGGCCGGTCAAGGGCACCAGGAGGCACATTGCCACCAGGGCCGGCACCAGATTGGCCAGCTCGGTGATGACGGCAGAGATGGGTAGAGCGGCGCGCGGAAACCGTAGCGATCGCACCAGCGTGAGACGTTCGGCCAGCACATGAGCCCCGGAAGTCACTGAGGTCTGGAAGAAGCGGAAGAGAAAGACTCCCACCACGATGAAGGCAACACCGTTCTCGAGGCCACGGTCAGCGCCCAGGACCAGGCCGAAGACCGCAACGTACACGGCGGCCGTGAGGGTGGGGGTGAGCACGGCCCACATCTGGCCCAGGTAGTTGCGCTGATTCTCGGCGTAGGCCCGCGCAGTCGCCATGTAGTAGACGAAGTGGCGGAACCGCCACATCTCGCTGATGTAGTGCCAGAGGCGAGGGCGGACGCCGATAGGGTTCAGGCCGTGTTCGCGGGCCAGCGCTTCGAGCTCGCGTGAGTGCGTGTCCGCGCCCGATGTGGGTGTGGCTCCCATGAAGCTCCTGAGGTCGGGTAGGCGCTCGGGTGGGCGCGGAGTACGCGTGCCGTGCGCTCGTAGCTGCTGCCAGAGTCTAGGACGTTCCAGCCCGCTCACGTGCCCCATGTCCTGGTGGTTTCTCTCACCGGGGCGGGCTGATCGTCCCGCTCGAGTGTTGTTCGTTACCAAACCGTGATGTTATGGAGTGCGCGTCTATGCGGGCGCGCTGCTCCGGCCGGCGGTGACTTGGCCCCTCCCCTTCCCGCCGGCCGGAGGCGCCGGCCGGCACGTCTCGCTCCGCGGCTGGGCGCGGTGACGGTCAGAAGCTGGGCGCAAGGTCGTCGGCCGTGAGGTCCCCGGTGCGGAGCCGTTCGAAGAACCCGGGCGTGCGCTCCGGGTCGAGCTGAACGGCGGAGCCGATACCGCCGGGGCGGTAGTCGTAGCTGGCGATCGGCGGAGTGCCCATCTGCCCGTTCTCCCCGGTGGCCGCACGCAGCGCCAGGGCCATCTGCCCGAGCGCGACCACGCCACTGCCCTCGTCGGTGGTGACCACGTCGGTGCCGGCATTGACCAAGCGCACGTGCGCGAGCGGGTTCACCAGCGTGGCGGGCTGAGTCGCCTCGCGCAGCACGGCGCCGACCACCTGCCGTTGCCGCTCGGCCCGGCCAATGTCGCCCAGCGGGTCGGAATAGCGCATCCGTGAGAAGGCCAGCGCGGTGGCGCCGTCGGAGTGGTGGCAGCCGGCCTGCCAGTCGAGCCCGGAGCGCCAGTCGTCGACGTCGTAGTCCAGGCACAGCTCCACGCCGCCCACGGCGTCAACCAGTTGCTCCACGCCGTCCATGCCGATCTCGACGTAATGGTCGACCGTCAGTCCGGTGAGGTTCTCCACGGTGGCGGTGAGCGTGGCCGGTCCACCGAAGGTGTACGCGGCGTTGAGCTTGTTGAAGCCCACTCCGGGAATCTCCACGTAGGTGTCACGCGGCAGGGAGAGCAAGGTGGTGGTGCCCGCGACCCGGTGGAGCACCATCACCGTGTCGGTGCGGGCCCCCTCGACCTGTTCCTCGGAGTCCTCGGCGCGTTCGTCGGAGCCGGCGATCAGGTAGGTCGTTCCCTCGGTGTCGGCTGCGCCCGAGAGCGCTGAGACCTGCGACATGCGCCCGTTGGCGTAGATCACCAGACCCACCGGCCACGCCAGCACCACGATCAGGAGCAGCACGAGAATGAGGGCCAGCACCCGCCCTCGGCGGCGGCGCCGCGGGCGCGCGGGCTCGGCGGGCGTATGGGGGCCTCGTGGTGGCGGCGGGGGCGAGGGGCGTGAGCCGGCGGCTGAGGCAGGTGCGTAACTGGGCGGCGGCTGACTCCCGGCGGTGGAGCGGGCAGGGGCCGGCCGGTGGGATGGCGTCTGCGCTCCTCCGGCAGTGCCCCGCTCCCGGATGGAGCGGCGTGCCTCGCGGCTCGCCGCCGCCCGATCGGCCTCCGTGCTGCCCTGGCCCGCAGCCATCGGCCGAGTGCGCGGGGAGTCCTGTCGCTTCCCCACAGGGCGTGCGGTTCGCGGGTCAGGCCGCCCCTCCGGGGTTCCCGAAGGGCGGAAGCTCGGCGGATTCTGGTCGCTCACGCTGGCAGCCTCACACGTCCGCGCGAGTGCACACCCGCGGCGCGCCGTCGTCGACGTCCGGCTCCTCGGCCTCGGGCTGAGTGGGGGTCTCGTCCACCTCTGGTACCTCGTCGTCCGGAACGTCGGTGTCCTCCGGAACGTCAGTGTCCTCTGGCTCCGGTTCTGGCGCTTCGTCACCGGTGCCGTCGATGTCGGCATCGATCGGGCGATCCTCCCGGACCGCGGCCCACATCTCCTCCGCTTCGGCCGTGGCCACGACGCGGTTGGGGTTCTGTGGCCACGGCATGTTCGGCATGGTCGCGAAGCGGATGTCTGCCGGGTCCACATCCAGCGAGAGCCCCAGGCCGGCCATGGTGGTCAGGGAACCGATCCACGAACCGGTCTCGAGCGTGCGCGTGGTGGCATCGAGGAACTGGAACATCGCGGCTGGGTCGGTGAGGATGCGCGTGGTGAGTGCCTCGCGCGCGATCGCGGCGACCAGTTCCTGTTGCCGCCCGATGCGCGCGATGTCCGAGCCGTCGGATCCGAAGATGTTGTACCGGGCGCGGGCATACCCGAGGGCGTCATGACCGTCCAGGAGCTGACAGCCGGTTTCCTCGATCTCGAGATGCGCGCGGCTGTCCGAGATGGGTTCAGGAATGTACATGGGGACCCCGCCGAGGGAGTCGACCATGGCCTGGAACCCGTTGAAATCCACCAGCACGAAGTCGTCGATGCGGATGCCGGTCCAGGCCTCCACGGTGAGAACCGTGCAGGCGGCCCCTCCGCCCAGGTCTCCGGTCTGGCTCCCGAAGAAGAAGGCCGAGTTGAACATGGACTGGGCCTGCGGCGCGGTCCGGCGGCCATCCGGGAGAGGGCAGTCCGGGATGTCCACCAAGGTGTCCCGCGGGATCGAGATGAGTTCGACGCGATCCCGATCGGCGCTGATGTGCATCAGCATGGTGACGTCCGTGCGGGTGCCGCCCTCGGCGGTCATGCCCGGCTCGTCCCGGGCGTCGATGCCGAAGACGAGCAGGTTGATCGCTTCGCCGCTCGCCGGATCGCCGGGTGCTTCGATCCCGTCATCGTCGGAGCCGTGGCGCGTGGGCCGGTCGTCGCCGAGCAGCTCGTTGATGTCGTGCACGCCGATGTTGCCCTGGAGTCTGGCGACGGCGATGCCGGTGAAGGACGCGAGGAAGACCACGATGCCGAGCAGCGCCGTGGCCACCTGCTGCCGCACGTGCCCGAAGGGCTTGCGCTGGGCATGGCGGCTACCGGGTGCACTGCCGGTATCCGGTACGGAGAGGGCAGGCCTCTTTCCTGCGTGTCTTGCCACGTGGGCGATCCTACGGGTCTAGCGGTGAACGCGCGGGAGTGAGGGCGACGCCACCCATCGGATCGTTCAGCTCTTGCGTGCCAGGCGACGCCAGATGGCCCGCAGGAAGACCGGGTGGTCCTTGGTGCGAACGATCACGTCGACGGTGGCCATCAGCCCACCTTCTCATCGTCGGCGATGCGCGACCGGCGCTCGGTGTCCGCGGCGACCTCGGGCGAGAGCAGCACCACCGAGCCACCGTTGCACCACACCTGCACGCAGTCTCGCAGCAACTCGTGAACGTCGCGAGGTGCGATGAGGCGGCGTTCGCCGGGCGTGACCGCGGAGCTGCTCGCCCACGCCGCCAGGCCGCCGAAGCTCACGCCGTCCAACGCGGCATCGTCAGCACTCGGCGACAAGGTGTATCCGAGCTCATCGCCGTAACCGAGGATCTCAGAGGCCGCATCGATGGCCCCTGGGGGAAGTGCGCTGCCGTCCGGCCCGCCATCCCAGGAGCGTGCTAGTCCTGGAAGAGCGACGGCCAGGATCAGCTCGGCGGCGTCGGCTGCCCTGGTGCGGCCCGGAGCCCAGCTGGCGAGGGCATTCAGGCGCGTGGGCTGGGATGCACTTGCGTGCGGCGGAGCCTCATCGGCGCTCTCGTCCTCGATCAGGCTGACCGCAGCGCCAGCGGTCCAGGCAGCCAACGTCCACACAGC
This sequence comes from Bogoriella caseilytica, assembly GCF_003752405.1. Lineage (NCBI taxonomy): Bacteria > Bacillati > Actinomycetota > Actinomycetes > Allobogoriellales > Allobogoriellaceae > Allobogoriella > Allobogoriella caseilytica. The sequence goes on along the minus strand of NZ_RKHK01000001.1, from coordinate 502,767 downwards.
GGCCCGCCAGTGGACCGGCATGTGGACACCGACGATCGCTTCTGGCTGGGCGTCCGCCTCCTCCACCAGCAGGTTCGTGGCCTTCACCACCCAGTTGCTGAGCACCCGGCCGGAGAGTTCCACGCGTTCCCCGCCGGTCCCGTACCAGGTCAGCCGGGGGGTGGTGCCGGCACCGGCCAGATCGGCCAGCAGGGCGTGCGGCATCAATGCGGTCATGGTAGCCAGGCTATCGGGCGATCTATCACGACCAGTGCACCGACGAGGGCTTGACGCGCAGGAGTTACGCCTATGTAATTCGTAGTCAAGGAAGCCCGGCGGTCGATGGGGAGCGGAACGTGTGGAACATACTCGGAGACGGCCCATTGAACCCGAACGGCGGACGTGAGCGCGAGCCACGGACCCCGGCAGACGTCTTGCGCCTGGTGGCCGCCGAGAATCCCGAGGAGGGGGCTCTCGGCTGGCAGGATCGTGCGCTGTGCGCGCAGACCGATCCGGAGGCGTTCTTCCCCGAGAAGGGTGGCTCCACTCGTGAGGCCAAGCGCGTCTGTACCTCCTGTGACGTTCGTGCCGAGTGCCTGGAGTACGCCCTGGAGAGCGATGAGCGCTTCGGGATCTGGGGCGGGCTCTCCGAGCGCGAACGCCGCAAGCTCAAGCGCCGGGCGATCTGACGTCCCCTCTCCCGCTCGGCTGACATGACGGCCGCTCCCAGCCCTGCAGCCGCCAGCTTCCGCACCGCTGCCGGGCCAGCACGCCCCAGCACCCTGGCGGTGGTCGTCACCGCCGGCGTGTCCCGCTACCTGCCCCGCACCCTGCGCGGCCTGACCGCACAGGATCACCTCCCCGAGGTGGTCGTGATCGTGGACGTCGCCGGCCCGGACCGCGACGTCGGCACGGGCGTTCCGGTCCATGACGCGGTGATCGAGGCCGGGCTGGCCGACGCCGCCCTGGTGCGCGTGGTCCGCGCGCCGCAGGCACAGAACTTCGGTGCCGCGGTGCGCGACGGACTCGCCGAGTACCACCGGCTTGTGGAGCGCGCCGCTGAGCGGGCACGCCGGCGTGAGGAGCGCGGCGGTGAGCACACCTCCGACGCCCCGCTCACCGGTGAGGTCTCCCCGGTGACCACCGGCGAGATCCGCGTGGTCGCGCCAGCATCCGGCCCCGCCGGCGCCGGCTCCGAACCCGAGTGGCTGTGGTTGCTGCACGACGACTCCGCGCCCGCGCCGAGCGCCCTCGACCACCTGCTCCGCGCCGTCGAGTCGGGCCGGTCCATCGCCCTGGCCGGGCCGAAGCAGTGTGGCTGGGCCGACCCGGATCAGTTGCTCGAGGTGGGTATCACCGCCACCCGCACCGCCCGGCGCCTCCCGGAGATCGAACCGGGCGAGATCGACCAGGGTCAGTACGACCATCGCGAGGACGTCCTCGCCGTCGGCACTGCCGGGGCGTTGGTGCGCCGTACGGTCTGGGATGAGCTCGGCGGCACCGATCCCGCCCTCGGGCCCTTCGGCGACGGACTGGAGCTGAGCCGCCGAGTGCGCCTGGCCGGCCACCGCGTGGTGGTGGTGCCCGCAGCGGTGGTCCACCACGCGCAAGCCTCCCTCCTCGGCCAGCGGCCGGCCACGCCCGAGGAGGCCGCCGCGGAGCTCCCCGAGCCCGACTTGCGCCGATCCTTCCTGCCCCGGCGCCGTGCTCAGATCTACAACGCCGTCCTGGCGGCGCCGGCGCTCGCGGCACCCCTGATGGTGCTGGGGTATCTCGTCCTCGGTGCAGCCCGTGCGCTCTGGCGGGTGGCCACCAAAGAGATCGGCATGGCCGGGGCCGAGCTCGCCGCGCCGCTGGGGGTGCTCGGCCAGGCGCTCCCTCTCATCCGGGCTCGGAGCCGCACCACGCGCCGCTTCCGCCCGGCCGCCCTGACACCTCTCGAAGCGCGAGGCGCCCAGCTGCGCCGGGCCCGCCGCGACCTGCGCCGCACCCAGGCCACGGCCCATCAGCGCCGGGTCGCGCCCAGTGAGCTCGAGATCGCCGAACGCGCTGCCGTGGCCCGGCGCCGCCGGCTCGGCGCCGGGGTGACCACGCTGCTCCTTCTCGGGCTCACCCTGGCGGCCTTCGGGCCGTTGCTCACCGCCGGTCCGCTCACCTCCCAGCCGGCCGGATCGGGCGCCGGCGGCCTGGCCGCTGGCCAAGGCGCCCTCCTGCCCGCCGACCTCAGCGGCGCGGAGCTGTGGGAACTGGCACGTTCGGGGTGGCTGGCGGCCGGTATCGGTGCGCCCGGCCCTGCGGACGCGTTCTGGCAGATCCTCGCGATTCCCGCCCTGTTGGGCGTGAGCGGGAACAGCGTGATCACCGCGCTCATCGTCTTCGCGCTGCCGCTGGCCGGGCTCGGGGCCTGGTTCGCCGCCGGGGCCGCCTCCCGCGCCGTCTCGCTGCGCGCCCTTGCTGCGCTGAGTTGGGCGCTGGCCCCGGCCCTGCTGCTCGCCGCCGGCCACGGACGCCTCGGCCCGCTCCTCGCTCACCTCGCCCTGCCCTGGGCGGTCCTGGGTGCGGTGCGGGCCCTCGGTGTGGAGCGACGCGATCGCACACACACCGGCGTGGGGACCGTAGCCACCCTGGGCGCCAGCCGCGCCGGCCGGGTGGCAGCCGGCGCAGGATCGGCGCTGGCGCTCGCGGCGGCATGCGCCGGGGCGCCCGTGCTCCTGCCTGCCGCGCTCCTGGCCGCGGTCCTAATGTGGCCGCTCCTGCCGGTGCGACGCCGCGGCTGGGTGCTCGCCGCCATCACCGTGCCCGCGCTGGTGGTGCTCGCACCACTTCTCCAGGCCGCGGCAGGAGACCTTCGTGGCGGGAGCTGGCGCATGCTGCTCGCCGGCGGAGCGCCAGCTCCCGTGCCGGCCGCGGAGCCATGGGAGGTGCTGTTGGGCTGGCCCGCTGCGCCCGTGGCCGTGCCGGTGAACGGCTCGGGAATCATCGGGTGGCTCGGTGAGCACGCCTTGCTGCTGAGTGGCGCCGCCCTGGGAGCCGGCGCCGTGCTGGCCCTGCTGCGCGGCACCTCCCGGGCTCGCGCCGTGCGCGCCGGATGGCTGCTCGCGCTGACCGGACTGGCCGTGGCCCTGATCGCCCAACGCACCGAGGCCGGACTGGCTCCTGCCGGCGACGGTGCCCTGGAGGTGGTCCCGGCCTGGGCCGGCGCAGGAACCTCGCTGCTCCTGCTCGGTGTGCTGATTGCCGTCCTCACTGGCGGCGACGGCCTCCACCGTGAACTCGCCACCCGCAGCTTCGGTTGGGCGCAAGTGGTGGCGGGAGTGCTGGGCCTGCTCCTCTTCGCCGGGCCGCTGCTCACCGGGGCCGGATGGCTCTGGGCCGTGCATGCGGGCACTGATGGTCAGCCCGGCGCCACCGAACGCACCGTGGCCATTGCCGTGGCGGGCCGCGAGGGCGAACAGGTGCCCGCCATCGCGCAGCAGTACCAGGAATCCGGCACCCGCGGCCGCGTGCTCGCCCTGCGCCCGGACGGCGAGGGCGTCCAGGCCGAGGTCTGGCGGTACCCCGGCAGGCAAGGCATCGAGGAGTCGGCCGTCCGGTCCTTCACCGAACTCCGCGCACACACCGAGGGCGAGGCCGGCCTGCATGGCGCCGGAGCCTCGGCGGCGCAACTGAGCGCTGAGCTCCAGGAAGTGATCGCCTCCCTGGCCGCCGGGGGAGAGGTCGATGCGGCCACGGTGCTCGGCCACCACGCCATCGGGGTGGTCGTGCTACCGCCCGGGGTGCCTGCCGATGCTGATGCCCGGGCAGCGCTGGCGAACCGCCTCGATGCCGAAGGCCTGGAGTACGTCACCGAGAACCCCACGGGAGCCTTCTGGCGCGTGCCGGTGGCCGCCGGGGCAGGCTCGGTGGCCCGCGCCCGCATCCTCGACGCCGATGGCACCGTCGCCGGGGATCTCCCGGCCGGTCACGTGGGAGTCGAGGCCGAGGTGCCGGCCGGTTCGAGCGGCCGGCTGATGGTGCTCGCTGAGCCCGCTGATGCCCAGTGGCGCGCCTGGTATGACGACGAGCCCTTGCGCAGCCTGGCGCGTGACGGCCAGCAAGCCTTCGCCCTCCCGGCGGAGGCGGGCACCCTGCGCCTGGACTACCACGCGCCTCTGAGCAGCGTCTGGTCGGTGGCTCAGGTCGTGGTCCTCGCCCTCACCGGTCTGCTGGCCCTGCCGCTACGACGCCGCCCGGGCCGCGCCGTCATTGAGGAGACCGAGGTGCCAGAGATCGGAGGAACGGAACCCGGAGGAACGGAACCCGGGGACGGCGAGCCCACCGACGCCGAGGCTGCGGAGCAGTCCGAAACCGCCGGGGAGGGCGCGTGAGAATCCTGAGAGTGCTGGCCCGGGTCGTCTCCGCCGTCGTCCTGCTTGCTGCCGCCGTGGGTGCGATCATCCTCGCGGAGCAGTACCCGCCCGCAGCACCGGCCACGGTCACCGGTGAGGCCACCGCGGTCTCCGCCGGGCCCCTGTCGCTGGTGTGCGCCGGGCCGCTGGAGCTGACCACCGGCGAGCAGATCGCCATCGACCCGGAGACCGACGCCGATCCCGACCTGCTCGTGCCCGCCTCCCGCACCGAGGTGTTCACGCTGGCGCGCGACGGCAACGGATCGAGCGACGCGGCGGAGGCCGAGTACCAGCTCGAGGGCGACACACCTGAGGGCCTGACGGTCATGGGCGATCTCCGCGCTGCGCAGATCGACGATCCTGAGTCCGGCGGCATCCTGGAGGCCCAGGCGGTCGGCGGCGCCGCGGCACTCGCAGCCGGTGCCTCGGTCACCATGACCGAGGCCGGTGACCTACGCGGCCTGGCCGGCACCTCGTGCCAGCGGCCGGCCTCGGCCACCTACCTGGTGGGCGGCTCCGGAGACGTGGGTTCCTCGACGAGGCTGACGCTGACCAACACCGGCACCACCTCGGCCACTGCCTCCGTGACGCTGTGGTCGTCACTCGGAGAGGTCCCGGCCCCGCAGCTCGACGAGATCTCCCTGGCCCCCGGCGAATCTGAGCACCTGCTGCTCGAGGCCATCTCCAGCGATCCAGATCTGGCTGTGCGCGTGGAGAGCCCGGGCGGGCAGGTGAGTGCCTACGCCCAGGAACTGCGCCTCGACGGCATCGTGCCGGCCGGTGCCGACCTCTTCGGGCCCGCTGCCCCGCCCGCACCGGACTTCCTCATCCCCGGGGTGCTGCTGACCTCCGCCGCGGAGGACGGCGCCGACCCGGACGAGGCTGAGGAGGAGGAGGCAGAGGAGGGCGAGGCAGACGAGCTCGCGCCCGAGACGCCGGCGCGGCTTCGCCTGGTCAATCCCGGCGAGAGTGAAGCGCGCGCCACCGTCCAGCTGCTTGGCGAGAGCGGCCCGGTCGATCTCCCCGGCGCCGAGAACGTCACCATCGACCCCGGCGCGGTGCTGGAACTGAGCCTGGCCGTCGTCGACCCGGGCGCGTATGCCGTGCACGTGGTGGCCGATGAACCACTCACCGGCGCGGTCCAGCTCGCACGCACCGGTACGCCCGGACCACTCGACCCCTCCACCGCGCCGGTCGACCGCGCCTGGGCGCCGGCTGTCTCTCCCGCGGCCGCGGCACTCATCCCGCTGCCCGCACTCGCGGACGCGACAGTCCTGATGAGCAACAACGGCGCGGAGGCCGCCGACGTCACACTCGCCGCCATCGAGGGTGACGGCAGCATGGGAGCACCGGAGACGGTCGAGATCGACCCGTGGTCCACCCGGGTGATCGACGCCGAGGGGCACGCGCTGCTCGTGCAGACCGACGGCGCCGTCTCGGCTGCCGCCGTGCTGCGGGCCGACGCGGCCGACGGGGAGCTGATCACCGTGGCCACGCCTGTGCCCGATGCCGCCGAGGACCTCGCGGTGCGCGTCACCGTGCGTTGAGCACCCGGCCGAAGCCGGCCAGCGGTGCCTCAGAGATCCGGGTCGACATCCTCGAGCGGGATCGACAACAGGTGCGAGATCTGCTCGGCCAGCACCGTGCGCACCAGGATCTCGAGTTCGTCCTCGCTGCTCGCGCGGGTCAGCAACGGGCGCCGGTACACCACGATCCGGTCATTGAGCCCCGCCAGGCGATCACCGGGAAACGATCGGCCCAAGGGAACGGCGCGATGCTCCCACGGAGCGGGCTCCGAGGGCGGAACCTCCTCCACCCCGAACTCCACACCCGCGAGCCGATCGGTCAAGCGGTCCTCCAGGCGCTCCATGCAGGCAAGCACCAGATCGTCGAAGCGATCGCTCCGCGTGCGCCAGGCCGGCATGATCGAGGGCATCAGCGGCCCGCGCAGTCCTCGGCCCCGGCGGTCGCGGCGTCGCCCCATGTGCCGCACCGGCAGGGCGGGGATGAGCGCCTGGGGGTCATCGGTCACAGGGTGAGCGTAGATGGGCGCGGGGCATGGTGCCGAATGGGTGCGGCGAGGTAGCGTCTGCCGGGTGAGACCAGTCCGTCAGTGCACCCGAGCCGCCTGCAGTCGTGCAGCGGTGGCCACGCTGACCTATGTGTACGCGGATTCCACCGCAGTGCTGGGGCCACTTGCTCGCGTGGCCGAACCGCACTCCTACGACCTGTGCGACGTCCACGCCGAACGCCTGACCGTGCCGCGCGGCTGGGATGTAGTGCGCCTGGCCAGCGACTTCGTGCCCGCACCGCCGTCGGAGGACGATTTGCTCGCCCTGGCGAACGCCGTCCGCGAGGCCTCACGCACGCCCCCGGCCCAGCAGGTGCCGGCGCAGCGGCCGGTGGGCGGTCGGCCCGAGCCGGTCACTCACCATCTGGACGAACCCCACCTCGGCGACGGGGAGATCACCCGCCGCGGGCACCTGCGCGTGTTGCGCGGAGAGGGAGACGAATGAACACGGCTTCCGCACCCTCCCCGGCCCTGCCCGGCTGGGTCCAGCAGATCCTGCGCTGTCCGGTCACCGGCTCCGCGCTGACCGAGCAGGCAGGGCCTGATGGCATACCGGAGCTGGTCTCCGCCGAGGCCGGCCCGGACGGCGCCCGTCTGGCCTACCCGGTGTGCGACGGCATCCCGGTGCTCCTGGCGCACGAGGCCCGCCGGGTCTGATTCCGCAGGCCGGACGGGCTGAGCCCGCAGCCCTGGGCCCGCTGCCCTGAGCCCGCCACTCAGAGGCAGAGATCGTCCTCGCTCAGCCCGCGCAGGCAGATCGGCTGGGTGGACACCCCGGTCACGGACCAGCCCTCTCCTTCATCGGCCACGGTCAGATTAAGGCGTTGTCCGCCGACCGAGTCATCGCCCGGTCCGGTGACGTCCACGATGTAGCTGCGGGTGTCGTGACTCTCGTGGTCTGTGGCCCAGATGCCGGCGATCGTCCACCGGGGTTCCGGCAGCGGGTTCTCGGCGTAGGCCTCCAGCGTGCGCACGCCGACGGACTCCGCCAGGGCATCGGGATTCTCTGCCGGCGGTACGTCGGAGTAGTCCTCCGTGTTGCCCTCGGCGGCCTGCGGCACGTAAGCGAGGTAGGAGACCCCCACCCAGCCGTACCCGTCAGCGAGCTCGACCTCGGCCCACCATCCGCCGTCGAAGATCACCTCCCGGCCGGAGAGCATCGGGCGCCAGACGGGCGGGTACTCGCCCACGATCTCCTCCTCAGCGCCGGGCAGGGCGCGCACGTGCAGCACGTCGTCGTGCTCGACGAAGACGACATCGGCCAATCCTGGCTCCGAGAAGTACATCGGGGTCAGGTCACCGGGCAGGTCGGCGTCGGCTGCGCGGCTGGTGCCGCCCGGTGGCAGCTCGGTGGTGTCCTGGAGGGACCGCGGTTCCTCATCGGCCTCGAGCAGGTCATCACCGGCGTCCTCCTCCGTGGGCTCAGTGGTGGGTTCCTCACCCGTCGCCTCCGGATCCGGCTCGTCCTCGTCGGTGGGCTCGGGAGTTGACGGGGAGGCCGTCTCCTCCGGCGTCGGTTCCTGCTCCGGTGGCTCCGGTTCTCCGCCACATGCCGCGAGCGCGAGGGTCAGCACCGCTCCGACGGCGAGCGGTGTGACGGGGATCTTCCTGCTGGGGGCGTGTCGCATGTCAGCGTCCTTTCGTGGGGAGGTGTCCACTGTGGAGGACATCCGCGGGTTGTGCAGGGTGGCCGGGCCGAGCGCGGATTCCGGCTCGCTTCCGGTGGGCAGACGAAAGCCCGGCCTCCACGAGGAGACCGGGCTTTCGCATGGGCGCACGATCAGTCGATGCTGGGCACCGCGTCGGGGTTCTCGTCCTGGAACTGCTGGACGCCGGCGGCCGGGTCGTCCTCGTGGTCGACGGCCACGGCGCCTTCGAGCGCGCCGTAGGTGTCGTCATCCAGGGTCAAGCCACCGAGCCAGTCGGCGACGTCCGGGAACTCAGCCGAGAACTCGCTGTTCGCGATGAAGTGCAGGCCCTCGGGATCGCCGAGCGCACCCTCGGGGTCGTCCAGGTCCTTGACGTCGAACTCGGCGTAGGCCCAGAACGGACGCCACAGGGTCACCACGATGTCCTCTTCGGCGTTCATCGCCTGCTCGAGCTCGGTGAGCATCACCGAGGTCGAGGACTCGGCCAGGTCGAAGCCGGCCTCGTCGAGCCCGTAGGTGGGGAAGACCGTGTCGGCGGTGACCTCCATGTGACCGGCGCCGGGCTCGATGCCGACGATCTGGCCACCGAGTGCGTCGACGTGGTCGGGCAGGTCGGTGATGGAGTCGATGTCGCTGTACTCCGGCACAGCGAGGGTGAGCACCGCGCCCTCGTAGAACATGCCGAGGTCCTCGACATCGCCCTCGTAGCTCTCCATGTAGCTGCCGTGGGTGAGCGGCAGCCAGGCGGAGGGGTAGATGTCGACATCGCCGCTGGCGAGGGCGGTGTAGAGCACGCCGGCCTCGGTGAACTCCTCGTGCACCACGTCGTACCCGGCCTCGGTCAGGTGGTAGTCGAGCAGGTAGGCCATGGAGAGGCCGTCGGTCCACGAGGGCAGGTAGCCCAGGGTGATGGTGCCGCCGTCGCCGGCAGCATCGTCATCGGACTCATCCGCCGGGTCGTCGCCGTTCTCGTCGCCGTTCTCCGTGCCCGGCTCTTCCGGGTCGGCGCCGTTGTCGCCGTTGTCGCCGCAAGCGGCGAGGGTCAGGGCCAGCGCTGCGGTGGCGGCCACGGCGACCGGGAGGCGTCGTGATGTCAGTCGGGTGTCTCGCATTGTCTCTTGTCCTTCTCTCTCGATTTCCGAGGTTGAGGGTGGTGCAGGTCGGGTACTTAGAGGCGCTTGGGCGGGCCGCCGGCCACGCGCTCGGCCGCTTCCGTTCCGGCGGCGCCGTCGTTGCCGGGTTGCGCCCGGGCCGTGCGCATCTGGTCGCGCAGCATGGTCCACAGGGTCTTCCCGGTGGGCTGGCCGATGGCGCCGGTGAGGCGGTCGAGGAAGATCGCCAGGACGACGACCGCCAGGCCGGCCTCGAAGCCATTGCCCACCTCCACGCGGGAGATGGCGGCGACGACTTCGCGGCCGAGGCCGCCGGCGTTGACCATGCCGGCGATGACGGCCATGGACAGCGCCAGCATGATCACCTGGTTGACCCCGGCCATGATGGTCGGCAGTCCGAGCGGGAGCTGGATCCCGCGCAGCACCTGGCCGGCAGTGCCGCCGAAGGCCACACCGGCCTCGACGGTTTCCTTGTCCACCTGACGGATGCCGAGCTCGGTGAGCCGCACCACGGGCGCGAAGGCGAAGATCATCGTCGCGATCGTCCCGGGTACCACGCCGATGCTGAACAGGATCACGACCGGGATCAGGAAGACGAAGGCCGGCATGGTCTGCATGAAGTCCAGCACCGGTCGCACGATCGAGCTCACCCGGTCACTCCGGGCGGCGAGGATGCCGATGGGCACTCCCAGCAGGATGATGATCAGCGTGGCGGTGAGGATCATCCCGAGCGTGCTCATCGCTGCGGGCCACAACTCCATGCTCTCGATGAGCAGCATGCCGGCCAGCGTGAAGACGCCGAACTGCCAGGAGCGCAGGGCGAAGGCGAGCAGGGTGAAGATCGCGATCGTCACCAGCGCGGGCGGGAACTGCAGCACGCCGATGATCAGGTCCAGTGGGTAGCTGAGCACCGTGATGATGAGGTCGAGCAGCCACTGGAGGTTGGCTTTGATCCAGTCGACGCCGTTCTCGATGGTGTCGCCGATGGGGAGGCGGGGCAGGTTCATGATGCGACTCCGGACGGCTCGAGGGGGGAGTGGCCGGCGGCGCCGTTCGTGCCGATCGTGGCGGTCGGTGCCAGCGCGGCGAGCAGGGTCACCAGCGGGATGATCCCTTCGAGTCGGCCGGCGTCATCGACGACGGCGATCGGGGCGCGGCTGGTCGCCGCATGCTGGAACAAACCCTCCAGGGGAGTGTCGCGGGACACCGCGGCGACGCCGTCGCGAAGTGGCAGTTCCGTGCTGCCCTGACTGACGGCGGCGGCGACGTCGTTCTCCCACACAACGCCCTGCACGGTGCGATTGCGCGCCACGACGAGCAGCGCGGGCGTCTGATTCTCGCGCATGAGTTTGTGCGCGGCCTTGGGTCCGGAGTCCGGGCCGACGACGGCCACCGGCCGCTCCATCACCGCCTCGGCGGTGAGCACCTTGGCGCGGTCGACGTCGGCGACGAACTGCGAGACGTAGTCGGTGGCCGGCTCGTTCAGGATCTGCTCGGCGGTGCCGGACTGAACGATCCGGCCGTCGCGCATCATGGCGATCTGGTCACCGAGGCGCATGGCCTCGTTCAGGTCGTGGGTGATGAAGAGGATGGTCTTGCCCAACTTGCTCTGCAGTTCGAGCAGCTGATCCTGCATGTCTTTGCGGATCAGTGGGTCGAGGGCGGAGAAGGCTTCGTCCATCAGCATGATGTCGGTACCGGCTGCCAGGGCGCGGGCCAGGCCCACGCGTTGGCGCATGCCGCCGGAGAGCTCGGAGGGTAGTGATCCGCCGGAGCCGCCCAGCCCCACCATCGCCAGGGCTTCCTCGGCGCGACGTTCCCGGTCGGAGCGATTGAGGCCGCGGAGCTGCAGGGCATAGGCGGCGTTCTCGCCCACCGTGCGGTGCGGCAGCAGCGCGAAGTGCTGGAAGACCATGGAGACCTTGTTGCGGCGGACCTCGCGCAGGGCTTTGGCCGAGAGATCGGTGATGTTCTGGCCATCGATCTCCATGGCTCCTGCGGTGGGCTCGAGCAGGCCGTTGACCATGCGGATCAAGGTGGACTTCCCCGAGCCGGACAAGCCCATGACCACGAAGATCTCGCCTGACTTCGCCTCGAAGCTGGCGTCGATCACGGCCGCGGTCATGCCGTGGCGCTTCAGAACTGTTCGGTCGTCCCCCTGCTCCAGCATGGAGACCCCGCGCTGGGGGCGCCTGCCGAAGATCTTGTAGACACCTGCTGCTCTGATGTCGCTCACGTTCACCTCGGATGCCTGGGCGTCCCGCGCTCGGATGACCGCGGGTGAAGTCGTCATCGATCCCGAGGCATGACGGACTCGGGCGATGTCGCAGCTAGCACCTTGGCAGGGCGAGGGCCCTCGCGGCCAGCGGGGTTCATCGGGGGTGTATGGGGAGTTCTTCCCGCTCTACTGCCGGAAAGTCCGGATTTCACGGCTTGGGCATCGTTACGGTGTTGTGACTATTACGGATGCGACAAGGCCGATAAAGTGGTATAAGTCTCGCCCACCCGACGTTGCCTACGTCTCGACGCGGAGCGCCTGACGCCACCCGAGGGCAGTGCCGCTCTGCAGGACGGCGCGCTGGTAGACCGCGGCGGCCAAGCGCACCAGGAGATAAGCGGTGAGCACATTGCCGGCGAGCACCAGCAGGACCTGCCACAGCGGCACTGACTCGCTCAGCATCCGGATCGGCATCGCCGTGGTCGAGACCAGCGGAACATAGGAAGCAACGGTCAAGATCGTGCCGCTGGCGAAGGCGCCGATGAAGGTGGCCAGGAAGATCACCATCATCACGGGCGTGCTGTTGGAGTTGAGGTCCTCGGTCCTGCTCGCCATCGAGCCGAGCACGCCCCAGACGGCGGCCAGGGCGAAGAAACCGACCGCGAAGAACACCATGAACCAGCCGGCCGAAGTCAAGATGAAACCGATATCGGCGACGAGGTCGGTGAAGGTCAGGGCGAGGAGCCCCGTGGCGGCGAAGATGATGATCTGAGCGAAGGCCAGCACCGAGTTGCCGATGACCTTGCCCATCAGCAGATGGCGGATCGGGACCGCGGTGGCCAGGATCTCCACCACGCGGTTCTGCTTCTCCTCCAGCACCGAGGTTGCGATCGTCATGCCGAACATGATCGCGGCCATATAGAAGAGGAAAGCGAAGGCGAAGCCCACGATCCGTGCGATGAACGGATCCTCGGAGTCGGACTCCAAGAGGTCCACGGTGAGTTCCGATCCGGCGGTGAGCTCGTCCACCGTGGTTCCCGCGGCGGCCGCATTGGCGGCCATCGTCTCGGCCGAGACGGCTTGGGTCAGCGCAGCGCGCAGGTTCTCCGGCACGTCGCTCAGCCCGGTCAGGGTCCAGTCCTGACCGTCGCGGATCAAGGCGGCCTCGGCCTCGCCGTCCTCCACGGCTTGCCGGGCGGCCTCCGGGCTGCCGGAGTCGATCACTGCGATGACATCATCCTCGCCCAGGAAGGCCTCTCCCGCCTGAGCGACGGTGGCCTCCTCGGCTCCCGCCACCGCGACCACGTACTCGGCGGTGCGGCTGTTCATCCACGCGGAGAACACGCTGGCGCCGGCGATCATCGCGACGGTCACCACGATGCCGATGATGTAGTTCCGATCGGTGAGCTTGACGGCCATCTCGCGTAACGCGACCGTCAGCCACGGGCGGGCCACAGGAGAACTGTGTGCTCCTCCACCGGCGGCGCCGGAGCCGGCGGCGGAGGTGCGGGTCTCGGCAGGGGACTGGACGGGCGCGCTCACTGGACAGCCTCTCGGAAGATCTCGGACAGGGTCGGAACGATGGGGGAGAATTCGCGCAGGCCGCGATCGACGGCCGCTCGCACGGTCTGCTCCCGCGCGGAGTCTGCGGTGAACTCGATCACCGCAGAGTTCCCGGCGACGTCGATGACGTCCACCCCGGGTTGGCCGCGCAGCCAGCCGGCGTCACCGTCGGTGGTGAGGCGGTGGCGCCGCGGGCCGCGCGCCCGCAGCTCATCGGAGGTTCCGGCGGCGCGGACCGTGCCGTGGGCCAGCACCACCAGCGAGTCACAGAGCCGATCCACCAGGTCGAGCTGGTGGGAGGAGAAGAGCACGGGGACGCCGTCACGGGTCCGTTCGCGCAACAGGCCGACCATGGAGTCCACGGCGGCCGGGTCGAGGCCGGAGAAGGGCTCATCGAGAATCAGCGCCGTGGGGCGGTGCAGCAGCGCGGCGGCCACCTGGACGCGCTGCTGGTTGCCGAGGGAGAGCGACTCGAGCTTGTCCTTGAGACGCCCGCCCAGATCGAAGCGTTCGAGCAGTGCGGTGGCCTCGTTGCTGGCGTCCTTGCGCGTCATGCCGCGGAGCTGACCGAGGTAGATCAATTGGTCCAGCACCGGCTGCTTGGGGTACAGGCCCCGCTCCTCGGGCATGTACCCGAAGGAGGCCCGGTCCCGGAGCCCGATGGGGCGCCCATCCCAGCGGACCTCGCCCTCGTGGATGCCGAGGACGCCCATGATCATGCGCATGGTGGTGGTCTTTCCCGCGCCGTTGCCGCCGACGAACCCGGTCATCCGGCCCGGTTCCACGGTGAAGCTCACTGCGTCCACGGCCGTGCTCTGACCGAAGCGGCGCGTGAGGCTGTCCACCTCGATCCGCTTCGTTCCACTCGTTGCGGTGGTCATCGCGCTCCTCTCGCTTGCCCGCCGGGCCGAGATGGCCGGGCGGGGTGCTCGTGCTGGAACGACGTTACGGCGAGGAGGCGCCGGGACTCATCCCTCGGCAGGCGGAGTTCGCGAACTCATCCCTGAGGGGGAGTGTGGCTGCTCGCGGCAGGCGGAGTCGCCCCGCCGTCTGAGGTCACACCGGCCTGGTGCGCGAGGACGACCGCCTTGACCCGGTCGCGGGAGCCGGTCTTGGACAGCACGTTCGACACGTGCGTCTTCACCGTCGACTCGCCGAGGAAGAGCTGCTGGGCGATCTCGGAGTTCGACAGGCCGGTGGCCATCAGTCCCAGCACCTCGCGCTCGCGAGCGGTCAGCTGGGCGATCGCTGCTTCGGCGGCGGGGTCAGGCACGGCAGCGGCCGGGCTGGGGCTGGACGGTGCGGCCGCATCACCGGCTGCGCCACCCCGGTCCGGCAGCCGAGCGGGGGAGGTCCGTGCCGGCCCGCTACGGGCGAAGCGCTGGATCACCCGCATGGTGACTTCCGGGGCGAGCAGTGCGTGCCCGTGGGCCACCGCACGGATGGCTTCAACGAGGTCATCCGGGTCAGCGTTCTTCAGCAGGAAACCGCTCGCCCCGGCTGCGAGTGCGTCGAAGAGATAGTCCTCGCGGTCGAAGGTGGTCAGGATGACCACCTTGGCCAGGTCGCGGCGCACGATCTCCTCGGTGGCGGCGATGCCGTCCATGACCGGCATCTGCACATCCATCAGGACCACCTCGGCGCCGGTCTCCTCGGCCATGCGCACCGCCTCGGAGCCGTTGGCGGCCTGACCGACCACCTCGATGTCCTCCTCGATGGAGAGCACCAGGGCGAAGCCGGAACGGACGAGTGCCTGGTCGTCGGCGATGAGCACCTTCATGTCAGCCCTTCCAGAGCATCGAGCGGATCCGCTGCGGGCATGGTGGCGGTGCGTAGGCGATAGCGCGCCCGCACACGCCAGCCCGCACCGGTGCGGCGCGGGCCGATCTCGATCTCGCCGCCATGCAATGCCACGCGCTCGCGGATACCCCGGAGGCCGAATCCGCTGCCGGAGGTCTCCCCGGCACGCGGCCGGCCGCTATCGACGATCTCCGCTTCGATCCAGCACGGACCGGGGGGAGGGGCCGCGCCGGAGCCCGGGCCGCCGGGCTCCTGGTCGACGGGGCCCTGGGCGCTGGGATCTCGGCCGCTGCGCACCGTGACTTGGACCTGTGAGGCGGTGGAATGGCGCAGCACGTTCGTCAGGGCTTCCTGCACGGTCCGGTAGAGCGACAGGGCGATCGGGTCCGGGACGTCCGCGAGATCGCCGGGCTCGTCGTCGGCGAAGCGCAGCTCCACCTCGAGCCCGGAGGAGGCGAACTCCTCGACCAGGGCATCCAGGTCACTCAGCCGAGGCTCGGGCGCCCGGGTGGGTGTGGCGGGCGCACCGGACTCCTGCGGATCGTCGTCCTCGCGCAGTACGCCCAGCAGGGAACGCATCTCCCCGACCGCCTCCCGGCTCGAGCTCTCCACCGTGCGCAGGGCCTGGGCGGCACCGTCCGGATCCCGGCCGAGAAGCCGCCTGGCCGCACCGGCCTGGATGCCGATCACCGAGACGTGGTGGGCGACGACGTCGTGCAGCTCCCGGGCGATGCGCAGGCGCTCATCCACCACGGCGCGGCGGGCGATCTCGGCCGCCTGGCTGCGGATCTTCTCCGACTGCTCCTCCAGCTGAGCGCGCCGGAGCGCCGAGCGCCAGGCGGTGCGCCCAGCCGCGAGGGCGCCACCGAAGAAGGCGACATTGACCAGGGTGTCGTGCACGACGGACGCGGTGAGCTGGTTGAAGGGGCCCGCCGGATCGAGGTCGGCGCTGAAGAACTGTTCGAAGCTTCGGACCGTGGCGTAGTTGAAGATGATCCAGAAGGCCATGCCGAGCAGGACCACGGCCAGCGCCCCGCGCATCAGCCGGCGGTCCGGCGCCCACGCCACACTGCTGTAGAGCAGGGCGAAGTAGGCGGCCTGGAAGGGGACGGAGACGTAGGCGTCCATGCTCAGGAAACTCAGGGCGAAGAACAGCACCGAACCGAGCAGCACCATGGCGATGGGGAATCGGCGCCGCAACGTCAATGGCGCGATCATCACCGCCGTGGCCACGTAGGGCTGCCAGGTGGCGTCGCTGTCCATCCGGATCCCGATCGACAGCGTGGCGGCCATGAGCGCCAGAGCGAGAACGAGGTAGATGCCCGCTCCCAGCAGATCGCGGCGCAGACCGGCCGCCGTGGGGCGCGGTCGTGCCCAGTCGGCGTCGTCGGGCGCGCCCTCGCCGGTGACCGGGGCGTCGTGATCAGGAGCCATCGCGGCCAGAGTACGGGGCCTGCCGCCGAGACAACTCCTCCCAGCGGATGAGTCCTGCCGGCTCGGGCGGGGAGGGTCGCTGCCATAGATGCGAGTCAGTACTCAGGTTCTTAGGGTGGAGTGACACGACCACGGAGAGGTGAGAGCCATGCGTTCGATACGCCCAGGCATGATCACGATCACCGCGGCCGCGGCACTCATGCTGGCCGCATGCGAAAACGGGGACGAGCCGGATCAGCCGGATCCCGGAGTGACGGCGACCGACGAGCCGACCGAGAGTGAGCCCACGGAGGAGGACACCGACGAGCCGGAGCCCGAGCCGGAGCCGGAACCCACCGACGAAGCCGGCGATGAGGGCGACGAGAACGGCGCCGGCGAGGGCCAGGACGACGGCGCCGGCCTGCCGCCGGGGGGTGTGGAACGGGTGGACGAGAGCGCGCTGCCCGGGACCGAGACGATGATGTATTTCTCCACCGAGGGCAGCACGGCCAACGTGGTGCGGGTGGAGTATGACGACGTGCTGAACGTGCGGGCGATGCCGGCGGCCGACACCGAGATCGTCGGCGAGATCGAGCCCACCGGCGCCGTCACGCTCGCCGGCCGTGAGCGCATGGTGGAGGGCAGCGGGGATCTGTGGGCCGAGGTCGAACTGGCCGAGGGCTACGGTTGGGTGAACAGCACCTACCTGGCCTTCCTTGCCGCCACCGAGGACGTCACAGCCGACTTCGACGAGGTGCCACCGGCGGAGGAACCCTCAGCCATCGCGAACTCGGTGGGTGAACGCGTGGCCGACTCCCTCGAGGGCGACGACGACGCCCACGGCCCGTGGCCCGAGTGGGTGGTCATCGGGTCCACGGAGGTCGATGGCGGCTGGGCCTCCTGGGTGGATGTGACCGGGATGGGCGACGACTCCGTCCTGGGCTACCGCTACCACGTCGTCATGAGCGAGACCGAGGGTTACGAGATCCAGTCGGTGTCAGCCACAGCGATCTGCAGCCGCGGCGTCTCCGAGGAGGACGGAGAGATGCTCTGCCTCTAGGCGCGCTCGGAGCGCCCCTGCCTCTGGAACGAGCCGGTTAGCGGCCGACGCCGAAGGGAAGCTTCGCGATCTCGGCGGCGTCGGCGTCGGCGCGCTCCTGGGCGCGCAATCGCGCCGCGTACTCCCGGTCGCGCCGTTCCACCAGCACCGCGGCCAGGAAACGCTCGGGATGGGTGCCCCACGGGGGCGCCGGGGAGACCCGGGGTTCGATCTGTGCGGCGAGTTCACGCCCCATGCGCTCGCGGGCCTGGGGGTCCATCGCACTGGCGCGGGCCAGGAACTGTCGGCCCGCAAGCCCGAGGCCGTCGGGCAGGGAACGGATATCGGCCGTGCGAGCCCACTCGGCGAGGTCCGGCGGGCTGACGAGCGGAGGCAGGGAGCGTTCGGCGCCACGCACCCGCACGGCATAGGTGCCGGCCAGGATGTCACCGAGGCGCCTGGATCGGCGCGAGAGCACGCCGGAGACGAAGGCCAGGAAGCCGAAGCTCAGCCAGATTTCGCCCACGCCCACCAGCGCGCGAACGAGGGCGTGCCGGAAGCGGATCGGCCCGCCGTCGTCGCGCACCACGCGCACGCCGCAGGCCAGTTTCCCCAGCGACAACCCGCGAGTCAGCGTCTCGACCACGACCGGGCTGCCCACCATGATGGTGACGATCGTGAGCACCTGAACCACGCCCATCTGGGCCTGGTTCAAGTTCTCCAGCAGCGGGCTGGAGGCCAGGAGCACGAGAATGACGGCCGCGACGATGGCTGCGGCATCCAGGGCGGCACCGAGGGTGCGCACACCGACCGAGGCGGGCCGAGCCTCCAGGGCCACGGCCTCACCGGTGACGATGAGGTCATCTTGCAGTCGGGAGCGGGCCAGTGCTTGCTGTTGCCCGGAGACGCGCTTGGCCATACATGCGAGGATACCGGCGTGGATCCGGATGCCTATGCCGCAGTGCACGAAGCCCAGTGGCGGCGCCTCGAGCAGCTCGTCCGCCGCCGCGATCTCAGCGGCGAGGAAGCCGACGAGCTGATCCGCCTCTACCAGGCGACCGCCGGGCACCTCACCCAGCTCCGCTCCAAGGCGCCCGACCCCCAGCTCGTCTCCCGGCTCTCGGTACTGCTAGGGCAGGCACGAGGCAAGGTGGGCGGAGCGCACGAGCTGCGCCTGGCCGACCTCTGGCGCTACTTCGCGGTGACGGTGCCCGCCGGCTTCTATCGCGTGCGCTGGTGGACGGTCGGCGTCATGATCGGGTTCCTCGCCGTCGCCGTGGTCACCGGCTGGTGGTTGGCCACCAACCCTGGGGCGATGGCGCAGATCGGCCCGCCCTCCCAGCTGGAGAGCTACGCCGAGGAAGCCTTCGCCGCCTACTACACCAACTATCCGCCCCCGGATTTCGCCGCCCAGGTATGGACCAACAACGCGTGGATCGCCGCCCAGTCCATCGGTCTGGGCATCACCGGGGTGTTCCCGGTGTACGTGATGATCGTCAACGCCGTGGGAGTGGGGCAGGCCGGGGCGATCATGGCGGTCTACGGCGATCTGGGGGTCTTCTTCGGGCTCATCCTCCCGCACGGCCTCATGGAGCTGACCGCCATCTTCGTGGCCGGAGGCACCGGGCTGAAGCTCTTCTGGACAGCGGTCTCCCCGGGCCCGCGCAGCCGGGGCGCTGCCCTCGCCGAGGAAGGGCGTGCGTTGATCACGGTGGTGATCGGACTGGTGGTCGTGCTGGGCGTCTCCGGACTGGTCGAAGGCTTCGTCACCGGTTCGTGGCTGCCCACCTGGGCGCAGATCACCATCGGGGCGGTGGTCCTGGCCGGGTATTGGGCCTGGACACTCATCTGGGGGCGGCGCGCCGTCCAGGCCGGAGTGCTCGGTGACCTGGACCGCGATGTCGCCGGTCACCGGCTCGCCGAGGTGGGCTGAGAGCCGGTCCGCGGCCCCGCGCATAATCCGCTCGATGCCGGCCCGGGTGCCCACGTACCCTAGAGGGATGAGTAAGTCAGCCGGAGCGCAGCGCCCCAAGAGTGCCAAAGAGGCACAGCGCGCCAAGGAGCAGGCGGACGCCAAGAGCGTGGTCGCCCGGAACAAGCGCGCCCGGCACGACTACTACATCGACTCCACCTACGAGGCCGGCCTGTCGCTGACCGGCACGGAGGTCAAGGCCCTCCGCATGGGCCGGGCCTCCCTGATCGAGGGCTGGATCGAGGTCGACAACCACGGCGAGGCGTGGCTGCACAACGTCCACATCCCCGAGTACTCCCAGGGCTCGTGGACGAACCACGGACCACGCCGCAAGCGCAAGCTCCTCCTGCACAAGGAGGAGATCGTCAAGCTCGGCTCGAAGTCCCGCGAGAAGGGGCACACGATCGTGCCGCTCGAGCTGTACTTCATCGGCGGCCGCGCCAAGGTCGAGATTGCGCTCGCGCGAGGCAAGCAGGACTGGGACAAGCGCCAGACCTTGCGCGAGAAGCAGGATCTGCGTGAGGCGCAGCGTGCCATGAGCCTGCGCCGCAACCGCTGAGGCGACGAGGGGCAGGGCCCGCCCGGCCCGACCTCGCCCGCCGGCCCGCCCGACCTCGCCCGCCGGCCCACGTATCGGGTAAAGAAAGTGGCGCTGCGTGCCAGTTTCTCTACCCATTGGGCCGATGGCGGAGGGCGCGTGCCGGCGGAACGGCCGGAGCCCCACACTGCGCTCGGAGCCGCCGGACTTTCCACAGCTCAGCCCCTCGCTTGGTCCGGATTCCTCCTCACCGGGCAAGCTCTCGCCATGGAACCCCAGCCTCGCGCCCTCGAGTCGATCATGCGACGCCAGTCCCAGGTGGTGACCCGCCAGCAGGTCCTGCACCTGGGCGGCGACGGCGACTGGATCCGTAGCCGGGTGCGCAGCGGCCACTGGAGGCGCCAGTACTACGGCGTCTACGTGACCACCACCGGCCCGATGACCTGGCGGACCCGAGCGACGGCCGCAGTGCTCTACGCCGGAGCGGGGGCGGCGCTGAGTCATAGCGCTGCGGCCTACCGACTCGGCCTCTCCACCCGCGCCCCGTCGACCATCGAGCTGTCGATCCCCCATGCTCGCGTGGTCAGCCCGGCCCCAGGCCTTCGCCTACACCGGCGCAGGATGATGCCAGCAGCACACGGCCGGCCACGAACCGTCACTACCGCCGAGACCTTCGTCGATCTCGCTGATCGCGCGCGATCGATCGACGACGTGGTGGGGCTCGCCACTCGGGCTGCCCGCGTGACGCACAGCCGGGCTCTGCGCGTCGCCGTGGCGTCCCGTACGAGGCTGCGTCACCGGCGATTGCTCGAGGACGTGCTCGGCGACGTCGACGTCGGGGTGGAGTCTCCGCTCGAGCGTCGATATCACTACGACGTCGAGCGCGCTCACGGTCTGCCGCGCGCAACGCTGCAACGCAGAGAGGCACTGCCCGGGCTGTGGCTGAGGTCGGACTGCACGTACGACCCGTGGCGCGTGCGGGTGGAGCTCGACGGCCAACTGGGCCATCCGGGCGGGGCGAGCGCCGCCGACATCTGGCGCGACAACGCTGTGCGCGTCCACACCGGTGACATCACCTTGCGGTACCGCTGGGTGCACATCGCGGCCACCCCGTGCGAGACCGCGAGTCAGGTGGCGCGGGCGCTCCATGCTCGCGGCTGGTGGGGCACCGTGCGGTCCTGTGGCCCGCGATGCCCGGCGGGTCACTCCGGGTAGAGAAACTGGCGCTCAGCGCCACTTTCCCTACCCGATAACGCTTCCGATGCCGCTGGGCTAACGCTTCCGATGCCGCTGGGCTAACGCTTCCGCTCTACGTTGGGGGGCGGGTTAGCGCTTCTTCCGGCGGAGATCGTCCAGGATCAGGGTGACGGCTATGCCCAGCAGCCAGACGTCCTTGGCGATCGGGGTGCCGTCGGAGGTCGGGCGGATGCCGTCCTCCTCGGTGAGGCCGTCGGTCTTGAGGTACATCTGCAGCAGCGAGCCGGAGAACCCGGCCAGGCCCAGCCCAGCCAACCAGCTCGGAACGAACGGCGTCAGCAGGGCTGCGCCCAGGGCGATCTCGCTGCGGGAGAGGAGCTTGCCGAAGTCAGCGGGTTCCATCTCGCTGAGCTGCGGGAAGGCCACCGCAGCAGAGCTCTGCAGGCCGGCAGCGGCCTCCTCGGGCAGGTTCCGCTTGCCGAGGCCGGCGTTGAGGATGAACGCGCCGGCGGCCAGGCGCACCGGAACGTGACTGAGCTTGATCGGCAGTCCCATGTGGACCTCCAGAGTCGGGTACCGGCCCAACCTATCGCCGGGTGACGTACCTCGCCGCGCGAGGGCTGAAATAAACCTGCGGCCGGTGGGGTTGACCTCGTAGCATGATCACACCGCACCAGGACCGGATCACACGAGCCGGCGCCGGGGCGGTGAGCACAACTCCACAGGGGATGATCGGTTTCGACGACGGTTGTCGTTCCAGGAGAAGCGGGCCGAGGATGCAGAGTCATCTCGTTAACGCCTCTCTGCAAACCTATAGGTGCCGATTCCAAGCGCACCGAGTTCGCCCTCGCCGCCTGAGCGAGCCGAACTCCGTCAGCCCGAGCTAGCTCTCGTCTCGGTTCCTGGCGTCATCTAGAGAGCCACTGGCGTTCGCCCTCGTTGCCGGGGCGCGCGCGACACTAAGGTAACTGGGCCTGTCAGCGACTTGTTCGCGTGATCGCTGAGGCCGAGAAAATCGATAGCGAACTGCGCCCGGAGAAGTCCTGGTGCCGCACCGTCGGACGCGGGTTCGATTCCCGCCATCTCCACCTGCTGCTCGTGCAGCACACAGCCCTGGTGGCCACCTCAGACCGAGGCGGCCACCAGGGCTGTGTGCGCTCCAGTGGCGCTTGACGCTGAAGAGGCCGGCTCGCGGGGGCTTCGATACTGTCGAAGGCCAGCGGGCGGCGGGGGAGCGAAGCCCGATCTCGACGAGGAGGGCCATCGATGCGGTCGAGCAGAACCCTGGAGCAGCACGTCGCGGTTTTCGGTGAGGCCGGCAGCGGGAAAACCGTCCTGGTCTCCTCCTTCTACGGCGCTAGCCAGGAACCCCGGCACCTGAAGCGGAGTCTGTTCGACCTGATCGCGAACCATGCCGGGCAGGGCACCCGGCTGCAGCGCAACTACCTGGGCATGCGGGACTCGAACCGCGTGCCTGAGCCAACGAGCTTCGAGAGCCACTCGTACTCCTTCACCGTCCGGCTCAAGGACGCCCCGTCCGTCAAGGCGGCCAAACGTCGTCCCTTCGATGCCCTCAACCTCGTCTGGCACGACTATCCCGGGGAGTGGTTCGAGTCCGGGGTCAGTGGCGTCACCGAGCACCAGCGCAAGGTCGAGACCTTCCGGTCGCTGCTCGGCTCCGACGTCGCGGTCTTCCTCGTGGACGGGCAGCGCCTGCTGGACAACGCCGGCAGCGAGGAGCGCTACCTCAAGTCCCTGTTCAGCAACTTCCGCAACGGCCTGCTGTCCATCAAGGACGAGATCCTCCCCGACGGCGAGCCCTTGGTCACCTTCCCGCGGATCTGGATTCTCGCTCTCTCGAAGGCCGACCTCCTCCCCGAGGTCGACGTGTACCGCTTCCGCGACCTGGTGATTGAGAAGGCAGGTGAGGATCTTGATCAACTTCGCACCGTGCTCGAGGGTTTCGTCCAAGCCAGTGAGGCGCTCGCCGTGGGGGAGGACTTCCTGCTGCTCTCTTCCGCCCGTTTCGAGGCGGACACCATCGCCGTGCAGGAACGAGTCGGTATTGATCTCTTCCTGCCGTTGGCTGCCACCTTGCCGCTGGAGCGCCACGTGCGGTGGGTGCACTCGCGGCAGCTGCCGGGAAAGGTGGCGGAGAGCCTGCTCGCACAGAAGCGAGCCCTGAACTACGTCAGCCTTGCGCTCGGGCTGCTGGGCAAGGTCCGAGCCCCGGGGCCGCTGGGTGTCGTCCAGGGCGTCGCTGCCACGGTGCTCTCCAAGGTGACCCTGGAGCAGGCGGTCACGCTGGCCGGCGACAAACTCCGTGCGGCGAACGCCGAAGCGCTGGCCAAGGAGAAGAACCTCACGGCCATGCTCACGGGGTTCCGCATCCGCCTCGAAGACGGCGAACGCGAGCAGACACTGCTCCGGAGCCGGCGATGAGAATGATCTGGGCGACTCGTGGCCGGTCCTGGGGCTTCCGTTTTCTCGACGACGGAGGGTTCCCCGATCCGCTCCCCGAGTACGAGCGCGCCTTCGCGGCGGTGGCTTCCGAGCCGGAGGTCTGTGAGCGTGCTGGCGCCGCAGTGGCGCTTCGGTTCGCCGATCCGATCGGTCGGCGCGATGCCGCCGGTCGGCTGATCCGGCACTCCTTCGTACTCTTCAGTCCCGTGGCAGCACCGGTCAGCTCGGTCTCTCACGGGGTGGATCTGGTCTGGCCGCTGGTGGCGCAGCGGTACGCGCGTGCCTATCGCGAACCGTGAACAGGCGTGGCCGGCTAGTGCCGGGCACCCCGTTCCGAGATCCGATCTCATCGTGAATGCCGCATGCTCAATCCATCATTCATTCTCGTCGCGCGACCTCGATCGCCTCGTCTGGGATCACCCAGAGGACCTCGACGCCGTGCTGGGTATTGGGAAGTGCCGTGGCTCCGAGTTCAGCCGCCTGCGGCCAGTTGACGCACGACACCGCGGCATCGGCTCCCGGGGGCGCGGCACCGCTGGACTCCGACTCGGGCAGGTGGGGAAGCGCGTGGTAGGACAAGTACACGTGGTAGGACAAGTAGTTGGGGAAGGCGGGAACGTTGCGGTGCAAGGTGGGGCACAGGGCGATCCTCGGATCATCGAGTTCGTCGAAGAGAAGACCGACCGCCTCGACCATGGCCACCGGCACCTGACCATCGCCCTCCGGAAAGCAATCCGAGGCCAGGTCGCCGCCTCCGAGCGTCGGTGGAGGCCCGCACCACCGCACGATGGGCAGCGCGGGTCACGGGGAGAGCGGGGCATAGACGAAGACGGCAGCAAGTCATGAGATGCGGCCGATGAGCTATGGTCACAGCGACGCCGGAGACAGTCAACGTAGAGCCGTCGAAGCCTTGATCCGCAGCGGCGCTTACTGGGGACGTTGGCATTTTCCGGCACGTTCTTGCCCGGTCCGTCGGAAGGCGCCGGACGAAGTTCTGAGAGAGGTCTGACTTGAGTGAGGCTCGAGTACCAGCGCGTCGCGCTATGTACGCACTGGTAGGCCTGGCACTGGCTGGTGGTTCTATGGTGGTGAACCCCACCGCGGCTGAAGCGATGCCTGTGGCGACGGTACTGATCGCTGAGGAAACCATCAGTTCCGCTCAAGCAGAGGTTGTCTTCGACGACATCGAGGATGATGTACCTGATGATGCCCGACATCTCATCCTAGAGATTTCGGCTGCAGCGGTCGGTGGCGGAAACGAGCCAGTCCAGGTTGAAGCCGTCTTCAACAGTGACGAAGACGCGAACTATCTTGAACGGGAACTTTTCGGTATCGGAGAAACGCTAGATACCGAGGTGAGGTTCGACCAAAATAGTGCCGGACTCATGCCTGTTCCAGCCGCGGGTGGCGATCGTTTCGGTGGTGGGCGATCCACCATTCCGTGGGCATTCGTGACTGACCAGAGCAAACACGTATTGAGTCAAGGCGCGGCCAATGAGGACCACATCAGTGCGACCATGGCGCATTGGGAGCCGCACGAAGCCATCAACTCCATCACACTGCGCCTCGACGCCGAGGGTTCGGCTTTCGCTCCGGGCTCACGACTCCAACTCTTTGCCGTCGATGAGAGTTACGCAGTGGCGGAAGACGCGCTGGAGGAGGACGCACCAAGCCTCGAGTTTCCCGACCTTCCGCAGGATCTCCACGACCTTGTGGTCATCGGCCAAACCCGCTCGAGTGAGCACAATGTCAATCGTCGCGGAGATCGGGTGTGGTCCGCGATCAACAGTGACTCCGAAGGGTCCAACTATCGAGTTCAGCGCATCACCGGCGAGGCGCTGACGTATCGGCCCGATCGAGAGCATGAGGAAGACCGGTTAGTTTTCGACCAGTTGGGTGAGCCGCGGGTGGGGTGGAATACCGCAGCGGCGGCTCCCGAGGGCATCTTCGGACCATGGATGGTTCACTATGCCGATTACACAAATACTAGTGTGTGGAATACCTACCGCTCGCAACATGGCACTCGAGATGAGCATTTCAACCCGGTGGGCCAAGAAGTAGGTCGTTGGACGCAGCTCTCGAGTCTCCAAGACATCGAGTACTTCCCGCAGCGCGGAAGCAACTTCGTGGCGGGTTCGCGAGCGGTGATCTATGGGGCGGCCGACCCGATTTCCCGTCACGAAATCCCGGCGGGAGGCGCTAATGCGGTTCACCTGCAGATACCTTCGGGTGCCGAGTCGCTCCAAGTCCACATTTCTGCGCGCTCAGAAAATGAAGACGAGAACGATGACCGCCTGATCATCGAGGCGAACGGTGATGACAACCCATGGAATTATCGCCGACAGCGCATGTCCGCGTACGACGGTGCCGGTGAAGCGGCACGTGGGGCGGATAACCAGGTCGGTATCCTGCCCGCGGCCTCGATGCCCACGGAGCTCGTGTCGGCAACCGAACTGCGGCTGGATGGCCTGGATAGCGGCCGCGAACTGGCTGTGGTCTCGTACGGGGGAATTCCCGGCGACGGTCGCGTCGCACTTTACGGTGGCCGCTGGCTAGCCAGCGAGGAAGTACGTTGGTTGACGTTACGCACCGAGAGTGGAGCCGATCTCGCTGAAGGTGGGGTTGTCACCGTTTCGGCGGGCTACCTCGATCAGGGAGCGGCCTCCCTGGGCATTCCCGTGGTGGAGCTGAGTATCGTGCTGGCTGTCATCGTCGTCGGTGTCTTGGTGTTGAAGCGTTTTGCGGGACGAGCGAAGTGGAAGAGTCCTTTGCCCCGGCGCAGCCATCCGAGACACCGAGCGCCGTAGCGACGCATGGCCGGCTGGCGGCGCCCGAGTGGAGTCTGCTTGCCGGCTCTGGGACAGGATGCCGGCAGAGTAGTCGTGTCTCACCCTCGAGTTGCATGGGGCTAGAGCCCGAAACGCCTAGACTCGGGCAGCAGCTGCGTGCGTTGTCACCCGCACCTGCTGGAGATGTTCGGCCAGGAGAGCTTCGCGGTGGGTCATACCGATCTCACGGATGAGGTCTACCGCACCAACGTGGCGGAGCTGATCACGCGCCGCGCAGAGATCGCTGAGACTGTGGTGATGTCGCTCCGTGCGGTCAAGGACATGGAGTAGTTCAACGCGATTGAGCGGGCGGCCGAGCTGGGCGCCTTGACCGGTACCTCGGAATGATTGGATAGGTGCATGAGCACCTTGCTGCGCGGCCGGCTGGTCACTCCTGATCAGGTCATCGACGACGGCGCCTTGGTGTTCGACGGGGATCGGATCGCCTGGGTCGGCAGCGAGGGTGAGGCCGCCGAGGCCGGATTCGCCGCGGAACTCGACGCGGCTGGAGAGCCGTGGCCCTACCTGCTGCCGGGGCTGGTGGACCTGCACAACCATGGCGGCGGCGGAGCCTCCTTCCCCGATGCCACCGACCGCGCCTCCGCAATGACCGCAGTCGCCGAGCATCGCCGGCACGGGACGACCTCGCTGGTGGCCTCGCTGGTGAGCGCCACGCCCGAGACGCTACGGGCACGTGTGCGCCTCCTCGCCGAGCTGGCGGACAGCGAAGAGATCGCGGGCATCCACCTCGAAGGGCCCTTCCTCTCCGCCGCCCGGTGTGGCGCCCACGACCCAGAGGCGCTGAGCCTGCCCGATCCGGCGCTCACCGCCGAGCTCGCCGAGCTGGCGGGCGGCCACCTCGTGACCATGACCCTGGCTCCGGAGCTGCCCGGTGCCCTCGCCTGCGCTGACGCCCTCATCTCCGCCGGTGCTCTGCCTTCCTGGGGTCATACCGACGCCGGCCCGGCCGACACCGCCGCCGCGCTCGCCAGTACCCTCGGCCGGTTGCGCCCCCACCGGCGCGCCACGGCCACCCACCTGTTCAACGCCATGCGTCCCTGGCACCACCGCGACCCCGGCCCGATCGGCGAACTCCTCGCGGCGGCCGTGCGTGGCGAGGTCGTGGTGGAACTCATCGGTGACGGCGTGCACGTGGCCCCCGAGGTCGTGCGTGAGGTGTGTGAGCTCGTGGGGAGCCGCGCCGCGGTGCTGGTCACCGACGCGATGGCGGCCGCCGGCATGGCCGATGGCTCCTACCGCCTCGGCAGCCTCGATGTCACGGTCACCGATGGCGTGGCGCGGTTGAGCACCGACGACGGCCAGCCCGGCAGCATCGCGGGAGGCACCGCGCACCTCATCGATATCGTGCGGGCGACCACCGAGGGTGGGGTCGCCCTGGTCGATGCCGTACGCATGGCCTCCACCACCCCCGCCGAGGTGCTCGGTGATCCACAGATCGGTGCGCTGGAACCCGGCCGCCGCGCGGATCTGCTCCTCGCGGACGAGCAGCTGCGCCCCGTCAAGGTCTTCCGCCGCGGGCGCGAGGTCACATGACCTCGTATCAGCTCATCCGGCTCTCCTGGCGCGATCTACAGCCCGAGGCCCAGCTCACGCGCGGTGAAGACTCCGGTGCGCTGCGCCTTCAGGATCCCCTCCCTTCAGAAGTGACGCCCGGTGCGGCCCCGCTCCACGAGCCGGCGATCGAGGAGGCCGCGGGCGCCATGGAGGACGTGCGGCGTCGCGGGCGAGTTCCCGCCGTGGTGTTGCACGCGGGTGACCTCCCGGCCGCGCTGGCTGCGGCTGGGTGGGCACATCGCGGTGTCGCCGAGGCTTTCGCGAGCTATGCCCGCCAGGTGGTCACCCGGTTGCATGCGACGCATCACGAGCCGGCTCTCTGGATCACCGTGGAGGATCCCTGGCAGATCGCCTTCGGCGCCTACCAGCGGCCGCAGCCCGCCACGGCGCTCGCCGCGGCCCACCATCTGAACCTCGCGCATGGGCTCGCTGCTCTCGCCGTGCGTGAGGCCGCGACCGGCGCGCGGATCGGTCTCGCCCTGCGGCTGCACGTGCCTCGCGCCGCTGACCCTGAGCGGGCGGCCGATCTCGCCGCGGCCCACCGAGTGGCCCTGTACGGCAACCACGTCTTCCTCGGACCGCTCCTGGACGGCTCGTACCCGGTGGAGCTGCGCCGACGCACGCGCGAGGTCAGTGACTGGAGCTTCGTCCGGCCCGGGGATCTCGTGGCGATCCGGCAGCACCTCGACCTCCTGGTCGCCGTGCACCGGCCCCCGGTCTCGGCTCGGGAGGTGCAGACCGGCATGATCGCCGGCTCGCGCGCCGGCTGGTTTGATCTGGACGACGTCGACATGGTGGTGCACGAGGCCGCGCAGGATCGCGCCGAGGCCTACTACGACCTGCTCACCGCCTTGGACAACGCCTACGACGGCCACCCCATGCTCGCGATGGCCGGCGCTGACGTGCGGGACCCCGCAGCGCGGGCGGCACTCGAGGAAGCAGTGGTCAGGGCGCGCACGGATGGGGCGGCGGTCACGGGTCAGGTGCTTGCCGAGGAGGCCCCCTGATGGTCCGTCGTTCCCGGAAGCGCCCCTACGCCGCAGAGCACGTCCCGCTCGATCCCGCGAGGCTCGGTGGCCTCACCCGATCCGACCGGGGCCCCGGTGGGGAGGATCACCGGGTGCGCCAGGTGCGAGGCTCCGACAAGACCTACCGCTGCCCGGGCTGTGACCAGATGATCGCGGCCGGCACGCCGCACGTGGTGGCCTGGCCCGCCGAGCACCTGCTAGGAGCCGAGGCGGCGTTGGCCGAGCGCCGCCATTGGCACTCGCCCTGCTGGAATCGTTTCGGACGCCGCTGAGTCACGAGAAAGCCGCCGCTCAGGCTGATGCGCGCCGGCGTGGCGCGTGCCATCCTCGGTCTATGAGCAGATTGTCCGTGCACGTCCGTGACCCGCAGAGTTCCGACGGGCATCAGGGCACGATCCCGCTGGTTCTTCTCCACGCCTTCCCCCTCGACTCACGGATGTGGGAGCCGATGCTCGCCGAGCTGGGCGACCTCCCGGTGGTCACGGTCGACGCTCCCGGTTTCGGGGCCTCCCCGCCCGCCAGTCAGCTTGCTCGCTCCCTGGGATGCCCCATCGCTCCCTCGCTGCGCACCTACGCCGAAGCCGTCGCCAGCGCGTTGCGAGCGGAGGGGATCGAGCGCGCCGTGGTCGCCGGGCTCTCCATGGGCGGCTACACCGCGCTCGCGCTCGCAGAGCAGCATCCGGAGATGCTCGCCGGGCTCGGACTGCTGGACACCAAGGCCACGGCGGATACCGCCCAGGCCCGGGCCACGAGGATCCGGATGGCGGAACGGGTCACGGGAGCCCTGGGCACGCGAGCCACGGCGCCCATGATCGACACGATCGTCGGTGAGACGACCCGCCGTGAGCGGCCCGAGGTGGTCGAGACGGTGAGGACTTGGCTGGCCGCCGCGCCGCCGGCAGGAGTGGCCTGGGCGCAGCGGGCGATGGCAGGACGGCGTGACCGGCTCGCGACGCTGGCAGGGCTGAGCATCCCCGCTCTCGTGCTCCGAGGCGCCGAGGACGCCACCATCGGCGATGACGATGTTGCGGCCATGGCTCGCCAGCTCAGTGACGCCGATGTGGTGACGGTGCCCGGCGCCGGGCACCTCAGCGCTCTGGAGACTCCGGCGGCGGTGGCGCGTCCTCTGCGTCAGCTGTGGCAGCGGGCGGCAGCGGCGGAGTGAGCCCGTCGCGGCCGGCGAGCATGGAGCGCACGTCCTCGAGGTAGGAGCCGATCGCGTCGCGCTGACGGTTCAGTTCCTCCACCCGCCGCTCGGCGCTCTCCTGCGCCTCCCGGGCCGCGGCGGCTGCCTCTTGACGGCGGCGGTCCGCATCCTGCCGGGCGTTCTCGATCAGTGAGGCGGCTTCGCTCTCGGTCTCGGCCCGGTGGGAGCGGATGCGGTCATCGGCCTCGCGCTCCACAGCCTCGGTGCGCTCCACCGCTTCGGCCAGACGGCGTTCGGCCGCCTCGGCGCGCGCTTCGGCTTCCTCCACGATGCTCCCGGCACGATCGAGAGCCGCTTGGTGGATCTCCGTGGCTTCGACCTCGGCACCCGAACGGAGCCGGGCGGCCTCTTCCTCCACGCGCGCACGCATCAGGCCGAGTTCACGTTCCAGCCCGGTGCGCTTGTCGTTGACCTCACCCTCGACATCCCCGCGCAGGCGCTCGGCCTCACGCTCGGCGGAGGCGACCAGTTCCTCGGCGCGACGGCGCGCGGCCGCCTCGGTGGTCGTGGCGCTGTCCGTGGCAGCGCTGGTGGTCTGCTCGGCCTCGCGGCGGGCCTGAGCCAGCAGCGTGGAGGCCTCCTGTTCGGCGCTCTGCGTCAGCGACTGCGCCTGGTCCTGCGCCCGGGCGATGATCCGGTCCCCGTCGGCATTGGCGCGGGAGATGACGTCGAAAGCCTGCTCCTCGGCGGTGCGGAGCAGGCGCTCGGCGCGCGAGCCGAGGCTGGAGAAGCTGGGCTGGCCCAACTCCTTGAGCTGGTTCTGGGTCTCGGACAGCTCGCCGGAGACCTGCAACAGCCGGGAGTCCAGCTCGGCCACCTTGCTGCGGGCTTCAGCCAGGGAGGATTCCAGGGCGCGCACGCGCTGGTCCACCTGGGCGCGGTCGTATCCCCGCAGCACAACGGGAAAGGACGGCCGTTCGTCGGATTCGGCGGACTGGTTCATCTCACTCCTGACATGGTCGTAGCGGAGCCACGGTAGCCCGCTCGGACAGCGAAGGCCACGGCTACCGTGATCCGGAGCAGTGCTGCGCTCGCGGAAGCGGTACCGTGAAATGTCGCACCGATCGTGCCCAGGGCACGCAATGCTCGCAATGTAACCGTATTGTGACAATCTGACGAAGCCGTGTCCTGGGGGACGAGACGGCCCGGCTCGCAACGGAAGGCGTCTGAACTGGTGATACGACGGATTCTTGCCGTCACGCTGATCGTGCTCGGTCTCGCCGCTGCGGCGGCGGGCACCGCCTCAGCGACGATCTGGCGACCGGACGACACTGCCACCATCACCCTGCCCTCCCGCCCTGATGTGCCTGTGGTCATCACCTCACCTGGTGTCCTCGAAGCCATTGGGTCCGAGGTGCAGGTCCGCGCGACCGCCGGCGCCGACGAGCCAGTGGTCGTGGCTTTCGGCGTGCCCGAGGACGTCGAGGCCTGGGCGGAACCGGCAGATCACCTGCGCGTGACGGGCTTCGCCTCCTGGGAAGAATTCGAGGTCACCGAGGTCCCGGGTGAGCCGGCTCCTGCTGCGGAGGGCGACGAGGGCGCGCAGGACGAGGGCGAGGCCACCGAGGACGACGCCGAGCAGAGCACGGCCGGTCTCCCCGATCCGGCGGTCTCGGATCTGTGGATCCACCAGGAGAGCGGGACGGGCTCGGTGGACTTCACCTGGGAGGAGCGCCCGGGCCGCTGGGCCATGCTGGTGGCCACCGACGGCTCCGAACCCGCTCCCGATCTCGAGTTCACCTGGGACGTCGAGGTCTCGACGCCCTACTTGCTGCCCGGGCTCGCCCTCGGCCTGCTGCTGCTCTGCCTCGGAGTGGCGTGGCTGATCGGCATCATGGCCCGCGACCGCCGTCGCCGCCGTCGCGCTGAGCGTCGCCGGGCACTGATGGACGCTCGCGCAGATGAGACTGCGGTGTTCACCGCGATTCGCGATGAGGATGGACCGCCTCTCGGCACCGCAGCCGCGGCTCCCGAGGTGGCTCCCGAGCGCGAGGGCGCCTCGGCTCTGGACGAACGGCCACGAAGCCGTCGCGCCCGCCGTCGCAGCCGCGAGATGCCCGCCGAGGGCTCCGAGGCCGCCAAGGACGAGCTGGCCGAGTACGCCGGGGAGGCGCCCGCGGCATCTGAACAGCCCGCCGCCGAACAATCCGTCACCACTGCGCCTGCCGGCGCTGCCTCCGCGCCTGGCCGCGCGGAGTCCGCCGACGAACCGGCCACGCCCTCGGTCGAGACAGTTCAGCCCGACGCTGAGCCGGCTCCGATCACGCGCCGGCAAGCACGCAGCCGCGGCGCGGACGGCTCGGGCTGGCGCTCCGCCTGGGGACTGGGCCCCGCCAGCACGGGCTCTGCCGCAGTGACGCCACGATGGCAGTCCACCGGCGCGCAGCATGACGACGACCAGTCCTCCGAGGGGAAGGAGACCCCATGAGACGCCGCCTCCTCTCCGGCGCCAGCGCGCTCCTCGCGGCGTCGATACTCGCCTCATGCGGCTCCGCCGAGCCGCCGC
Source organism: Bogoriella caseilytica (assembly GCF_003752405.1). NCBI lineage: Bacteria > Bacillati > Actinomycetota > Actinomycetes > Allobogoriellales > Allobogoriellaceae > Allobogoriella > Allobogoriella caseilytica. The sequence goes on along the minus strand of NZ_RKHK01000001.1, from coordinate 470,221 downwards.
AGCCGGCTCCCGACGAGGTGCCCGAGACCGCGCCCCCGGCGCTGGACTCGGCACGCTTGTCCACCATCCTGGAAGAGATCGGCGAGTCCCTGGACGCGGCCGACGCCGAGCTGGATCCCGAGCTTCTCGGCGACCGGGTGATCGGCCCTGCGCGGGAGACCCGTACGCGGGAGTATCGGCTCGTCGAGGCCAGTGACGGTGAGGTCGAACCCACGGCCATCGACACCACGGCGAGCCTGGCCGCCACCGGGATCTCCGAGGACTGGCCGCGCAACGCCATGGTGATCACGGAGATCCCCGAGGAAGAGAACCTCCCGCTGCTGCTCACCTTGACTCAGGACGACGTGCACAGCCCGTACGCGCTCTGGGGATTCACCACCCTCTTCCCCGGTGTGGAGTACCCCGCCATGGCGCGCCCGGAGGTGGGTTCCCCGAGCGTCGCCGCCGACGCCGGCGATCTCGTGGCCACACCCGAGGAGGTCCTCGAGCGCTACGCACACGTGGTGGCGGACCCGGACTCGGAATTTGCCAGTGACTTCGCCGACGACCCCTACCTCGAGCTGGCCGTTCGCGATCAGGTCGAGGATCTGCAGGAGGCCGCCGGGGAGTCGGCGACCGTGGGGACCTTGGCCCGCAAGCTCAATGTGGACCCCCGCTCGGTGGAGACCGCAGACGGCGGCGCCATCGTGGTGGGCCAGTTCCGCTGGGTGCTCTCGGTGGACCGCACCGACGAGCCCGGCGACCTGGAGCTGTCCGGCATCTTCGACTACCTCGCCGACGACACGTCCGTGACGTTCCAGATGCAGGCGGTCTTCGACACCACGATGGCTTTCCATGTGCCCGCAGCCGACGCGGAGGACTCCGCGATCGTGCCGCTCGGCGCCAGCGACGTCCTGGTCGAGGTCCGCCGGGACGACGGTGAGGACGCGGACGACGCCGCCCAAGGCTGAACGCCGGTAGGCTTTCACGCCGGACAGCCGAGTCGAACGAAGGATGACGTCAGCGATGAGCCAGCCCACGGCAGGACCTCCAGGACGGCGCGGTGCACCAGCGCCGCAGAACCTCAATCTCCATGGAGCCGTTGACCTCTCCGGTCTCGCGAACCGGCGCCCTGACGGGCCTGCCTCGCGCCCCGGTGCGTCCGGGCCGGCCAGTGGCACTACTCCGAGCGAGGGCGGCGACGGGCTGATCCTGGAGGTGAGCGAGGCCAACTTCGCCGAGGTGGTGCAGGGCTCGGCGGAGGTCCCGCTCATCCTGAACATCACCTCCGCCCGCTCCGATGCCTCCGCGCAGCTCACCCCGGTGCTGGAGAAGCTCACCCACGAGTACGCCGGTCGGTTCCGCCTGGCCCACATCGACGCGGACGCGAATCCGCAGATCGCGCAGGCACTGCAGGTCCAGGCTCTGCCCACCGTGGTGGCCGTGCTCGGCGGACGGCCCGCCCCGCTCTTCCAGGGCGCCTACCCCGAGGAGCAGGTGCGCCAGGTGTTCGACGAGGTGTTGCGCCTCGCCGCGCAGTCAGGGGTGACCGGCACCGCGAGCGTGCCCGACAGCGACGAGCCTGCCCCGAGCGAGCCAGAACTCCCGCCGCTGCACGCCGAGGCGATGGCCGCCATCGAGCGCGGCGACCTCGACGGCGCCGAGGACGCCTACACCCGCGCACTGAAGGACAATCCCGGCGACAGCGAAGCCGAGGCCGCCCGCGAACAGGTTCGTCTGATCCGGCGCGCTCAGCAGTACGATGCGGACACCGCGCTGGCGGCCGCTGAGAGCGCCGGACCGCAGGACGTCGACGCCCAGCTCGCCGCCGCCGACATCGAGGCAGCCTCCGGGCAGTTCGGTCCCGCATTCGATCGGCTGCTGGCCGTGATCCGCGCGACCGCCGGAGACGAACGTGAGCACGTACGGATCAGGCTGGTGGCGTTCTTCGGTATCGCCGGTCCCTCACATCCCGAGGTCGCCCGAGCCCGGAAGTTGCTGGCCTCCGCGTTGTTCTAGGCCCGCGCCGGCCCGGTCGCAGGATATGCGGCCCGGGGCCGGCAGCAGGATTAGCTCAGGACGGTGTCAGCCACAGCGCTCCCATGGGCGGTACGTGGAGCACGGCGGAGGCGGGCTGTCCCTGCCAGGGGACGTCCTCGGCCTCCACGCTGCCCAGGTTCCCGACTCCCGAGCCGCCGTACGCATGCGAATCCGAGTTGAGGACCTCGAGCCATCGGCCGGCGCGGGGCAGACCTACCCGATAGTTCTCGTGGGGGACTCCGGCGAAGTTCACGATCGCGGCAAGCACGTCGACATCGCCCGCGTGGGCGTCATGTGCACCGTGTGATGCGCCCTGATCGGCGCCCCAGCGGAGGTAGGCGAGCAGGTTCCGGTCGCCGTCGGAGGCCTCGAGCCACGTGAAGCCGTCCGGGGTGAAGTCCCGCTGCCACAGCGCCGGGCGTTCCCGGTAGACCTCGTTCAATCGGCTGACCAGCTGGGAGATGCCGACGTGGGCCGGGTCGTCGAGGTGCCACCAGTCGAGCCCTTGTCCCTCGCTCCACTCGGCGATCTGGGCGAACTCCTGCCCCATGAACAACAGTTGCTTGCCCGGGTGGGACCACTGGTACGCCAGCAGGGCGCGCACTCCGGCCAGCCGGTTCCACGCATCGCCGGGCATGCGGTCATAGAGCGAGCCCTTGCCGTGCACGACCTCGTCGTGGCTGATGGGCAGAAGGAACTGCTCGGAGAAGGCGTAGACCAGGGAGAAGGTCAGTTCCCCGTGGTGGTAGCGGCGGTGGATCGGCTCCCGCTGGACGTAGTTCAGCGTGTCGTTCATCCATCCCATGTTCCACTTCAGGCCGAAACCCAGCCCACCGGCGGAGGTGGGTGCGGTCACGCCCGGGTAGGAGGTGGATTCCTCGGCGATCATCACGATGCCGGGGTTGCGCCGGTACGCAGTGGCGTTGACCTCCTGGAGGAAGGAGATCGCTTCGAGGTTCTCCCGCCCGCCATAGATGTTGGGTTCCCACTGGCCGTCCTCGCGGGAGTAATCCAGATACAGCATGGAGGCCACCGCATCGACCCGGAGCCCGTCGATGTGGAACTCCTCGAGCCAGTACAGCGCGTTGGCTACGAGGAAGTTGCGCACCTCTCGCCGGCCGAAGTCGAAGACCAGGGTGCCCCAGTCCTGGTGTTCCCCGCGCCGGGGGTCGGGGTGTTCGTAGAGGGCGGTGCCGTCGAATCGGGCCAGCGCCCAGGCGTCCTTGGGGAAGTGCGCTGGCACCCAGTCCAGCAGCACGCCGATGCCGGCCTGATGCAGGGTGTCGATCAGGTGGCGCAACTGGTCCGGGGTCCCGAAACGGGCCGTCGGTGCGTAGTAGGAGCTCACCTGGTACCCCCACGACCCGCCGAAGGGATGCTCGGCTACGGGCAGGAACTCGACGTGGGTGAAGTGGTGCTCGCGCACGTACTCCACGAGCTGTTCGGCCATCTCCGCATAGCTCAGGCCGGGCCGCCAGGAACCCAGGTGCACCTCGTAGATGCTCATCGGCCCGCTGTGCGGGTCGCTCGCCGACCGCGCCCGCAGCCACTGGCCGTCGTCCCAGGAGTAGTGGCTCTCCTCCACGATGGAGGCCGTCGCCGGAGGGACCTCGCTGCGGCGCGCCATCGGATCGGCCTTGAGGGTGTGCTCGCCGGAACTGCTCACCACGTCGAACTTGTAGCGAGCCCCCGGGCCCACGCCGGGCAGGAAGATCTCCCAGACCCCAGCCGAACCGAGCGTCCGCATGGCGGCGCCCCGGGAGTCCCAGGCATTGAAGTCCCCTGCCACGCGCACTGCTCGGGCATTCGGGGCCCACACCGTGAAGGCGGTGCCCGCCACCGGCGCGCCCTCGGCGTCTTCGCCGTGGGTGAGCACGCGCGCGCCGAGCGCCTCCCAGAGCCGTTCGTGACGTCCCTCGGAGATCAGGTGCAGGTCGAGATCACCGAGGGTGGGCCAGAAGCGGTAGGCGTCCTCGGTGAGCACGGTCTGCTCGCCGTAGGTTGCCTCGACCTGGTAGACAGGCAGCGCGGGGCGCGGCGTGGCCACGCTGTCCGTCTGGCCCGCGGAATTGGTCACGAAGTCTGCCGGTGCCTCGGTGAGGGGGACGACGGCCGCCCAGAGACCGCCGCGTTCGTGCTGTGCCTCGATGCGGCGACCGTCAGCTGTCACGATCACGACCGCGTCCGCAAGATGGCGCATCACGCGGACAGTCACGCTGCGCCCGTCGGGATGCGGGTGAGAACCGAGCACCGTGTGAGGGTCGTGGTGCTCGCCGCGGGCCACGGCCTCCAGCAGGATCGGGTCGATGCTCAGTGGCTCTGTCGCTGGCTGGGAACTCATCGGGTACCTCTCACGTGCAGGATGTGGGCGACGCGGGCCGGGCTCAGCCGCACGAAGGGCACCGCGCCCCAGGAGTAGTGCTGACCGTCCAGCTCGTCCACCACCTCGATCACCGACGAGTGGCCGTCGTAGTCCGCAGGGACCCTCACGCCGAGCGCTTCGAGGTCCAGATGCACCACGCCTTCGCGGGTGGCGTAGGGGTCCAAGCTCACCACGATGATGACGGTGTCCTCGCGCCCGGTGGGGGAGTGCTCGGCCCGCACGCGCTTGGAGAAGGCCAGCGTGGCGTCGTCACTGGTGGGGTGGACGGTCAGATCGCGCAGGCGCTGCAGTGCAGGATGCGCGCGGCGTATCCCGTTCAAGGAGGCGAGGAGGGCGGCGATGCCCAGGCTTTCCGCCTGGGCCCAGTCGCGTGGCTTGTACTCGTACTTCTCGTTGTCGATCTGCTCCTCGGCCCCCGGCCGGGCGATGTGCTCGGCGAGCTCATAGCCCGAGTAGATGCCCCACGTGGGTGACCCGGTGGCGGCCAGCACCGCCCGGATAGCGAAGGCGGTCCGGCCGCCCTGCTGCATGTAGGGAGTGAGGATGTCGTGGGTGGTGGGCCAGAAGGAGGGCCGCAGGTGCGAGTCGGTCTCCCGGGCGACCTCGGTGAAGTAGTCGCCGAGCTCCTCCTTGGTGTGCCGCCAGGTGAAGTACGTGTACGACTGGTGGAAGCCCACCGCGCCGAGAGTGCGCATCCTGGCCGGACGGGTGAAGGCCTCGGAGAGGAAGAGCACCTCCGGGTTCGACGCGCGGATCTCCGCCAGCAGCCGGTGCCAGAAGTCCATCGGCTTGGTGTGCGGGTTGTCCACGCGGAAGGCCGTCACCCCGCGTTCGATCCAGCACTCCACGACCGCCTTGACGGCCTGATAGATACCTTCGGGGTCGTTGTCGAAGTTCAGCGGGTAGATGTCCTGGTACTTCTTCGGCGGGTTCTCCGCGTACGCGATGGTGCCGTCGGCGCGGGTGGTGAACCACTCCGGATGTTCGGTGACCCACGGGTGGTCCGGGGAGGCCTGCAGCGCCAGGTCGAGCGCGACCTCCAGGCCATGCTCGCGGGCTTGGTCCACGAAGTGGGCAAAGTCCGACTCATCGCCCAGCTCGGGGTGGATCGCGTCGTGACCGCCATCGGCGGAACCGATGCCGTAGGGCGACCCGGGATCGCCGTCCTCAGCGACCAGGGAGTTGTTGCGCCCCTTGCGGTTGGTGGTGCCGATCGGGTGGATCGGCGTGAGGTAGACCGTGTCGAAACCCATGCCGGCGATCGCGGGCAGCCGCTCGGCGGCCGTCCGCAGGGTGCCCGAGCGCCAGGTTCCGGTGTCCTCGTCGTACTGGGCGCCTTCGGAACGCGGGAACATCTCGTACCAGGCGGAGAACAGCGCGCGCTCGCGGTCCACAATGAGCGGATAGGTGGCCGAGGAGCTCAGATGCTCGCGCAGTGGGTGGCAGCGCAGCACCTCCGCCACGGTGCCTTCGGTGCCCAGGGCCAGGCGCTCGCTGGGGTGCCTGGCGGGGTCACGCAGGGCTGCGGCGACGTCGTCGAGGATCTGGGCTGCCTCGCGGTGCCCGGTGGGAGTGAGGGAGTCACCGTGGCGAATCGCTCGACCGGCGCGCTCGAGCAGCCGGGCTCCTTCCTCCAGCACCAGGTCGATGTCGATGCCGGCGCGGATCTTGATCTCGGCCTCGTGGCGCCAGGTGGCGTAGGGATCACCCCAGGCCTCCACCCGGAAGGACCAGTCTCCCGGGCGGTCCGGGACGAGCCATCCCTCCAGCCGATCCAGGCCGGGTGCGATGTCGACCATCCGGGTCCAGGAGTGCTCGCGGCCGTCGGGGTCGATGAGGTGCGCGGTCGCTGCGGCGGCGTCGTGGCCTTCCCGGAACACGGTGGCCCGCACCGGGAAGGCTTCGCCCTCGGTGCCCTTGGCCGGCCAACGGCCGTCCTCGATGACGGGAGAGACCTCGATGACCGGGATGCGCCCCACCGGCGCGAAGCTCGCCGGCTCTGGTGTGGGGCGCGCAGGGGGCGGTGACGCGGCCTCCCGGGCCGGGGTGGCGGAACGGGGGCGGCCCGCAGTGCGGGAGCGGCGGGGCTGTGCGGCGTCGGTCACAACCCGAACTTACCCGGGTGCCGTGGCCCCGCGCAGCCGGAAGGCCCGCCCGCTTGCCCTCCTCGATGGTGGCGATGCGTGAGAATGGGGCCCATGCCTGCCAAGAGCCAGCGGAACTGGACCGACGACGCCCACACTGTCCTGCGCGCCCCGGCCTCGCTCGCAGAACTCGACCCCCGCGACACCCCGGGCTACGAGGGGCGCAAGAAGGAGGGGCGCCGGGACTTCAAGGCCGGCTCCGAGCAGCTGGGGGAGTACCAGGAGCGGCTCTTCGCCAACTCTCGTGGCGGTGCGAAGGAGTCGGTGTTGCTGGTGCTTCAAGGCATGGACACCTCCGGCAAGGGCAGCATCGTCAAGCGCGTGATGGGCGCCGTGGATCCGCAAGGAGTCACCCTGACCGGTTTCGGCGCCCCGACGAAGGAGGAACTCGCCCACGACTTTCTCTGGCGGGTGCGTCCGCGCGTGCCAGAGCCCGGCATGATCGGCGTCTTCGACCGCTCGCACTACGAGGATGTGCTGATCGGTCGGGTGCGCGAGCTCGCACCGGCGGAGGAGATCGAGCGGCGCTATGGCGCCATCGTAGATTTTGAGCAGGAGCTCGCTGACTCAGGCGTGCGCCTGGTCAAGGTCATGCTGCACATCTCGCCCGAGCATCAGCGCGAGCGGCTCGAGCGCCGCCTGCGCCGCCCGGACCGCTACTGGAAGTACGACCCTTCAGACATCGACGAGCGCAAGCTGTGGGACGACTATCTGCGCGCTTACGAGATCGCTATCGAGCGCACCTCCACCGAGACGGCGCCGTGGTACGTGGTGCCGGCAGACCGCCGGTGGTTCGCCCGGCTCGCCGTGCAGGAGCTGCTGCTGGAGACACTGGAGGCGATCGATCCCCAGTGGCCCCCGGCCACCTTCGACGTGGAGGCCGAGAAGAAGCGCCTCGCTCGCGCCGAGATCTGAGCGCCCCAGCGGCGCGGTCGGGGTGTTAGCTGGCCGGCTCGAGCACGAAGAGCGGGATGATGCGGTCCGTCTTGTCCTGGTACTCCGCGTAGGGCGGGAAAGTGGCCACGGCTCGTTCCCACCAGACCTCACGCTCGTCAGCATCCGTGATCAGCCGGGCGCGAGTATCCACGGGCTCGGGTCCGTCCTGAACCCGCGACCAGGGGTCGGCCAGCAGGTTGTAGTACCACTGCGGGTGCTCGGGTGCGCCGCCCATCGAGGCGACGGCGAGGTAGGAGCCCTCGTGCTCCACGCGCATCAGGGGCGTCTTACGGATCTTCCCGGACTTCTGCCCCCGGGTGGTCACGATGACGACGGGCCGTCCGGAGTCGCCCAGGGTGTTCGCCCGCGTGCCGCCCGAGGCCTCGTACTCCTCGACGTGCTTGCGGACGTAGTCATTGGGGCTGGGGAGGTAGTCGGTGTCGCTCATGACCACCGAATCTACCGGCCGCCGGACCAGTCCTTGACATGTATCGGAATTCGATACAGTATCGATCACCGATATAACGATCATCGGCACATGGCGATGATCGCCACCCGCCACTACCTCCTGGGAGGTCGTATGTCTCGCCCACCGGAAAATGCTGCGCCCCGATTCGGCCGGACGCCGGACGTTTCCGACGCTGCCGAGGCCAGAAACCTCCGGGAGCGGCCCCGTGGACGCTGGGCCATCCGGCTCTGGATCGGGATCGCCGTGCTTTTCTTCGCCGGGCGCATCGCACCAAACCTCGTCACGATGGTCTCCGTTCAGGAGATCCACGTGCCCCTCGAGTTCGCGACGCCGATCGCGCTCCCCGGCATGTCGGCCGGGCTGGTGGGCGGCGGTGTGGTCGCCCTGCCCGTATCCGCACTGGCCACCAGCACCATCGTCATGGTCGTGCTGGCCCACGCCGTTCCCATCGCCGGCTTGATCGTCTGCGGCATCATCGCTCTGCTCTCGCTGCGCCACGTGGTACCGGGTGAGGCTTTCGCTGCTCCCATGATGCGCGCGCTGCACCGATTGGCCTGGGTGGCCTTCGCGACGGCTGCGGCTTACTACGTGCCGCTGCACCTGGGGGCGAACATGACCACGCGTGACCTGCAGATCACCGCCGAGGCGAGCTCCGGAGTGAGCCTCGTGACCCCCTTGGTGGCCTTCGTGCTGGTGTTCGCCTTGCTCGCAGTGCTCGAAATCGGTCGCCAGGTGTCTCTCGCCGGCAAGAGGGCTCAGGACGAGCTCGAAGGGCTGATCTGATGCCTACGGCAGACGCCGATGCCGCCGGCCTTCCCGATGTCGTGCGCGGTCCGCGCGTGGTCTGCCACCTCGATCTCGTCCTCGCCGAGCGGGGTATGACTCTCACCGAACTCTCGGCTCGCGTCGGCATCACCTACGCCAACCTCTCGGTGCTGAAGAACAATCGCGCCAAGGCCATCCGCTACACCACCCTCGTGGCGCTGTGCGAAGCGCTCGACTGCCAGCCCGGCGACCTGTTCTCCGTCAGCACTTAGCCCACGCAGGCCACGCCCACAGGCCCGTCGAGCTACCGTCGTAGCTGCTCGCTCAGCTCGGCCACCTGAGTGCGCAGCGCACGCAGTTCCGCGTGGACCTCGGCAAGCTCGGCCCCCGACGCCGGCGCGCCATGCGGCCGGTGCCGGGAGTCCGGCGAGGATCCCCCCTCGTCTTCCTCGGCTTCACTCCGTTCCGCTCCCTCGCCGTCGGCCGCCCGGGGCACCGGGACCGCCTGCATGGCGTTCATCGCATCGACGATCACCGCGATGAACAGGTTCAGCACGGTGAAGGCCGAGAGCAGGATGAAGGGGATGAAGAAGGCGGGCGCCCAGGGCATTTCGGCCATCACCGGCCGCACCACGTTCTCCCAGTTGTCCAGCGTCATCACCTGGAACAGCGTGAACAGGGAGAGCCCGAGGTTGCCGAAGTGCTCAGGGGAGACCTCGCCGAACAGCTCGGTGGACATCACCGCGCCGACGTAGAACAGCAGGGAGAGCAACAAGCCGATGGAGGCGATGCCCGGCACCGCTGAGACCAGGGCGCTGACCACCTTGCGCAGCTGTGGGACTACCGAGATCAGGCGCAGCACCCGCAGGACTCGCAGCGATCGCAGCACGGCGAAGGCACCCGAACCCGGGATCAGCGCGATGCCCACCACGAGGAAGTCGAAGACGTTCCACGGGCTCCGGAAGAAGCCCAGGCCCCGTCCCACGAGCTTCAGCCCGATCTCGATCACGAAGACCGCCAGGCATGCGGTATCGATGACGCGCAACACCGGTCCGATGCTCGCCATCAGCGAGTCCGAGGTCTCCATGCCCAGCACGACGGCGTTCAGGATGATGACCGCCATGACGATGCGCTGGATCGGCGCGGACTCGACCCACTCAGCGATCCGGGTACGCCAGGACGGGCCGGGTGCCGCAGGGCTCGGCGCGTTTCGGGAGTCGCTCTGCGTGGCGTGCATGGTCACGCGAGCCAGTACACCATCTGCGTGGACTCGCCATGCTCAGCCCACGGTCCGCATGACAAACCCACCCAGAGAGTCTGCGTCGCCTGACCGCAGCCTGCAGGGTCACTCACCATCGACGCCGCGCGGATGCCAGGCCACCGAGGCGGCCGGAACCTCATCGGGATGGCGATAGCGCAACTCCGCCAGCTCCGTGACGAAGGCATCGAGGCTCTTCTCGTGCCGCCGCCCGAGGTGCACCGCTGCGGCGGCGGCACCGATCCCACCGAGACCGAGGCCGGTGAACCACCACAGGAAGCCGTGTCCCGAGCCGGTGATGGGCGCATGCCACGGTCCGTCCGCGGCGAGCGTCTCCCACCAGTGCACCGCCGCGATAGCGAGGAAGATCGAGCCGAAGACGGCGGCGATCGTCAGGAGGTGTCGCCACGGACGCCACGGATCGCGGCGCCACGCCTGCACCAACACCGGCGGCAGGGGCGGACGGAAGGTCCAGAATTCGGCGCCGCCGGCCTGCCACTGCCCGACCGTCTCGTGAGAGATACGAGCGGACGACCGAGCGGTCTGCGGATCGCCGAGGTGCCGCGTGCCCAGCCGCCGCACAGTCAGCGTGTAGCCGAGGCCAAGGGCGCCGTGGACGAGCGCGGCGAGTGCGACGCTGAGGACGGAGAGGGCGGCGAACACACCGAAGTCGTCTCGGGTGGCGAACGGCTCGACACCGTCGATCAAGGCCGTGATCACGGGGAGGACCAGCGCCACCGCCAGCACCGCGGCGACGCTCAACCATCCCCAGGCGCGCGTGAGGCGCTGACAGGTGCGGAACCATCGCGTCCGCCGCAGGATCGTCGCCCCCGTCTCTCGAAGGTGCTGGCGGGCGAGGTCTCCGTACGGGTCCGGCGCGGGCTGGTCCAGCGCATCGGGCCCCCACCAGTTCCAGCGTTCCACGGGGGAGAGCCTGCGTTCCTCGACGTCGACCGTCCTGCCACGGCAGGTGTGCACGACCCGAACCACGTCAGCGCCGTCGTGAAAGACTGCTTCGCGCTGCTCAGCTGCCTGTGGCCGCGGATGCGCGGCCCCACTCTCCTGCACGCTGACCGTCAGTACACCATCTGCATCGCTTCACGGACCTCGCTGAGGGTCTCCTCGGCGATGGCGTTGGCGCGGGCATTGCCCTCGCGCAGCACGGACAACAGGTAGCCCTCGTCAGCCGCGAGCTCGGCGCGCCGCTGCCGAATCGGTGCGAGCATCTCGTTGATGGCCTCGGTGGTGACCTTCTTCAGGGTTCCGCCACCTCCGTCACCGATCTCCGCGGCCACCTCGTGCGGATCGCGCCCGGTGGCCAGGGCGGTCAGCAGCACCAGGTTGGAGACCTCGGGCCGGCCAGTGGGATCGAAGGTGATGTTCCGGTCAGCGTCGGTCACAGCGCGCTTGAGCTTCTTCGCGGTCTCTTCGGCGGTCATGGTCAGTTCGATGGTGTTGCCGCGAGACTTGCTCATCTTGTGCTGGCCATCAGTGCCCAGCAGGCTCGGCGCCTCCGACATGAGCGCTTCCGGCCGGGGGAAGACCGGCTGGTCGCCCGCCCGTCCGTAGCGTTCGTCGAAGCGGCGGGCGATGACCCGCGTCTGCTCCAGGTGGGGCAGCTGATCCTTGCCCACCGGCACCAGGTTGGCCTTGCAGAACAGGATGTCGGCTGCCTGGTGCACCGGGTAGGTCAGCAACAGTCCGGACATGGGGCGGTCGCCGCTTGCGTCCAGCTCCGCCTTGACCGTGGGGTTGCGGCGGAGTTCGGCGTCGGTGGCCAAGGAGAGGAAGGGCAGCATCAGCTGGTTCAGGGCCGGCACCGCCGAATGGGTGAAGATCGTCGACTTCGCCGGGTCGATCCCCACCGCGAGGTAATCGGCGATGAGCGACAGCACCCGCTCACGGATCTGGCCCACGCCATCACGGTCGGTGATGACCTGATAGTCCGCGATCAGCACGAAGGTCTCCACCCCAGCGTCCTGCAGGCGCACCCGGTTGCGCAGCGAGCCGAAGTAGTGCCCCACGTGCAGGTTGCCGGTGGGCCGGTCGCCGGTGAGCACCCGGAACCGGCCGGGGTCGGAGGCGATCTGCTCCTCGATCTCCGCCGAGCGGCGGCGAGTGCGGTCCAGGGAGGCGTCGGATGTCGAGTCGGCCAGGTCAGTCATGGCATCGCACTCTATCGGTGCTAGCTGCCCTGCCGTCCCCGTGCCGGGCCGGAGGTGACCGAGCCCTCTGCGCCAGTGGAGCGGAAACGCCTACCCTGGCAGGTATGCGGATCGTTGTATGCGTCAAATACGTGCCGGACATGCAGTCCGAACGCACCCTCGACGACGACGGGCACCTGGTCCGCGGCCTCGACGACGCCCTGAACGAGCTCGACGAGAACTCGGTCGAAGCCGCCATCGCCCTGGCCGAGCACGCTCGCGGTGCCGGCGTCGAGGCAGAGGTCCTGGCCCTGACCGTCGGCCCGGACGACGCGATCGACGCGGTGCGGCGCTCCTTGCAGATGGGCGCCGACGCCGGCGTGCATCTGAGTGACCCCGCAGTCGCCGGCGCCGATGTGCTGGGCACCGCGCGCGTGCTCGCCGGTGCCATCGCCGCCTTGGAAGCCGGCTCGCAGGGCCTGCAGCCAGCACCGGTGGATCTCGTGGTGACGGGCATGGCCACGATGGACGGGCTGACCTCGATGCTGCCCACGGCGCTCGCCGCCGTGTTGGACCGGCCCGCCCTCACCTTCGCCAGCCACCTGGAACTCGAGTTCACGGACGGCGCTCAGGTGTTGAGCATCACCCGCTCCCTCGGCGAGACGGAGGAACGCCAGCGTGCCGTCCTCCCGGCTCTGGTGTCCGTGACCGACCAGGCCAACGAGCCGCGGATGCCGGGCGCGATGGCGCTGATGTCCGCCAGGAAGAAGCCGGTCACCACCCTCACCCTCGCCGACCTGCCAGGGGACGCGCTCACCAGTGAGGCCCTGGCCACCACCGCCGTGGTCTCGGCCGAGCCGCGGCCCCCGCGGGAGACCGGCCGGATCCTCACCGACACCGGGGACGCTGGCCGAAAGCTCGCCGACTACCTGATCGGCAAGGGCCTGGCATGAGCGCGGACACGAGCCTGACCCAGCAGACCCTGGCTGCCCACCCGGTACTCGTGGTGGCCGACCACGCCGGAGGCCTGCTCACCGCCGGAGCCACCGAGGTCCTCACCCTGGCGCGCAGCCTGACCAGCGGGCCGGTCGAGGCCATCGCGCTGGTCAGCGATCCCGACCTCGACGGCCTGGCCCGCTACGGCGCCGGCACCGTCTACGTCCCGGATTTCCCCGACGGCGTCTCTCCGAGCGTCTCGGCAGTGGCGGCTGAGGCTGTGCTGCAGGTGGCGGCGGGGACCGAGGCCTCCGCGATCCTGCTCGTCTCCACCTTCGCCGGCAAAGAACTCGCGCCTCGGCTGGCTCTGGGCCTCGGCTCGGGCGCCATCGTCGATGCCACCGGCGTGCACCGCGGCCCCGCACAGGACGGCGCCGCAGAGGGCGAGCTCCTCGTCTCCAAAACCGTGCTGCAAGCCACCTGGGACACCGTGTGCCGGGTGACGAGCGGCGTGCCGGTCATCGCCGTGAAGCCCACCGCCGTGGACGCCGAGCCCGTCGAGGGCATCGAGTCCGCTCTGGTGCGCGTTCCGGTGGAGATCTCGCAGACGGCGCGCGCCGTCGAGGTGACCGCCTCCCGTTCCTACCCTCGCGATGGCGCCGTGCCGCTTTCCGAAGCCCGCGCCGTGGTCGCCGGCGGGCGAGGCACCGAGGGGGACTTCAGCCTGTTGCACGAACTGGCCGAGCTGCTGGACGCTGCCGTGGGCGCTACGCGCGATGCCACGGACGAAGGCTGGATCGATCACGCCGCCCAGATCGGCCAGACCGGCGCGACCATCGCCCCCCGCCTGTACCTCGGTGCCGGCATCTCCGGCGCCATCCACCACACGGCCGGTATCTCTGCCGCGGAGACGATCGTGGCGATCAACACCGACTCCGAGGCACCGATCTTCGAGCTCGCCGATCTGGGCATTGTGGGAGACCTCCACGACGTCCTGCCCCAGGCGATCGCCGCGCTCCGCGAGCACCAAGCCGCCAGCAGCGCGGGCCAGACATGAGCGCCTACCTCGACCACGCGGCCACCACACCGGTTCGCCCCGAGGTCGCCGAGGTCTACCGCCAGGAGCTGAGCCGCCTCGGCAACCCCTCGGCGCTGCATACTGCCGGGCGGGCCGCCCGCGCTCGGGTGGAGGAGGCTCGCGAGCAGCTCGCCGCCGCCGTGGACGCCGATCCGGCCGAGGTGCTCTTCACCTCCGGGGGCACCGAAGCCGACAACCTCGCCGTCAAGGGTGCCTACTGGGCCCGGCGCGCTGCGGACCCGGCCCGCACCGCCGTGGCGGTCTCGGCCATCGAGCACCACGCCGTCCTGGAAGCGGCCTCCTGGCTTGGCGAGCACGAGGGCGCGGAGGTCCTCGAACTCCCCGTGGCGCCCTCTGGTGCTCTCGACCCGGCCGGCGTCGAGACGGCATTCGACCGGGGAGACCTCGCGCTCGCCTCCATCATGTGGGCCAACAACGAGACGGGCGTCATCCAGCCGATCGCTGAGCTGGCCGCTCGCGCCCGCCACGCGGGCGTGCCCCTGCACAGTGACGCGGTGCAGGCGATCGGCAAGGTGCCGGTCCGCTTCCATGCCAGTGGCGTGGACGCTTTGAGCCTGACCGGGCACAAGGTCGGCGCACCCGTGGGCACCGGAGCGCTGATTGCCCGCCGGGACTTCGCCATGACCCCGGTCGAGCACGGCGGCGGTCAGGAGCGCGGTGTGCGCTCCGGGACGCTGTCGGTGGCCGAGGCCAGTGCGCTGGCCCTGGCCGTCGAGCTTGCCGTCGCGGTACAGGAGGCCGAGGCACAGCGTCTCGCGGCCCTGCGCGATCGGCTGCTCGGCGCGGCCGCCACGATCGAAGGCGTCGCCGTGACCGGCCCGGTCGAGAACCGAGGCATCACCGAGTGGCTGCCCAGCCACGCCCACCTCACCGTCGCCGGCGCTGATGCCGACGCCCTGCTGGCCGGCCTGGACATGGCGGGAGTGGCGGCCTCCTCGGGCGCGGCCTGCCAGTCCGGGGTGCAGCAGCCCTCCCATGTGCTCACCGCCATGGGCTACCGGGGAGAGCAGGCCCGCGCCGCTGTGCGATTCTCCCTGGGCCACACCTCCACCGAGGACGACGTCGACGCCGCGCTCGCCGTGCTGGAACAGGTCGCGGGTGCCGCGCGCCGCGTCTTCGACGCCGGCCGGGGTTCGGCCCGCCGCGCGGCTGCAACGTCCCGCACGCCCGTCCACCCAGGGAGCCTCTGATGCGAGTTCTCGCAGCACTGTCCGGCGGAGTGGACTCCGCCGTCGCCGCCGCACGCGCCGTCGATGCCGGCCACGACGTGGTGGGAGTCCACATGGCGCTGTCGCGCTCGCGGGCCCAGCACCGCACCGGCTCACGGGGCTGTTGCTCCATCGAGGACGCCTCCGATGCTCGCCGCGCCGCCGACGTCCTGGGGATCCCGTACTACGTATGGGACCTCTCGGAAGAGTTCGAGGAGACGGTCGTCGCCGACTTCCTCTCCGAGTATCAGGCCGGTCGCACCCCGAACCCCTGCGTGCGGTGTAACGAGCACATCAAGTTCTCCGCGCTGCTCGACCGCGGCTTGGCCATGGGCTTCGAAGCCGTGGTCACCGGGCACTACGCGCGCATCGAGCAGGTCGAGCAGGCCGATGACACCGTCCGCGCGGAACTGCATCGCGCCGCGGACGACGCCAAGGACCAGTCCTACGTGCTGGCCGTCATGGGGCGTGAGCGCCTCGAGCGCTCGATCTTCCCGCTCGGCGACGTGCCCACCAAGGAGCAGGTGCGGGCCGAGGCCGCGCAGCGGGGACTGAGCGTCTCGGCCAAACCCGACTCCTACGACATCTGTTTCGTGGCCGACGGCGACACCCAGGGCTTCCTGCGCTCGCGTCTGGGAGAACAGCGCGGCGAGATCCTCGACGCCGATGGCACGGTGCTCGGCGAGCATGAGGGCGCCTACGCCTACACCGTGGGTCAGCGCAAGGGCCTGGGTATCGACCGCCCCGCGGCCGACGGCAAGCCGCGCTACGTGCTGGAGGTCAAGCCGGAGACCAAGCAGGTGGTGGTCGGCCCGAGCGAGCTGCTCAGCGTCGATGTCATCCACAGCCACGACGTCGTGTGGCTGGCCGAGGACATCGAGCTGGACGCCACGGCCGGTTCGGGCCCGCGCGAGGTCCAGGTGCAGCTCCGCGCCCACGGTCGGGCCCTGCCCGCCACCGTCACCGCGTTGGCCGACGGCGGACTCGAGACGCGACTCGCCGAAGCACAGCGCGGAGTGGCCCCGGGCCAGTCCCTGGTGATCTACGCGGGCACCCGGGTGCTCGGCCAGGCCACCATCAGTTCCGCCAGCCGAGCCCGCGTGCCGGCGTGAGGGGCGCCGTGAGTCTCCCGCCGCTCTCGCGCGCCGCGCACGATCCCGATGGCGCCTCCCGGAACGACCCCGAGCTCGTGTCGCGAGTGGCCGCCGACCCCGGCACAGCCGTCATGCTCGTGTATCGCGGTGAGGTGGCCGCCGCTGAGCAGGGACTGTCGCTGTTCTCCCCGGTGGAGCTTCCCGCCGGCGCACTCGCGGCCGGATCCGGCCGCGTGACCTATCTCGGCCGCGATCGGTTGCCGGCCGGAGCCGCACAGGACGGCGGGCCTTCGCCGCGCTCCTACCTCGCCCTGACCTTGCCGGCGGATCTCGGTGCCGAGCGCGATCTCGACGGAGTGGCGATCGCGGAGGACGCAGCGCTGGCGGGCCTGGCATCCTCGCTGCACTGGCGCCAGCTACGGGACATTGCCACGGCGCTGAGCGACCGCGATGCCGGACTGGCCACCGCAGCGGTGGCGCTGGCGGCCTGGCATGCCCGTCATCCGCGGTGCCCGCGCTGCGGGGAGCCGACCGTGGTGGAGGGCTCCGGCTGGGTGCGGCGGTGCCTCTCCGACAACTCCCAGCATTTCCCTCGCACCGACCCCGCCGTGATCATGGCGGTGACGGACGCCGAGGACCGCCTTCTCCTGGGACACGCAGCGCACTGGCCGGCGCACCGATTCTCCACTCTGGCCGGGTTCGTGGAGTCGGGGGAGTCCGCGGAGAACGCCGTGGTGCGCGAGGTGCACGAGGAGGTCGGCCTCGAGGTGGCCGAGGTCGAGTACGTCGTCTCCCAGCCCTGGCCCTTCCCCTGCTCGCTGATGCTCGGGTTCCGGGCGGTCCTCGCCGAGGCACCGGGAGCGCCGGTGATCTCCGTCGATGGTGAGGAGATCACCGACGCGCGCTTCTTCACGCGCAGCGAGTTGAAGGCAGCCGTGCAGCGCGGCGAGATCCGCCTGCCTTCGCAGGCCTCCATCGCCCGGGTACTCATCGAGCAATGGTTCGGTGCCGCGCTGCCCGAGAGCGCCTGAAACTCAGGCTCCGAGACGCTGCTTGACGTCCTTCAGCGAGGGGTTGGTCGCCGCAGAGCCGTCGGGGAAGACCACGGTGGGCACCGTCTGATTGCCACCATTGACCTCCTCGACGTAGGCCGCTGCCTCGGGGTGCTCTTCGATGTTGACCTCGGTGTAGCCGATGCCCTCACGGTCGAGCATGGTCTTGAGCCGCTGGCAGTAACCGCACCAGGTGGTCGAGTACATCGTGATGGTGCCGGCGGCGGGTGCCTCGGTGGTCATGTGATGCTCCTTCGTCTCGGGTCTGCTCCCGACAACCACCGGGCCCGCCGAGTTCTTCCCGCCCCGGGCCGCACCGGCGTGCCCTCACTGACTCCAGCGAAAGAATCGCACGGCGCTCAGGGTGCCGAGGACCACGGCGATGCCGAGTGCGAGCAGGTGGTCGGTCTCGATCTGCTGCCCCATCCATGCCGCCTCGAAGACCTGGACCCCGGCCCCGTACGGCAGCCACTCACCGACGGTAGCGATGCCCTGAGGCAGGTTGTCCGTGCCGCCGAACATCCCCCCGGCCGCGCCCATCAGCAGGAAGGCGAGCAGCCCCACCGCGATCGCCGCGTTGGTGCTCGGCACCAGGGCCCCGACGAGCATGCCGACGGCGTACATCGCCGCCGCGATCAGGAGCACCACGCCGATGGTCCGCGCCAGGTCGACCGGACCGCGTAGGCCGAAGGCGAAACCGACCACACCCAGGGCCAGCGCAAAACCCGCAGCGGTCTGCAGGGCGGAGATGATGACCTGGGAGACCAGCACCATGGCCGGGTGAGCCGGAGTGGCCGCAAGCCGTCTGAGCAAACCCTCTTTGCGGTGCATGGCAAGGAAGGACGGCATGTTCACCACCCCGACCAGCGCGACGATCATGACCAGGGTGACCGGCAGGATGAACACCTCGAGAACCGAGCGGCCGCCGGAATCCGGCACGATCTGCTCGGAGTTCCCGAAGGCCTGGGCCAGCATCAGCAGCAGCGGAAGGCCGAGCGGGACCACCAGTCCAGCGGTGTCCCGCACCACGGATCGCCCTTCAGCGAGAATCATCTGCCCCCAGGCGTCCAGGCCCGGCCTGCGTGCCGGGGGGATGTCGAAGCCGGTCGCGCCGGCTGCTGAGGCGTTCATGCTGCTCCTTTCAGGGTGTCCAGTTCGCCCTCCGTGGCGCCGACCAGGCTCAGGAAGGCCTGCTCGAGGTTCGTGGCGCCGGCCTGGCTCACGAGTTCCTCCGGCGTGCCTTCCGCGCGGACACGGCCCTCGTCGAGCACCACGACGTGATCGCACAGCCTGGCCACCTCATCCATGGCGTGGCTGACCAGGAGGATGGTGACGCCTTCCTCGCGCAGCGATTCGATCACCCGCCAGATCCCCCGGCGCCCCTCAGGATCGAGGCCGGTGGTGAGTTCATCCAGGATCACCACGCGTGGCCGGCCCACCAGTGCGGCGGCGACGGAGAGACGTTGCGCCTGCCCACCGGAGAGTCTGCCGAAGCGCGTGTCCCGGGACGGCGCCAATCCCAGCTTCTCCAGCAGCTCGTCCGGATCGCGGCCCTCGGGATAGAAGGAGCGGTGTAGCCGAAGGTTCTCGATGACGGTCAGGTCGTAGTGCATGATCGCCTTCTGGAGCTGCACCCCGAGCACCATGCGTACCCGTGCGCGGTCGGCGATCGGATCCAGCCCCATCACCCGTGCGGTGCCGGCGTCCGGCTTCCGGAGCCCGGCGATCGTCTCCACCAGGGTGGTCTTCCCAGCGCCATTGCGGCCCAGGATCCCCACGGTCCTCCCGGCTTCGACGGTGAGGTCGACACCGTCGAGCGCCACCTTCTTCCTGTAGCGCTTGCGCGCGTTCTTCACCTGCACGGCCGCGGCCATGATCACTCCTCACGCTTGGTGCTCCCGGTCCGTGCCGGGCGTGCAGCCCACGCTAAGAAGCGGCAACCGGCGAGCGCGCGTGCCGCCGGTCATGACCGTGATCCATGACTTCCGGCACGGTCGGTTCGGCGAGGCCTCGCCTAGGCTCGGTGCGTGCGCCGCTATGACCTCACTGCCGCGGCCCTGGTGCTGCCGATCATCCTCGGCATCCTCGTGGGCCTCCCGGTTGCCGTGCTGCAGCTCCAAGGGGAGCAGGTCACCCCGGGCCCTGCGTGGCTCTGGTGGAGTGCCCTGGCCGGTTTCGTCCTCGCTTTCGGGGCGGCGGAACTTCTCTCGACCCATCCCCGGCGCGGATGGGCCCTGGTCGCCTTCCTCACCCAGGCGGTGCTCGCGCTCGCGGTCACGGGGATGGTGTCTCCCGGTTTCGGGTTCTCCCTGGTGATCCTGGTTTTCGGCGCCACCTTGAGCGTCTACGTTGTTCCGCTCTGGGGCACGGTGGTGGTGGTCCTCATCAACACCACAGCCGCGGCGATCTTCTCCTATCGCGGCCAGGGGCTGCTCGAACCGGCTATCACCGCCTTGTTCTACCTGGTCATCCAGGCAGTGTCGGTGGTGACGATCGTGACCTGGCGGCGTCAGCAGGAGATGAACCAGGAGCTGGCTCAAGCTCACATCGAGCTCTCCGCCACCGGCGCGCTCCTGGAAGAGTCCACCCGAGCGGCCGAGCGCCTGCGCATCTCGCGGGACCTGCACGACGTGTTGGGACACCAGCTCAGCGCCCTGGCCCTGGAGCTCGAGGTCGCGAGCCATCGCGCGCAGGAGCCGGCACGCGAGCACGTGCTGCGGGCCCGGGAGATCACCAAGGAGCTGCTCGCCGACGTGCGCGGCGTCGTGTCCGAGCTGCGCCTCGACAGCGGAGACCTGCGCGCCACGCTCCTCAGCGTTGTCGCCGACGTCCCCGCGCCGGAGATCCACCTGGAGGTGGCCGGCGACGTGGTCACCGACGAGGCGCGGACCACCGCCGTGGTGCGCGCCGTCCAGGAGGTGCTGACCAACGCGATCCGGCACTCCGCCGGCGAGAACCTGTGGATCACCGTCTCGGGTGGGGACCACCTGGTGCTGCACGCCTACGACGATGGCTGGGGGGCGGAACACCTAGAACTGGGGAACGGACTGCGGGGCATCAGGGAACGCGCTGAGGGTCTGGGTGGCTCTGCTGAGTTCTCCCGGCACGAAGACGGTGGCTTCGACGTCCGCGTGGAGGTGCCGGTCTGATGAGTGAGACGCGCACGGCCATCCGTGCCCTGCTGGTGGACGACCAGACCCTGGTGCGTCATGGCATTCGCAGTCTGCTCGCGCTCAGCGATGAGGTCCAGGTCGTGGCCGAGGCAGAGGACGGTGCCGAGGCACTGGCCCTGCTCGAGGAGCCGGATTCAGCGGACCGGCCGGAGGTCGTACTGCTCGACCTGCGCATGCCCGGGATGGGCGGCATCGCCACCCTGGAAGCCATGCGAGCGCGCGGACTCGACATCCCGGTGCTGGTGCTCACCACCTTCGACGACGCCGAACTCGTCCTCGGCGCCCTTCAGGCCGGCGCTCGTGGCTACATGCTCAAGGACGTCACGCTCGAGCAGTTGGTGGGCGGGATCCGTACCGTGGCCGCCGGAGGGACCCTGCTCCAGCCCGCACTCACGGATCGACTGCTGCGGGCGTCCTCGCAAGCGGGCGGGCTCGTGGAGGGCCCTCACGATCCCGCGGCACCGGTGGAGGCGCTGACGGCGCGTGAGACCGATGTGCTGCGCCTGGCCGCGGGTGGTTACAGCAACAAGGAGATTGCGGCGATGCTGCATCTGGCCGAGGGCACGGTGAAGAACCACGTCTCGACGGTGCTGTGGAAGCTCGGTGCGCGCGACCGCACCCAGGCCGTGCTGCGCGGGCTGTACCTGGGCTTGCTGTCCCCATGACCCGGGGCGCGAGGTCGGTCGCACAGCCCGCGGCGACGGGCCCGCCGACCTGTTCGCGTCACCGGTACGGGTCGGCACGCGCGTGAGGTGTCGGTCCTGCCTGTCAGACTGAGATCGATGACCAGCCATCCCGCCACCGAGCAACCCAGCACCGAGCAGCTGCTCGAGGCCCTGGACCCCGACCAGCGCGCCGTGGCCGAGACCCTCACCGGTCCGGTCTGCGTGCTCGCGGGCGCCGGCACCGGCAAGACCCGCGCGATCACCTACCGCATCGCCAACGGGGTGCTCTCAGGCGCCTTCAATCCGCAGGCGATCCTGGCGGTGACCTTCACCGCGCGGGCCGCCGGAGAGATGCGGACTCGTCTGCGTGATCTTGGCGCCGCCGGCGTGCAGGCCCGCACCTTCCACGCCGCTGCCCTGCGGCAGCTCTCCTACTTCTGGCCCTCGGTCATCGGTGGCAGCCCGTTGCCGATCGCTGCGCACAAGGCCGGCCTGGTGGCCTCAACCGCGAGCCGGCTGGGACTGTCCACCGACCGCACCGCCATCCGTGACCTCGCCGCTGAGGTGGAGTGGTCCAAGGTCTCTCTCATCACTGCCGAGGACTACGTCGAACGCGCCGGGAAATCCGGTCGCGAGGCTCCCTCCGGGAACGATCACGCCACGATCGCCCGTCTGCTGGAGGTCTACGAGGAGGTCAAGACCGAGCGGGGAGTGATCGACTTCGAGGACGTGCTCCTGCTCCTGGTGGGCATCCTCAGCGAGCGGGATGACATCGCCTCCCAGGTGCGCAGCCAGTACCGCCATTTCGTGGTCGATGAGTACCAGGACGTCTCCCCGCTGCAGCAGCGCCTGCTCGACCTGTGGCTCGGGGACCGGCGCGAACTCTGCGTGGTCGGGGACGTCTCGCAGACCATCTACTCCTTCACCGGCGCCACACCCCGCTTCCTCACCGACTTCCCGCAGCGCTACGCCGGTGCGCCGGTGATCAAGCTGGTGCGCGACTACCGCTCCACTCCGCAAGTGGTGGAACTGGCCAATGGCGTGCTCGCGCGTGCCGGCGGGGACCGCAGCCGGGCCGCCGTCGAACTGATCGCCCAGCGGCCCTCGTCGGTGCCGGTGCGCTACGAGACCTATGACGACGATCTTGCCGAGGCGCGTGCGGTGGCGGAACGCATCGCGGCGCTGCAGCGCGAGGGGGTGCCGCTGTCGGAGATCGCGGTGCTCTACCGCACCAACGGCCAGTCCGAGGTCGTCGAGCAGGCGCTTGCCGATGCGCAGATCGGCTATCTGGTCCGCGGAGGTGAGCGCTTCTTCTCCCGCCGTGAGGTCAAGGAGGCGCTGGTCCTGCTGCGCGGGGCGGTGCGCTCCTCTGCCGAGCAACCCATGCCCGAGGTGGTGCGTGCCGTTCTGGGCACACTGGGGTGGGATGTCAATCCGCCCAGCGCGCGCGGTGCAGCCCGTGAGCGTTGGGAGTCGCTGAACTCCCTGGTGAGTCTCGCCGACGACCTGCACACCACGCGCGGTGCAGGCATGGCGGAGCTCGTCGCCGAGCTGGACGAACGCGCCTCCGCTCAGCACGCCCCGGCGGTGGAAGGCGTGACACTGGCCTCGTTGCACGCGGCCAAGGGCCTGGAGTGGGATGCCGTCTTCCTCATCGGCGTCAGTGAAGGGCTCCTGCCCATCTCCCTCGCTGAAGGCCCGGCGGCCATCGCCGAAGAGCGGCGCCTGCTCTACGTGGGCGTCACCCGTGCCCGCGAACATCTGCAGCTCTCCTATGCCCGTGCCCGGGCAGTGGGTGGGCGCGCCAGCCGGAAGCCCACCCGCTTCCTCGATGGCATCTGGCCCGATCCTGACGCGGGAGCGGCACGGCGCGGACCTTCGCGCCGTGCCGCCGTCCGCCAGCGCACCGAGGACTACCTGACGGAGCATCCCGAGGACGCCGAGCTCTTCGAACGGCTGCGCACCTGGCGGGGGGTGCTGGCCAAGGAGCTCTCCAAGCCGGCCTACACCGTCTTCCACGACACCACCTTGCAGGCCATAGCCACCGCGAAGCCCAAAGATCTCCGCCAGCTTGCGCTGCTGCGCGGCGTGGGTGCCACCAAGCTCGAGGCCTATGGGGGTCAGGTGCTCGCCGTGGTGCGCGGCGAGGATGTGGACATCACCCAGTGGCTGGGGCGCGAGAACTGAACGGCAGCACCCGCCCGGCGGCGGCCCGTACGAACGGAGCGCACGACCCGGGGAGCCTGGTCTCAGTCACCGGGGCGATCTACTTCCCGCTCGCGCTGATCGCGCGGTTCCCCTACGCCATGATGGTGGTCGGCACCCTGACACTTGTGGTGGCGGGGCGCGGATCGCTCAGCCTGGGTGGCCTCACCTCGGCGATGGTGGGTTTGGGGACGGCGTGTTTCGCCCCACTCATCGGTGCCGCTGCTGACCGCTGGGGGCAGCGTCGGGTCCTGCTCGCCGCCGGAGCGGTCAACAGCGTGGCCTTGCTGCTGGTGACAGCCGCGGTCTTCTCTACTCTCGGTGGATGGGCTGTGCTCTCGGCGGCTTTCGTCGTCGGCGCCACCGCCCCTCAGGTGGCACCGATGTCGCGCAGCCGACTCGTTGGCATCATCGGCCGGCGTCTTCCTCTCGCACGTCGTCAGAAAGTACTCAACGGCACCATGGCGTACGAGTCGGCTGCCGACGAGGTCACCTTCGTCTTCGGGCCGGTCATTGTCGGGCTTCTCGCTGCGACCCTCGGGCCGGCTGCTCCGATCCTCGGTGCGGCCGTGCTGACGATCGTTTTCGTCTCCGCCTTCGCCCTGCACCGCAGCGCCGAGGAAGTGCCGAGAAACTCCACGTCATCCTCGCCGCCCGCTCCCGTGAGCGAGCTGGCCACGCCGCGCCTGCTCATCGTGATCCTGGGGGTGCTGGGGGTGGGATTCATGTTCGGCGCGACGCTGACCTCGGTCACCTCGTTCATGCAGGATGCCGGCCACGCCGAGCGGGCGGGCCTGGTCTACGCGGCGCTCGGCGTGGGGTCCGCCGTCTTCGCGTTGGCGGCGGCGCTGTTCCCGGAGGGCTTCACCCTGCGCGCGCGTTGGCTGGTCTTCAGCGGCGTGATTCTGGCCGGCGGCATCGCCCTGCAGTTCGCGCAGACCGTTCCCGTGCTGCTGCTCGCCCTCGCTGTGGTGGGCATCGGCATCGGCCCGACCCTGGTGACCCTGTTCTCACTGACGGCGGCGCTGAGCCCGCGCGGCCGCTCCGCCACGGCGATGTCGCTGGCCACCACAGGCATCGTGGTGGGCCAGTCAGCGGCGACCGCGGTGGCTGGGCACGTGGGGGAGAGCGCGGGGACCCCGGCGGCCATGACTGTCGCTCTCGCGGCGGGAGTGGTCATCGTTGTGGCCGGCACGCTCTACGGGGCGCTGGTCATGAGGGACCGAAGCCTGCCCGGTCCATGACCACCGCCAGCGAGGCGCGGTTCTCGACCTGGAGCTTGGCCATCGCTCTAGCCAAGTGGCTCTTCACGGTGGCCTCGGAGAGGTAGTGGCGCTCCGCTATCGAGCTGTTGGTCCGCCCGGCCGCTGCGTCGACGGCCATCTCCCGCTCGCGATCGGTGAGGCCGCGAACGAGATGCTCGGCGCGCTGGGTGCTTTCGTGGCGTGAACTCGCGGCCACCTCAGCCATCAGGAGACGCGCGGCGCGGGGGGAGAGGCTTCCCTCGCCGCGGGCCAGATCGCGGACGGCCTCACGGATCTCCATCGGGCCGGCGTCCTTGGTCAGGAAGCCCTCCGCGCCCGCGCGGACGGCGTCAAGCGCAGCTTCCTCGGCGCCGAGCGAGGTGAGGGCCAGGACAGCGGGCGGGTCCGGCTGCGCGCGGAGTGCGTGGATCGCGTCGACCCCGCCCATCCTGCGCATGCGCAGGTCCATGACCAGGACGTCCGGGCGGTGAGCGTGGACCAGCGCGACCGCCTCGTCCCCATCGCCGGCTTCGGCGACAATCTCCGTATCGTCCGTGCTCAGTACCGTGGTGAGTAACCGACGTACCAGGGGATCGTCGTCCACGATCGCCACTCGAATCATGGTGGTGAGGTTACTGCCCACCCCCGACTTCGCCGCTCCGGGAAGTGACCGCGGGCCCCGTCCGCGTGGACGGTGGGCCTGCGGGAGCGTGCTCGCTTTGGCGTGGCAGGTGGGCGCTCACGACGAACTCCTCGCCCGAGCGGCTCGCCGTCAAGCTCCCGCCCAGGGAGCGCGCCCGTTCGATCATCCCGGCGCGGCCGCTCCCTGACCCGAGGAGCTGCTCGCGGACCGGGTCGCAGACGCGATTGCGGACCTCGATCCGGAAGGCGTCATGTGCCGGCCCGGCAATCTCGACCATGACGACTTCCCCCGGTGCATGCCGTAGAGCGTTGGTGAGGCATTCCTGCACGATCCGGTAGATGGCCCGGCTCAGCGGTGCTGGGGTGGAGGCGACGTCTTCCACGTAGATCGATGAGATCACCTGCGCCCCCGATCCGCGGGCGTCCTCGATCAGCTGCGGCAGGTCGGCGAGCGATCCCGTCTGCGTGGCAGGGGATTCGCCGTCGCGGAGCCACCCCAGCAGGGCGCGGACCTCATCGAGGGCGTTCTGGGCGGCGCCGCGGATGTTCCGTGCCGCTTGAGGATCCCGGTCGCCGACCTCCAAGGCGGAGGCCTGCAAGGCCACGAGCGACAGCTGGTGAGCCACGGTGTCGTGCACCTCACGAGCGATGAGCTGCCGCTCCTCCTGGGAGGAGAGCTCGTTGCGCAGATGTGAGGCCTCCTTCGCCCGCTCCAGTTCGGTGGCCATCGCGACCCGCGTCTCACGCCGGCTCCGGCGCACCATCCCCCATGCCCAGAAGGACAGGACGGCGACGAGGCCGACCACGAGGTAGGCCGGACCGGGCGCGCTGATGTGTTCGCCGCTGTCGGGCTCGGTGAAGGCGAAGAGCGTGTGCCGGGGAGGGCGGAGATAGTCGCGGGTCAGCGCCGCTGCCACGGTGAGGGAGGTTGTGAAGCCACAGAGCCAGGCCGGCAGGCCACGGCGCAGCGTGAGCACCCAGCTCCATGCGAGCAGGGCGGCGAACGGATCGAGCGGGGCCACCAGGCTGAGCCCGGCTGCACTCAGGCACACCACGACCGGCATACGCCGTCGCCACACCAGGGACACGGAGACGGTCAGGGACAACAGCAACCAGCCGAGGGCGAGGAACTCCTGGTTCTTCGGTGCCGCGAAGGCGATGGCGACCAGCCCGCAGCTGACAGAGACCAGCACGGCGCACCAGCTGCTGCCCCAGCGCATGGCACGCTGCCACGCCCTCGCCGCGGCGGACCGGGGACCTGACTCGGAGTGCTGGCTCACAGCGGGGAGGTTACGGCGAACCCCCGACACCGGCGTCGCCCTCCAGGTTGCCGCCGCCTCATCCCATCGGCTGGTGCAGACGATCCGAACGGGCGATGCCCGCAGGCACCTGCGCTCGTAGCGTCATCCACCGTTCCCCCGAGCACGAGATCTCAACGATCCTCCGACGCCGACAACTGGAGTTGCCATGAAGAGTTCGACCGCCGCGATCCCCCTTGCTGCTGCACTACTCACCCTCGGTGCGTGCGGCCTCGGATCGGAGGAGCCCGACACTGAGGCTCCGGCCGACACCGCAACAGCGGACGAGGCTGCAGAGGAAGCGGCGGACGAGACCGCAGACGGGCCGGATGGGGAGGCAGAGGTGGAGCCCGCGGGAGAGCGCGGGAGCCGGGCCAATCCGCTGGCTCTGGGTGAGAGTATCGAGGGCTCTGATTGGGTGGTCATCATCAACGAGGTGCAGTTCGGTGCCGACGAGCAGGTCGCGGCCGAGAACCAGTTCAACGAGCCGCCACCCGAAGGTCACTCCTTCGTGTTGATCGACGTCAGTGCCACCTACACCGGCACTGATTCCGAGATGCCCATGCTCGGTACGGACATCGCTTGGGTGACATCCTCCGGCGAGACGCTCGGATCCTCCGATGCCTTCGCCGTCGCGCCCGATGCCTTCGACACCACACGGGAGCTCTACGAAGGGGGCAGCGAGACCGGGAACCTCGTGATCGCGGTGCCCGAGGATGACGAGGGGCTCATCAGGGTGCGACTCGGCATGTTCGAGCGCGAGGAGGCCTTCGTCGCCCCGCGCTGACGACGGCCGGTCTCACTCGCGAACCGAGGTAGCAGGGCCGAGGCGGTGGCCGACGCGCGCTGGCGCATCGACCCCCGCCTCAGTCCGGTCCGGTGGCGCGCATTCGTCGGGTTCCGGAGCCCCCACACCCCCTCGCCGGAAAGTGAGCCAGGCCACATTTTGAGGAAGTTCGGAAAAAACATTGTGGCCGCCGGGTGGGCCCCTCTAGTGTCCTCTTTGTCCGAATGAAGCAGGATCCGGTGCCTAGCCAGCACGCTACGGATCCCCGATCCCCAGAAGGAGGTGCCGAGAAGATGAGGAACATGACTCTCACCGCTGCTATGCCAGCCGCACTCGCCACCCCCGGGGGCACTCGCGCCTTTCGCGTGCGTGGCGGTCTGTCGCTGCGCACCCGTGGCGGTGAACAGGGGATCGAGAGCTGAGCTGACCTCATAGGCAGCATTCCGGCCGCGATCCCACCAGGGACCGCGGCCGTTGTCGTTTCTCGGCCGGCTCGTCCCACCAGGACCCTCATTCGAGACTCGACCTAGGAGCTTTCAGTGCAGCTCGCGGCCCTGACTGACCGGATCAGCCAAGGATCCTCCGTTACCTGGCCCATGACGGAGCACACCAGCCTCATCTCCGAGGCACGGGCCGGTGGCCTCACCGCCACCGATGTACTTTCCACCCTCCCGGGCGCAGCGACTCCGTGTCAGGAAGGCGACGCCGATCTCTGGTTCGCCGAGAGCATGTCGGACGTCGAGGCAGCCAAGGCCATGTGCCGTGCCTGTCCCGTGCGCGAGGCCTGTCTCGCAGGCGCCCTCGAGCGGCAGGAGCCGTGGGGCGTCTGGGGCGGAGAGGTCTTCGTGGACGGCGTCGTGGTGGCGCGCAAGCGCGGCCGCGGTCGCCCTCCGAAGAAGCTGGCGCAGGTGGGGGCCGCCTGAGCGCGAGGCGCGCTCAGGCGGCCACCGCCGCGTCCAGTCCCGTGCATCCGCACTCGGGATGCACGCTCCACGGCACCGTCCGGGGAGTCGGCCTCGACGGCTCGACGACCAGGGTGGTGTCATCGCTGGCGTCGCCGGCCAGATGCTTCAGTGCCAGCGACACCACCGTGCCCGCCACCGGGAGCAACAACGATGGCGGCGCCACCAGCGGTTCGGCGCAGCGCAGCTGCGTGGCGATCGTCGGCCAGCACGGATCGTCCTCTGTGCGGTGAAGATCCAGGCACCGATGGCACGGTCCCACCCCGGGGGTCAGCACGGGCCCGACCTCCACCTCCGCCTCACGCACCACCACTGGTAGGTAGGGCACGTCGGTGAAGGCCACCTCGCGGAGCACCACCGGGTCCGCCACGCGCGAGAAGACCGCGATGGTCAGGTCAGGGAGTCGATCCGGAATGGGCACGACCTGCACGCGGGGATGGCTCATGCGCAGCTCGGTGCGGACCATCTCGTGATCGGGCCAGATGCCGCCCACCGCGCACTCGGCCAAGGTCACCGCCGCTGCGGTGGCGATCGGTCCCGCACCGATGACTCGCACGGTCTGCTTGGCCCGGCGTCCATAGGCCTCCAGTGCGTCACGCCGATGGGCGAGGTCCCGTTCCGCGCACTGTGCGGCGCCGGGTGGCTCCATCGACATCTCCAGCACGCCGCCGTGGCGCAGCACATCGAGAAGTTCTCCTGCCCGCTTCGCGGTGACCCCGTATTGCCGGGCGGCCATCTGGATCTCGGTCTCAGTGAAACCGTGCGCGAATCCGTCCATCCGATCGAGAAGACGCTGCTCCCCGGCGGTCAGCCCATCCAGCCGCAACGCCGCGGCGCCATCTCCCACCTGTGACCGGCCCGCTTCACACCACACCACCGTCAATCCTGGCTTGAGTCGCACGACGTCCCCCTCGGCTGTCTCTGAACATGCGCTGATCGCGAACACAGTGGCAGATGGTGAGCGGCCGTGGCGGATATCCACAAGAAGCCACCGCAGGCGTTCCTCCAGCCGCAAGGAGCGAGCGGCCGCCGCTTATGATGGAGAACCGCAACGATGGAAACGGGGACTCTATGGCGAGCTCACCAGGGCAGAACTGGGCCGGCAACATCACGTACGGCGCCGAGCGGTTGCTGCGCCCCGCCAGCCTGGACGAACTGGCGGAGATCATCTCCCGGGAACCACGACTGCGCGCACTCGGGAGCAGGCACTCCTTCAACCGCATTGCCGACGGCCCCGGAGCCCTGGTCTCGCTCACCGACATCCCCGTGGACCCAGCGGACATCCGGATCGAGGGCGCCACGGTGCGAACACCCGCGTGGCTGCGCTATGGAGATCTGGTGCCGGCGCTCGACACCGCGGGCCTGGCCCTGGCCAATCTCGCCTCCCTCCCGCACATCTCCCTGGCTGGTGCCGTCGCGACCGGTACGCACGGCTCCGGGGAGAAGATCACCTCGCTGGCCACCCAGGTCTGCGCCGTGGAGTTCCTGAACGGAAGCGGCGAGACGGTGGTGCTCCGGCGCGGCGAAGAGGACTTCGACGGAGCCGTGGTCTCCCTCGGCGCCCTCGGCGTCGTCACGCATCTGACCCTCGACGTCGAGCCCACCTACCGGGTGGCCCAGCGAGTCTTTGAGCATGCGCCCTGGGATGCCGTCCTGGAGAACTTCGACGACATCGCGGCCGCGGGCAACAGCGTCAGCATCTTCACCAGGTGGCGTGAGGACGGGCTCGCCGATCAGATTTGGGTGAAGTACCGGGAGGGCCACCCCGCGCCGGACCTGAGCTGGCTGGGCGCGCGCGCCGCTGAGGGGCCGTGTCATCCGATCCCGGGCGCCGATGGCAGTGTCTGCACCGCCCAGATGGGCGAGTTCGGCCCCTGGCACGGGCGGTGGCCCCACTTCCGGCTCGACTTCGAGCCCTCAGCCGGCGACGAGCTGCAGAGCGAGTTCCTCCTGCCACGCCGTCACGCGGCTGCTGCGGTCCGCGCGCTCCGCGACCTCGCCCCGCGGATCGCCCCGCTGCTGCACATCTGCGAGGTGCGCACCGTGGCGCCGGACTCGCTCTGGCTCAGTCCGGCCTACGAGCAGGAAACCGTGGGCTTCCACTTCACGTGGCACCCCCGTGAGGCCGAGGTCCGTCCGGTCCTCGCCGAGATCCAGGCGGCGCTTGCCCCGCTGGGCGCGAGGCCGCATTGGGGCAAGGTCTTCCTCCCCGATGCCGACGCCCTGCCAGGGCTCTATCCACGCTGGTCCGACTTCGGCGCGCTGCGCGAGCGTCATGATCCCCAGCGGCGCTTCGGCAACGCGTTCCTGGAGAGCCTGGGCCTCTAGTCCTCGTGGGCCGGGCCCGGCTCACTGCCGGGATCACCGGCGCCCTCCTCGCCCTCGGCCGATGGATCCGCGCTGTCGGAAGTGCGGCGCTCGTCCTCGGCGAAGATCGCGGCCAAGGCGGCGTCGAGGTCCTGGGCGGTGTCATCCTCGGCCGGCCGTCCGGCGGCGAAACCCTGGGGGTCGTCCAGATCTTCGGCCCGCGGCATCAGGTCGGGGTGGGACCAGACGGCGTCGCGCTCGGCCACGCCGCGCTCCTGCTCCACGGCCGCCCACAGGGCGGCTGCCTCACGCAGGCGGCGGGGGCGGAGCTCGAGACCGACCAGGGCAGCGAAGGTCTTCTCCGCCGGCCCGCCGGAGGCCCGCCGGCGCGCCAGCATCTCCTGCAAGGCCACGGCGTGGGGGAGGTGTGGTGCCACGGCCTGGGCCGTGACGTGCTGGACCCATCCCTCCACCAGGGCCAGGGCCGACTCCAGGCGCAGCAACGCCGCCTCCTGTGACTCCGTGCGCTCCAGGGCGAACACGCCACCGGACATCGCCTGGCGCAACTGCTCGGCGTCGGAGGGGTCGATGTCCCGGACCGCCTCTTCCATGGCCGCCACATCGATGGCGATCTCCCGGGAGTAGGACTCCACGATGCCGAGGAGGTGGGAGGGCAACCACGGTACGTGGGCGAAGAGCCGGGCGTGGGCCGCTTCACGCACCGCCAGGTAGAAGCGGACCTCGTCCTCAGGAACGTCCAAGCCCTCGGTGAAAGCAGAGATGTTGGCCGGCACCAGGGCGCTGGTGTGTGCCTCCAGCAGCGGGAGGGAGAGTTCCGTCGGGCCGAAGGCCTCGCGGGCGAGCGCGCCCAGCGCCTGGCCGACCTGCATCCCGAACACGGCCGCGCCCATCTGATCGACCATGGCGCGCAACGGTCCCTCGCCACCGGTCAGGGCGCGAAGCTCCTCGGGAAGATGCTCGGCCTGGGTGCCCAGAACCTCGCTGAGTGCGCGGGTCATCGAGACAGCCACCGGTTCGGCCAGGCGCTTCCAGGCAGGGAGGGTGCGCTCCACCCAGGTGGCCCGGCTCCAGGCCTCACGCGGCCCGGGCGCGGGGGCATGGTCGGTGACCGGGTCGAGCCACAGATCCGCGACCTGGAGAGCCTCACGCACGCGCTGCGCCTCGGCAGCCGAAACGGAGGGATCGCCGCCGGCCGCAGCGGTCTGGCGCGCGAGATCCTGGGCGATGCTCCAGTTCACCGGCTCCCCGGCGCCTTGAGCCATCATCTGCTGCATCTGGGTGATCATCTGCATGAGCTGGTTGCGGTCGGCAGGCAGCCCCGCAGCCTGCGACATGGCCGAGGGATCCAGGCCCGAGGCACGCATGGCCGCGATCGCCTCATCGGCTGCCTGCGGGCCCAGGAGGGAGCGGAGCAATTCCTCCCACTCCCCAGGGCCGTGACCGTCGTTGCCGTCGCCGCGCGTGGGTTCCTGGCTCATGGGTCAAACGTACGCGCGCGCCGGAGGCTGCGGGTGGTGGGTTCGCCCAGGGCGCAGTCCACACGAGCCGCAGAGCCCGGCATACCATGTGCCGATGCCTTCTCCTGCCTGGCGGATTCCGCCGCGCCTGATCACCCTGGCCGCGTGCGCGACCTTCCTCACCGGCGGCTTCATCACGGCCGTGGGGATCCACCTGCCGTACGCCGTGCAGCGGCCCGGGCCGACCCTCGACACGCTTGGTGCGCTCGATGGTGAGGAGCTCATCACGATATCCGGCATCGACACCTACCCCACCGACGGCGAGCTGCGCTTGACCACGGTCTCCGTGGTGGGCGGGCCGGGGTATCCGGTGCGGGCCTCCGACGTCTTGCGGGCGTGGACGCTGGAACGCGAGTTCGTGCTGCCGGTCGAGTCGGTCTTCAACCCTGAGGTCAGCCGCGAAGAGCTCGACGAGCAGGCCAGCATGCAGATGACGTCCTCGCAGACCAATGCCACCGTCTCCGCGCTCGAATCGCTCGGCTATGAGGTGCCGCAGACGCTGACCATCGCCGGCGCGGGCCCCGGCACCGGCGCCGAGGGGGTGGTCGAGGCCGGGGATCTGCTGCTCAGCATCGAAGCACCCGAACAAGGCCTGGTGGAGGTCGAGGCTTTCTCCGATCTGTCGGCCGTGCTTCGCGAGACCGTTCCCGGTGCCGTGGTCACTCTCGGCCTCGAGCGCGAGGGTGAGGCCATGGACGTCGAGATCGTCACCGGAGAGGGGCCGCACGGTGCGTTGCTCGGGATCTACATCGACCCCGAGGTCGAGATTCCCTACGTGATCGATTTTGACATCGAAGACATCGGTGGCCCCAGTGCGGGCCTGATGTTCTCCCTGGCCATCACGGATCTGCTCACCGAGGAGGATCTGGCGGCGGGCCAGCACGTGGCCGGGACCGGCACCGTGGACCTGGCGGGTCAGGTGGGAGCCATCGGCGGAATCGTGCAGAAGATGCACGGCTCGGTGCGCGACGGTGCCGAATGGTTCCTGGCGCCGGCGGGCAACTGCGCCGACGTCCTCGGCAATATCCCAGACGGCTTGGAGGTGGTGGCCGTGGACACCTTGACCGAGGCCAAGGAAGCTCTGCTGGACGTCACCGCGGGCCGCACCGACGAGCTGCCGCGCTGCGAGTGAGCTAGCGGAAGGTCGCCCGCAGCGCCTCGACGAGACCGGGCACGGCCTCGGGCGATCCGGCCACCTCGTCGTCCGTGTCGTGGCTGCGGCTGCGCACCGCACACCAGGACTCCCCGGTCCGCAGCACGCCGGCCGCGAGGCGCACGTCCGTGCGATCCGGGTGGGCCATGAGCGCAGCCATGGCTTCCTCGGGATCCTGAGGCAGTCCTTGCTCAGCCTCGGGCGGGACCATCAGACGCTCGACCACCACGGCGGCGCCGTCGACCTGCTCCGGCCAGGCCAGCTGGGCGAGGAGTTCCTCCAGGGTGGTGGCCTCCGGCAGCCCGTCCTGCTCGATGCTGGTCAGGTGTTCGGGATCCGATGCGGCCTCCGCCAGGGCGGTCTCCGGCAGTTCGCCGGCCAGATCGGGGGTGGCCGAGAGCGCGTCGGTGGTGCGGACCAGTGCGAACACCGAGGCGGTCACCTCCCCGTCCCAGCCGCGATCGGCGGCGTGTCGTTCGATCTCCCGCACGGCATCGCGCAGGGCGAGCAGGCGTGGCGTGGGCGCGGTCTCAGCTGGCGAGGTCATGGTCACCATTGACGCACGCATGGGATGGATATGGGAACCTGGTAGCGGACTGGTCCGTTGTCCGAACGGGCCCACTGAGAACCTGTGAAGCCGCAGGATGCTCTGTGCGACTGGGTCCGATGCGCCCGCACCGATATCGATGAGGTACCGCTCCTGTGACGTCCGCTGCAGAACAACCCTCCCGCCCGGCACGGCCCAACGGGCCGTCGTCGTCGCGCCGCCGTGGTGCACTGATGCCCACGGTGCTGATCCTCGCCGCTCTGGTCGGCCTGACCGTCCTTGCTGCGAATGTGTGGACCGAGGTGCGGTGGTACTCGCATCTCGGATTCACTGAGGTCCTGATTCGTGAGTGGAGCACGCGGGCGATTCTGTTCGTCATCGGCTTCGTGCTCATGGCCTTCACCATTTGGATCAATCTCCACCTGGCCTACTCCAAGCGTCTGGTCTATCCGCCCACCACGCAGGAAGAGCGGAATCTCGATCGCTACCGCGAAGCGGTGGAGCCGATGCGCCGGCTGATCATGATCGCCGCGCCCGTGGCTCTGGGTCTCTTCGCCGGCGGATCGCTCTCCGGTCTGTGGCGCGAGGTGCTGTTGTTCCTGAACCAGACCCCCTTCGGTGAGGTGGACCCTGAGTTCGGTTACGACATCGGATTCTTTGTCTTCACCCTGCCCGTGGCGGACGCGGCTGTGTCGTTCCTGATGATGATCACCTTCGTGGCCGGCGTCGCCACCGTCGTCTCCCACTACCTCTACGGCGGCATCTCCGTGGCGCAGCGGGCCCAGCGGGTCTCCACGGCAGCACGGATCCAGCTCGCCGTCCTCGCTGCGGTCTTCACCGCCTTGCTCGGTGCGAGCTACCTCCTGGACCGGTACTCGGTGCTGTTGAACGACACCGGTCGTTTCGCCGGTGCCGCCTATTCGGACATCAACGCCGTGCTCCCGGGCCGCCTGATCATGGCGATCATCGCCCTGATCGTGGTGGCGCTCTTCGTGGTCGCAGCCATTCGCGGCGGATGGCGCCTGCCCGTGGCCGGTGTCGCCGTCATGGTGGTCTCCGGGCTGGTCCTGGGGACTGCCTACCCCGCGCTCATCCAGCGCTTCCAGGTAGACCCCAACGCCATCGAGTACGAGAGTGAGTACATCCAGCGCAATATCGATGCCACGCTCGCGGCATACGGTCTCGAGGGCCTGGAGTCCTCCACCTACTCGGCGACCACGGAGGTCGAAGCCGGTCAGCTGCGGGAAGACTCCCAGTCCACGGCCTCGATCCGTCTGCTGGACCCGAACATCGTCTCGCCGACCTTCAACCAGATGCAGCAGTCGCGTCAGTACTACTCCTTCGCCGACACGCTGTCCGTGGACCGGTACCAGATCGACGGCGAATCGCGCGACACCGTGATCGCGGTCCGTGAGCTCAACCTGCAGGGTCTGGGCCCAGAGCAGCGCACCTGGGTCAACGACCACACCGTCTACACCCACGGATTCGGCGTGGTCGCCGCAGCCGGCAACACCGTCGCCGGGGACGGGCGCCCCACCTTTTTCCAGCAGGGGATCCCCTCGGTCGGTGAACTCGGCGAGTACGAGCCTCGCGTCTACTTCGGGCAGAACCTGCCCCAGTACTCCATCGTCGGTGCTCCCGAGGGCACCGAGCCGTGGGAGCTCGACTTCCCGGCAGACGACGCCGAGGACTCCTTCGTCCCGAACACCTTCACCGGAGACGGCGGGCCCTCGATCGGCGGCATGATGGAGCAGCTCGCGTACACGCTGCGCTTCGGTGACTTCCAGATCCTTTTCTCCGACCGAGTCACCGAGGAGTCGCAGATCCTCTATGACCGTGACCCCCACCAGCGGGTGGCCAAGGCGGCCCCGTACCTGACCCTCGACAACCGCGCCTACCCGGCTGTGGTCGACATGGACGAGGATCCGGACACCGAGAAGCGCCTGGTGTGGATCGTGGACGCCTACACGACCTCGAACAGCTACCCCTACTCGGCGCGCGAGTCGCTCGAGGACGCCACGGTCGACTCGCTGCTCGCTGCCGACGGCACCCCGACCACCGTGGGTGCCGAGCCGGAGCAGGTGAACTACATCCGCAACTCGGTCAAGGCCGTGGTGGACGCCTATGACGGTTCGGTGACGCTCTTCGAGTGGGACGACGAGGATCCGATGCTGCAGACGTGGCAGGAGATCTTCCCCGACCACATCACGCCGCTCTCCGAGGTCAGCGGTGACCTGATGAGCCACTTCCGCTATCCCGAAGACCTCTTCAAGGTCCAACGCACCTTGCTCTCGCAGTACCACGTGACGAACCCGGCGACCTTCTACCAGGGCTCCGACCGTTGGCGTCTCCCCTCGGACCCGGTGGCCGACACCGGTATCCAGCAGCCGCCGTACTACCTGACCATGCAGATGCCCGGGCAGGAGGGGGCCTCCTTCTCGCTGACCTCCAGCTTCATCCCTGGTGGTCAGACGGAGCGCAACATCCTCACCGGCTTCCTCGCCGTGGACTCCGAGACCGGTGACACCCCGGGCGAGGTGGCAGAGGGCTACGGACAGCTCCGGCTGCTTGAGCTGCCCTCGGACATCACCGTGCCCGGCCCCGGTCAGGTGCAGAACATGTTCAACGCGAACCCGGACATCTCCACAGAGCTGAACATCTTGGCCTCAGGTCAGTCCGAGGTGCTGCTCGGAAACCTGCTCACCCTCCCTGTCGGCGGCGGATTGCTGTACGTCCAGCCGGTCTACGTGCAGGCCTCGGGCGGTACCCAGTACCCGGTGCTGCAGCGTGTGCTGGTCTCCTTCGGTGAGCAGATCGGCTTCGCCGCCAGCCTGGAAGAGGCCTTGGACTCCGTCTTCGACGGTGACTCCGGAGCCGCGACAGGTGAGGAACTGCCCGACGCCGTCGAGGACGAGGAGGATGACGTCCCGCAGGAGGCCCAGGAGCGCCTTGACGAGGCACTCTCCGATGCGAACGATGCCATCCAGGATGGCCAGGCTGCGCTCGCCGACGGCGATTGGGACGCCTACGGCGATGCTCAGCAGCGACTTGCTGATGCGATTGCCGAGGCCATCGAGGCTCAGGAGGAGATCTCCGGGGAGTCCATCCTCGAAGAGGACCTCCAGGACGACCTCACCGACCCGGAGACCGATCCCGAGGGTGATGGGACGGTTGACGACATGGGCGACGGCACCGGCGACGAGTGAGGCAACCGGACTGACCACGGTCGGGAGCGGGTGCGCACGTATGTGAGTGATGGCACCCGCTCCCGGCTTGGTCCCCAGGTCACCCTGACGTAACCTGGAATCACCGACGCGGGGTGGAGCAGTTCGGTAGCTCGCCGGGCTCATAACCCGGAGGTCGCAGGTTCGAATCCTGCCCCCGCTACCAGATCCGAAGGCCCGGTCCCGAGAGGGACCGGGCCTTCGTGTGTCCCGCTCTGCCATGGCCCGTCGAGTGTGCCCGAGGACTCCACTAGCCTCGACGGCAGAGAACCTATCGAAGCGGAGCACCTCCATGACCGACAAGCAGGCAGTCACCACCTCTCGCGCGCCGTCGCCCGCGGCGGCGTTCTCGCAGGGCGTGAAGAAGGGCGGCATTCTCCAGGTCTCCGGCCAGGGCCCGCAAGACCCGGGCACCGGCGAGTACCTGTTCGAGGGCGATGTCGCCGCGCAGACCACGCGCACCCTGGAGAACGTGCGGGGGATCGTCGAGGCGAGTGGGGCGAGCTTCGAGGACGTCGTCTCGCTCCGTGTCTTCCTCACGGACCGCGAGCACTTCAGCGCGATGAACGAGGCCTACAACGCCTTCGTGCGTGAGCACGTGCCCTCGGGAATCTTCCCCGCGCGCACCACGATCTTCGTGGGCCTGCCACGCCCGGAGATGCTCGTGGAGATCGACGGCCTGGCCTCGGTCTGAGACCTCATGCCTGACTGCCGCGCGCGCCCGGGCCAGCGCTCCAGCTCTCGCGGTGAGCGGCCCCCACCATGAGTGCCCGCACCCGCGTGCTCGTCATCGGCGCCTCCGGCACCCTGGGCTCTCAGATCGGCACGGCGCTCGAGGAGGCTGGTTGTGAGGTGCTGCGTGGTGTCCGTTCACCTCTGCGCCCCGGGGACATTCCGGTCGACATCAACGATCGCCGGAGCCTTCAGGGCGCGGCGGCCCACGTGGACCTCGTGGTGGTGGCGGTGCCGCACATCGATCCGCTGGTGCAGCAGGTCTGTGCGCAGGCGGCTGTGCCGTGCCTGGATGTCTCCCCCCACCTCGAACTGCGCGACAGTGCGCGGCGCGCGCTTCGCGAGCAGGGCCCGCCGTCCATCGTGATGTGTGGCCTCTACCCGGGCCTCAGCGGCATCCTTGCTTCCCACGTGGCCGCCGGTCTCGACGAGGTCGAGGAGATCTCCGTCGGGCTCCTGCAGAGCACGAACGCGCATGTCGGACCCGCCGGGGTGCGGGACATGCTGGCTTCCCTGGCCAGGCCGGTCCCGAAGTCCGGCGGCATGGCCCCGGGCTTCCGCCGACGCCGGCGCATGCAGTTCGGCGGGCGGGAAGCCACGGTGCGCCTGGTGCGGTACGACGAGAGCCAGCTGCTGCGTGAGCGCTTCTCCACGAGCGAGATCAACTACTTCACCGCCTGGGACTCCCAGAGCTTCACCGCCGCCATCGCTGCACTGCAGCGGGTCGGACTCCTCTCGCGCCTGGTGCGCAGCACCGTGGACCTCACTCCCCGGCACAACCCACGCGCGCCGCAAACCGTGCACCTGCGCGCCGAGGCGCATGGCTCCCGACAGGGCCGTCGCGCCGCTCGGGCGCTTGAGGTCGAGGCCGAGAGTGACTACGGCGCGACTGCCCTGATGGTCGTGGCGGTGGCTCGGCGCCTCCTGGCCCGGAGCACCAACGTCCGGGGCGTGGTGAGCCCGATGGATGTCCTCGCGCTGTCAGACCTCGCTCCGCTGATCGAGGCCGGACGGCTTCGCCTGAGCAGCCACGAGAAGACCTGATCCGGCGGCAGGGCCGCCCGGTCGCGGGGCGAGTGTGCAAGCAGCCTCAGCGTCGGCCGGCACGGCGACGCGCGCGCCACCACCTACCGGCGCCGGTAGGTGGTGAAGCGATAGGGAATGCTGCTGCGCGAGCGATGCCAGCCCTCATCCGGATCGCGCGCCACGGGCACCCAGTGCTCGGGGTCGATGGCAGGCGCGTGGGTGTCTCCGTCCACCTCAAGATCGAGGTCGGTCACTTCCAGGACCTCGGCGTGCTCGAT
This sequence comes from Bogoriella caseilytica, assembly GCF_003752405.1. NCBI lineage: Bacteria > Bacillati > Actinomycetota > Actinomycetes > Allobogoriellales > Allobogoriellaceae > Allobogoriella > Allobogoriella caseilytica. Next base: position 430,933 of record NZ_RKHK01000001.1, on the reverse strand, counting down.
GGCCTCCGCGTAGACGGCCTCACCCCCCAGGATCCACACCGTCTCGCTCCCGGCGGCGCGCATCGCTTCACCCAGGTCTGCGGCCAGCTCGGCACCCGGCGCCTGGTAGCCGGGCTTGCGGGTCAGCACGATATTGCGGCGACGGGGCAGGGGCCGCTCGGGGAAGGACTCCCACGTGCTCCGGCCCATGATGACCGTGGCACCGCTGGTGATGGCCTGGAAGCGCTCCAGGTCCTCGGGGACGTGCCAGGGCATCGAGCCCTCGGCGCCGATGATGTGGTCGTGGGCCTGCGCCCAGATCAGGCCGAGTGTCATACCGGCACTCTAGGATCGACGGGTACACCTCGCACGCACGAGGGGAGGCGGAGAAGGAGAAGCGTGGCTCGTCTGACTGCAGCTGCGGCACGGCGCATCGCGCTCGGCGCCCAGGGATTCGCCACGCCACGTCCCCCGGTCGTGAACCGCGGGCACCTGCGCCGCCTCATGGAACGCCTTTCGGTGGTCCAGCTCGACTCCGTCAACGTCTTCTCCCGCAGCCACTACTTGCCCTTCCTGGCCCGCCTGGGACCGTACGATCGATCGCTCCTGGACAGCCTCACCGCCCACGCAGCGCGCAGCCCGGCGCCGGAATTTCTGGAGTACTGGGCGCACGAGGCTTCGATCCTGAGCCCCGAGGCCTACAAGTACTTCGGTTTCCGCAAACGCGCCGCCGATGAGCGCGCCTGGGGCCGGATGCGGCGCTTCGCCGAGGAGCGCGCGGACGAGCTCGAGGCCGTCCGCCTCCGCCTGCGCGAGGACGGGCCGCTCCGTGCTCGCGAGCTCGGCTACGCCCGCGCTGCCGGCCCGCGAGAGATGTGGGACTGGCATGACGGCAAGGTCGCGTTGGAGTACCTCTTCTGGGCGGGCGAGGCCGCGGCCGCCCGGCGCGTGAACTTCGAGCGTCTCTACGACCTCGCCGAGCGGGTGGTCCCCCCGCAGGCGCTCGTGGAGCGGCCGGCGGCGGACGAGCACCGGGCACTGATCCGGCTCGCTGCCCGGGCCATGGGCGTGGCCACCGAGACCGACCTGCGGGACTACTTCCGGCTCTCGGCCGCCCAGGCGCGGCCGGCACTGTCCGCCCTAGTGGCCGAAGGGGCCCTCGAACCGGTGGAGGTCGACGGCTGGCGGGAGGTCGCCTACCTGCACGCCGAGGCGCGCAGGCCCCGCGCGATCCGGGCCCGCACGCTGCTGAGCCCATTCGACAACCTCATCTGGTTCCGGCCCCGGACCGAGCGGATCTTCGATTTCCACTACCGCTTGGAGATCTACACCCCGGCGCACCAGCGCGTGCACGGCTACTACGTGCTGCCCTTCCTGCTGGGCGAGCGGCTCGTGGCCCGCGTGGACCTCAAGAGCGACCGTCAGGCCGGAGTGCTGCGCGCGCGTCGCATCGGCATCGAACCCGGTGCCGACCCTGGTGAGGTCATGCCGGCGCTGACCGAGACTCTTGCCGAGACGGCCGGCTGGCTCGGCCTTGATCGCGTAGATCTGCCCGCTGACGGGGCGGTCGTCCTGCAGCCCTGACGCGCCTCAGAGGTACGTGGAGATGGCCTGATCGAGGGATCCGATCGGTTCCCACGCGCCGTCCTCGCTGTTGGCCAGCACCACCACGGTCACATCGAGACGCGGGTAGTAGCGCAGGATCCCTGAGGCGCCGGTGTTGATGCCGTCCTTGTAGTACGAGCGCACCTGGCCGGTTTGGTCGTGCTCGATCTCCAGGCCGTAGGCGTAGTGCAGCGCGGCAGTATCGGTGGGGCTTTCGGGCTCATCCGTGTGGTGGAGCGCCTGCGGGCTGAGGAACTGCTCAGTCAGTTCACTCGAGAGCAGCTCACCGGCCTGCACGGCTTTGAGGAAGTGCGCGAGGTCAGCGGCGCTCACGTGCGCACCGCCGTCGGGCGAGCCGATGGGGGGATAGGAGTAGATGTTCTGCCGCCACGTCACCGTGCCGTCCTCGGCGGTGACGGGGTCCCAGCCCTCGGCGACGTCGGTGACGGCGTCGCGCATGTGGAAGAAGCCGGAGTCCGTCATGCCTGCGCGGGCGAAGACCTGCTCAGCGACCACCTCGCGATAGGTCTTGCCCGTCACCTTCTCGACGGCGAGGCCGAGCAGCACGTAGCCGACGTTGTTGTACCGGCAGCCCTCACCGGGGGCGAAGACCGGGTCCTTGTGCACGAACTGGGGCAGGAAGTCCGCGGTCTCGGTCACCGAGTAGTTGGGCTTGTTCTCCCAGATGGCCTCGTAGGACTCACCCGCTTCCTCATCGGCGTCGTCGGCGATTCCGGAGGTGTGCGAGAGCAGGTGGTGCAAGGTGACCTGCTCGGGGATCGCCGTGCCGGAGAGGTCCACATGATCGTGGATCCGGTCATCCAGGGCCAGCGCGCCGGCATCGACCTGCTGCAGCACCGCGACAGCCGTGAACAGTTTGGTGATCGAGGCGGTATCGAAGCGAATCGTCGTGGTGACGGGGGTGCCCCAGCGGCGGCTCGCCAGACCGAAGGCGGCATCGGCGAGCACCTGCTCGCCCTGAGTGACCAGGACGCGGCCGGAGAACTCGTCGTTGTCGGCGAGGCCACGGATCGTGGCCAGAGCGTCCTCGATGCTCGATGGGAGCGACGGTGCTCCGCTGCTGTGCTGACTCATGATGCTTCCTCCTTGGCGCCGGCCTCTCCGGGGCACGGTGACTGACCGTACGACAGCGCCGCACAGAGATCGACGGATTTACGCCGCCACCTGCAGGGCCTACCGTCAGCACGTGAGCCCTATCGTCGACCTCCTGGCCAGCTCTCCACTGTTGATGATCTTTCTGGTGGTCGCCCTCGGCGCCGCGGTGGGGATGATCCCCTTCGGCCCGGTGCGCTTCGGAGCGGCCGGTGCGCTCTTCGTGGGCCTGGCCCTCGGCGCGCTCGATCCGCGCCTCGGCGAGGATCTTGCCCTGGTGCAGACGCTCGGGCTCGCACTCTTCGTGTACACGGTCGGCCTGGCCGCCGGGGCGGGGTTCCTCCGCGACCTGCGCCGGCAGTATCCGCTCATGATCCTCGGCCTGATCGTGCTCGTCGCCGTGGCCGGGCTGGCCGCCGGTGCCGGGCGGTTGCTCGGCGTGGACCACCTGCTCACCGGGGGCACCTATACCGGCGCCCTGACCTCCACGCCCGCACTGGGCGCCGCTCAGGACGCGGCAGGCAGCGATGAACCGGCGGTCGGCTACTCCTTGGCCTACCCGGTCGGAGTCCTGGTCGCGATCCTCGCGGTGGCGCTGGTGGTGCGGCGTGAGTGGCCGGCCCCGCGAGACCCCGAGTCCGCTGCCAGCGAGGGCCTGACCGCGGTGACCGCCGAGGTCGAGCGCCGCACCCGGATGAGTGAGGTGCCCGGGTACCTCGAGCAGTCGGTGCGGATGTCCTACCTCGCGCGTGAGAGCGGAGTCCGGGTCGTCGGGCACGACGAGGCACTGCAGCCCGGCGATCACATCGTGGTGGTCGGCGCGGAACGGGACGTCGCCGCTGCCGTGTCGCATCTGGGGCACGAGGTGCCCGAGCACCTCGCCCACGACCGCCGCAGCGTGGACCACCAGCGCTTCGTGGTCTCCCATCAACGGGTGGCCGGCCGCACGGTGGACGAGCTCGACATCCCGGGTCGCTTCCACGGTGTGATCACCCGCGTGCGCCGAGGAGATCTCGATCTCCTCGCCGGTGGGGATCTGCGCTTGGAGCTCGGTGATCGCGTCCTCGCCGTCGTGCCACGGGAACAGCTCGAAAGGGTCACCGAGTTCTTCGGCGACTCCGAACGCAAGGTCTCCGGGGTCGATGCCGTGACCACCGGTCTGGGCATGTCCGCCGGCCTCGCCGTCGGGCTGATCGTGCTCCCATTGCCCGGTGGCGTGACCTTCGCGCTGGGATCGGCCGCCGGTCCGCTGGTGATCGGGATGGTGCTGGGCGCACTGGAGCGCACCGGCCCGCTGGTCTGGGGCATGCCACAGGCCGCCAACCTCACCATCCGGCAAATCGGCCTGCTACTTTTTCTGGCCGCTGTCGGCCTGAGTTCGGGTCAGGCTTTCGCCTCCCAGGCCCTGACGGGAACGGGCTTGCGCGTGGTCATCCTGTCCGCGCTGATCATCGCCGTCACCTCCGTGGCCTTTCTCGCCGGTGCTCGGTTGCTCGGGCTCTCCGCTCCGCGTTCGGCCGGTGCCTTCGCCGGCCTCGTAGGCCAGCCCGCGATCCTGAGCTACGCGTCCTCGCGCGTGGTCGATGAGCGGGTGGAGTCGGGCTACGCGTCGATGTTCGCCCTCGGCATCATCGTCAAGATCGCGGTGGTGCAACTCCTGGTCGGGTGAACCTGAGACGCCTCTCGAGGTGGAAGGCTTAGGGGGACGCCCATCGACCATCGAAGGAGTGCACAGTGCGCATCGGACTGCTCACCGGCGGGGGAGACTGCCCCGGCCTCAATGCCGCCATCCGGGCCGTGGTGAAACATGCCCTGGGGGAGTACGGCCATACGGTGATCGGTTTTCGCAATGGCTGGAAGGGCGTGGCTTCAGGCGACCTGCAGCCGATGTCCCGCGATGACATCCGCGGCGTGCTCGACAGCGGTGGCACCCTGCTCGGCACGGCGCGCTTTCACCCGCACCGCCAGGAGGGCGGGCTGGAGGCGGTGCACGCCACCTTGGAAGCAGAGCGCATTGAGGCGTTGATCTGTATCGGCGGGGACGGCACTCTGCACGCCGCAAGCAAGGTCGCCGAGTCGGGAGTCAAGGTGGTGGCCATTCCCAAGACCATCGACAACGATGTTGCCGGCACCGACCGCTCCATCGGTTTCGAGACGGCCGTGCACATCGCCACCGAGGCCATCGATCGCATTCACACGACGGCGGAGTCCCACAACCGCGTCATGGTCATCGAGCTGATGGGACGTGAAGCCGGCTGGATCGCGGTCCAGGCTGGCATTGCCGGTGGCGCCGAGGTGGTGCTGACTCCGGAGCAACCCTTCGACATCGACAGGATCACCGCCTACCTCCGGCACCGGCACCGGGCCCACGCGAACTTCTCCATCGTGGTGGTGGCCGAGGGGGCAGTGCCAGCAGCGAACACCTCCATGGAGTGGCAGACGAAGTACGGGGACTTCGGTGAGATTGTGGCCGGCGCCGTGGGGGAGAAGGTCGCGGCAGAGATCGCCACCCGCACCGGCTTCGACACCCGGGTCACCGTGCTGGGGCACGTACAGCGCGGGGGCACCCCTCTGCCCTCGGACCGGATCCTCGGCTCCCGTTTCGGCGTGGCTGCCGTCGATGCCATCTCCACCGGCCACTCCGAGGTGATGACCGCCTTGCACGGCGAGGACGTGGTGCTCGTTCCCTTGGCTGAGGTCGCCGGGAAGTCGAAGCCGGTGCCCCAGGACCTCATCCGCGTGGCGAGCGCCCTGGCCTGAGCGGCGGCAGCTGCGCAGCCAGCACCTGGCCGGCTGCGGGTGCTCTGACCGCAGCGCGCCAGTACTCGCGCCGAGCGGCGCCGGTGCTCTCCATGTGACGAGAGGCGCCCGGGCCGGTGTGGCCCGGGCGCCTCGTGCGCGACCTGAGGGTGCCTCAGGCGGCGACCTCCTTGCGCTGGGACTGCGTCAGGTGTGCCTGCTCGCGGCTGTGGTTGACCTGGATCTTGCGAGGCCGGGCCTCCTCGGCGACCGGGATGGTCAGGCTGAGCACGCCGTCGGCGTAGTCGGCCTCGATCCGCTCCAGGTCCAGGCCCTGGCCCAGCGAGAGCTGCCGGGCGAAGGTGCCCGTGGGGCGCTCGTGAGTGAGCCACTGGGCATCCTCGGGAACCTGGTGCTGGCGCTCCGCGCGGATGGTCAGGGTGCGGTCCTCGACGTCGACGTCGATCGTTGCCGGATCCACGCCGGGGAGGTCGATGCGGGCGATGAAGTTCTCGCCCTGACGGAAGAGATCGAGTGGCATGGCAACGGTGCCCTGAAGGGCAGGGCGGCGGGCGCCAGCGAGCCACTCCTCCATCTCACGAAATGCGTCAAAAGTAGCCATCGTGATCACCACCTTGTCGTGACGAGTCTCCGACCCGGACCTCCCGGGCCGGCCCGGGAGGTCTCGCAGTGAGTGCCTCGCCGGGAGCTTTCGCTAGACAGAGTTTTAGCACTCGGTGGTGGTGAGTGCTAACGCCGAAGAGGGCTGTTCGCACTGGGCGAACAGCCCGCGATGGTGATGGGCGCGATCGGCGCTGGGCGGCCCTGTTCAGTCAGCCGGCCGGTTCGATCAGCTGGCCGGTTCGTCCGTGAAGATGAGGCGATGGCCGGCGCCGGCGGAGAGCGTGCGGCCCACGGTGCACTGGCGCTCGATGGCAGCTTCTGCGCGTTCGACGGTGCGCTCGCGCTCGTCCTCGCTCAGCGCGGAGAGGTCGGTCACGATCTCGACGGTGAGGTGGCCGTATCGGTTCTCTTCCTCCACCTTCTCCACCGAGACCCCGGCGGTGGCGGCGAAGTCCGCACCCAGGTTGTGGGAGAGGCGGTGGTCGGCAGACAGGCCCGCGCAGGAGGCGAGCGCAAGCTGGAGTAACTCCCCGGGAGTGAAGCGCCCAGGGCCGTCGCCGATAAGCACTTCAGCGCCTCGGGAGCTTCGCCCGGTGTACTCCCGGGTGCCGGTGCGCTCCGCCCAGAGCGCGCGCGCTCGCGGCCCTTCAGCGGTGGTGTCGATCTGCTGCGAGGTCTCTGGCATACCGAGATCGTGCCACGATCGGCCGGCGGTGATGGCCCCGCGACGCGAGAGCGTCACGGCTTACAGGCCGGCGAGGTGTTCCAGCCCGATAGCGCGTTCGGTCTCCACCACCTGCTCCACGGCGGCGACGGCAGTCTGTTCCACCCGGCGGCCGAACAGGGGGATCGAGGCTTTGACCTCCCCCTCGTAGCGGACCTCGCATCCATCGGGAGTCGGCACCAGCTGCTGCGAGCCGCGCGCCTGGACGGGGACGCCGTCGAAGATGAGCGTGAAGGCCGAGCGACGCGAGCCGTCTGGGCCTGGATGGCCCCAAGCCTCCACGAGCCGCACTCCGATCTGCTCACCCACGAAGCCGCGGAAGCTCTCCGGGACCACGGTGGCGGGCAGCTGGCCCTGGGTGGTCACCGTGAAGCTCTCGCCATCGTGGGTCACCGTGACCTCGATCTGGCGGGCCGTGGTGGCCTCGAGCTTGGCGCGGGCGAAGTCGGCTGAGGCATACAGCCTCGAGACCTGCCCGGCATCGCGAGGGTAGGAGACTGTGGAGGCGAAGCGCATGCCCCCAGCCTAGGCGGAGACCCGCGGCGGATACGCTGGTCGGGTGGCCAACACGCTCGCGCAGATGATCCAGCAGTCTCCGCATCTCGACTCTCGCGATGCCGAGTGGCTCCACCAACTGGCCGGGGACTGGCAGATGATCGCCGACCTGGCCTTCGCCGACCTGGTGTTGTGGTTGGAACATGAGGATGGCGGATTCGTGGCGGCCGCGCACTGCCGGCCCTCCACCGCCGCGACGGTGCACTACCAGGACATCATCGGCTCCCGCCCGTCCCTCGTGCGCAGCGATCTCATGCGGCGCACGATCGTCGACCGCGGTATCCACGTGCGTGCGGACCCGCAAGGCCGCGACTCCCTGCCGATGCGTGAGGTCCTGCTCCCCGTGGTGCGCGAGGGCCGGGTGCTGGGTGCTCTCACCCGCGAGGTGGGCCTGCCCTCGTCACGGGTGCCCTCGCGCCTCGATGTCTCCTACATCGAGATCGCCGATGTGCTGTGCGGCATGATCGCCCGCGGCGAGTTCCCGCAGCAGGGCGCCCCGACCGGGTCGCGCCGAGGAGCGCCGCGCGTGGGCGACGGCCTGGTCCGCCTGGACGCCGACGGGCGTGTGGTCTACGCCAGCCCCAATGCTCTATCGAACTTCCACCGCATCGGCGTCATCGGTGAGCTCAAGGGGCAGGTGCTGGGCGAAGTGGTCACCTCCGTGGTGGAGGACCACTCCACGGTGGAGGAGACGATGGCGGTGGTGGTCATGGGCCGGGCGGCCTGGCGCACCGAACTGGAGTCTCGCGGCGTCACCCTGACGATCCGGGCCGTACCGCTGACCGAGAACGGTGAGCGCCGGGGGGCGCTGCTGCTGTGCCGCGACGTCTCGGAAGTGCGCCGCCGCGAACGCGAGCTCATCACCAAGGACGCCACGATCCGGGAGATCCATCACCGGGTGAAGAACAACCTGCAGACGGTCTCGGCTCTGCTGCGCCTGCAATCGCGGCGGAGTCCTAATCCGGAGACGAAGGCGGCGCTGGACGAAGCCGAGCGCCGGGTCTCGACCATCGCCATGGTGCACGAGACCCTCTCGCAGAACCTCGACGAAGTGGTGAACTTCGACGAGGTCTTCGGCCGCTTGCTGCGCCTGGTTGCCGATGTGGCCTCGCCGGACTCCTCGGTGCGCACCGAGGTGGAGGGCACCTTCGGCATGGTGGGAGCAGACGCCGCCACCTCGCTCGCCGTGGTCCTGACGGAGCTGGTGTCCAATGCTGTCGAGCACGGCTTGAAGGGGCGTGGAGGAACGGTCAGCGTGCTCGCCTCGCGGTCGGGACCAGAGCTCACCGTGTGCGTTCAGGACGACGGCGCGGGTGTCGCCGATGGGGCGGTGCTCAGCGGCTTGGGCACGCAGATCGTGCAGACCCTCGTGCAGGGCGAACTCAAGGGCGAGATCGACTGGGGGCCGCGTGAAGGAGGAGGGACCGAAGTGGAGCTGCGCATGGAGATCGGACTGCCGTCGGCTGTGCAGCGCCGCTTCTGACGCGCTCGGTTCCGGCCAACCCTCAATGCTCCAACGACGAAAGGCCGTGCAGAGACCACGGAGCCGCCGGCTTCCCGGCGGCTCCGTGGTACGTGAGCTCAGCTACTGGAGGAGGCTGCGGCGCGACGAGCTCGGGCTGTGCGCCGCTTCAGCGCGCGACGCTCATCCTCACTCAACCCGCCCCAGACGCCGGAGTCTTGTCCCGACTCCATAGCCCAGCGCAGGCAGGTGTCGACCACCTCGCAACGCTGGCAGACAGCTTTCGCTTCCTCGATCTGGACGAGCGCCGGGCCCGTGTTGCCGATGGGGAAGAAAAGCTCGGGGTCCTCAGTGAGGCAGGCGGCGCGGTGACGCCAATCCATGGATTCTCCTTTGCGCATGCGCGAGCAGTGCCGCGGCGGCGGGCCGGGATTTTGTGTGCTCCGACCACTGTTCCACGGCGGGCAAAAGCACCACAAGGGTTTCGTTCACATGACGGGCATGTGACATGCGTGCCGATTGTCACAAGCGCGGCTTGGCGTGGGCCTTACTCTCCCTTGGTTACCACGTCCCGGTAGATTTCGCGTGTGAGTAGCGACGCGTCGGCGCCCAGCCGCCCACCTTTGGCCCTGCAGGTGGCATCGGTGGGAACCGGTCTGGAGATCGTGCTGCTGGGCGCCGGCGCTTTCGCCGGAGTGGTCACGGCGGTCATCTCCGACATCGGCCCTCGGGCCTATCTCATCGGCATTCCCCTGGCGCTGGCCCTGGCGAGTTTCGCCGTGTTGCTCGGCGCCGGAATCCGCGCGCTGCGGGCGGGGCGGCGATGGGGCCGGGGGCCGCTGGTGACCTGGCAGATCCTGCAGATCGCTACCGCCTACGCGCTCCTTCCCGATATTCCGGCCGCTGTGGCCGGCGTCGGTGTGGTGCTGGCTGTGGTGACGGCCGCCGGCGTGTTGTGGCCGTCCTCGCGTGCCTACGCCTCCGGAGTGCGATCGGACTCGGCCGTTCCGCCGGAGTAGGTCCTCCCGGCGGGCGCCGCTACCTCTGGGCCACTTGCACCGGAACGGCACGGCCGTGGGCCACCACGATGCCCAGCCCTGGCTTGCGGGTCACCGGATCGATGGCCGTGGCGAGGTCGGCACTGACCAGGCGCTTGAGCGAGGAGTCGGGGTTCAGGGCCACCAGCGTCGCGCGGGCTCGCCAGTCCGCCAGCGCGCCACGGTAGGCGGAGGCCACCGATTCGGTGCGGGTTGCAGCGATCACCGTGCATCCACCGAGTGTGCCTGCGAGCTCATCGAGGCGATGGGGTGCCCACCGTTCGACGTCGTCGAGCACCACGGTAGAACCGGCGGGCGGCGCGCCCGGGCTCGACGTGCCGTCAGGACCCAGCTGGATCACCTGGCCGCGCGCGGCCAACCCCCGAGCCAGGCCCATCAGTGCTGTGGTGCGGCCCGAGCCGGGCGGCCCCATCACGAGCGTCACCGAACCAGGCGAGCAGTCGAGCGATATGGGCTCGGCGGTGTCACCGCCGAGCCCGAGCACGACGCTGCCGTCGGCTTGCATGGCGACAGCGGAGGCGGGAACCGAGGCCGGGATCGGAAGCAGGCGCGGCACCGTCGGGTCGGCCGGACCAGTGAGGTCATGACGGTCCTCCACGGCGACCTGGAGCACAGTGCACCTCGCCGGCTCCACCAGGATGGCGCGTCCGGGAACTGCGGCCATGTCTGCGTGCTCACGAGGAACGCCGGCCGTCAGCGCTTCACTCACCGATCGTGGTGCGAGCACCAGCCGGTCCCGGAGTGGTTCCGTCCACCGTGCGCCGGCTAGAGAGGGCGGTCCGGCGAGGGCGACGTGGTGCCCGAGCCGGCGACCGTCGCGGAGCGCCCGGCTGAGCAGTGCGGAACCCTGGCCCGCGCCGGCCACGGCGTCAAGATCGTCGGCGACGGTTTCGGCATCATCGACGACCAGCAGGGCCGTGGTGGGGTCGCTGCCCATGACCTCGAGCAGCCGGGCGGCTCGGCGTGGATCGTTCGAGCCCGTGACGGTGCCGAGCCGCGGTGCGCGCAGGTCGACGAACGACGACGGGTTGGCGGCCAGCACGTGAACCGCAGTGCCGTGTCGTAGAGCGCCGAGGGCGAGCGTGCGCAGCGCGGTGGTGCGGCCACTGCGCGGCCCGCCGAGCACGAGGAGCCCGCCGGCGAGCCATCGACAGGGGGCCAGCCGTTGCTCGCCGGGAAGGTCGGCAAGCCCCAGCAGGATGCCGGCATCGGTGGTGGCGTCGATGGTGGTGTTGACAGGAGGGTCCGGGCTGACCGCGGGGCGGGAGTCGGCGTGACTGAGGACCTCTGTGGCGGACACCCGGAGGGGTAGCTCCGGCGCCCAGGGCCGCGGCGGGGGGCCCAGGCCTTGGCGCTGCCAGGCCGATTCGGCCGCGGCGATGGCATCCTCCAGCCATGGGCCTTCGCCGCACCATGCTGCCTGGACCTCGCTCGCCGCGCCCTCAGCTCGCAGCAGTGCCCGCCCGGGGATGCGAGGCAGATGGGCGGCGTCGGGAACTCCGACGACGTCCTGGGACTCTGCCGGCTCCAGAACGCGCAGGCAGATGCGCACGGTGAGGTTGGCTCGGATCTCGCCGCTGACCGAGCCGCCCGGCCGCTGGGTGGCCAGGATGAGGTGGATGCCCAGCGACCGGCCCTGCGCCGCGAGGCGCACCAGTGCCTGAAGGATCTCGCTGTGGGACTCGGCCAGCTCCCGGAACTCGTCCACGACCACCACGAGCCGCGGCATCGCCGGGCCGGGTCTGCGGCCGCGCTCCGCGGCGCGCAGCGCACGGTAGGCCGCCAGGTCCTTGACTCCGGCGCGGGCGAGCTCCCGCTCGCGTCGGCGGACCTCTGCCCGCAGGGACTGCACCGCGCGAACGGTGGATGCTGGTTCGAGGTCCGTGAGCACACCAGCGGTGTGCGGAAGTTCCGCGAGCCGCCCAAAGGTGGCGCCACCCTTGTAGTCGATGAGCACGAGTTGAAGATCGGTGGGGGAGTGGCTGGCGGCCAGCCCCAACATCCAGGCGAGGAGGAGTTCGGACTTTCCCGAGCCCGTGGTCCCCGCCACCAGCGCATGCGGACCGTGTGCAGCGAGGTCGAGGTCAGTCAGACCCGGCCCGGCACCCAGCGAGGCGCGGGCGCCCTCCCGCCCCCAGGCCATACCGAACTGGTCGGCCGGGCCGAGAAGTTCCTCCACGGTGACCTCGTCCGGAAGCTGACCCGCCTCCTGCTCGGGGGGCGCACTGAAGCTGAGCACCGCGGTGAGCCACGGCGCCTCGATCGGGCAATCAGGAGCTGGCATCACCCGTGTGCACCAGTGCGGCACGCTCTCAAGTGCCTCGGCCACCGTGAGGTGGATCGTCCCACCGTGCCGACGGCGCCCGGCGCTCACCCGCCGCGGCGCTGGCGGGATCTGATCGGAGAGCACCACCTGCCAGAGGTCCTCGTCTGCGGCAGGGGAGGCAGCGTGTCCCCGGGCCGTCGGGGTGTGAGCCGTCGTGGTGAGCGACTCCGCACCGTGCACGATCGCGCCCTGGTGGGTGGCGAGTTGGCCGAGCAGCCAACGGGCCGTGGCGGGTGCTCCTGGCCCGACCAGGGCGATCCGGTCGCCGTCGTGGAGTTCCACCACGGCCTTCGCCCGGCGTCGCCAGGCATCGGGTGCCGGCCGATCGCTCGGGAGGTGAGCTCGCAGCACCTCACCCGGTGGGGCGGGCTGGGCTCCCGACGCTGCGAGGAGCAGCACTGTGGCGGGATCCGGCAAGGGCTCGCCACGCGGAGTCCGACCGCTGACGACCGCAGCCGCGAGCATCGCGAGCGGCATGGCCAGGATGAACCAACGCCACCAGCTCGCTGAGACGGAGAGGAGGAGCGGCACCATCACCACGCACATGACCAGGGGCATCGCGACGCGCATCCAGTCGCGGCGGCGCGGCGTCCTGGACTCGGGGGCGCGCGGCGCTCGCAGTTCTTCGGGGCGCCGCCGGATCTCGACCACGCTTGATCCCAGAGTGAGCCGTCCTCCGTCCTTGATGGTGCGCCACCGGGTCGTCACCCGACGCTGCCCGGTCAGCCGTGGAGGCCACCATCGCCGGCCCGGCATCACGCGGGTACCGTTCGCCGAGCCGAGATCGCGGACCTGGACGTGCCCGCGCCGCACTCGGAGCGCACAGTGATCGCGCGAGACCAACGGGTCGTGCAGCGTCATGCGAGCCTGCGACTCCTCGGCATCCTCCGGCGGGCCGCCGCGGCCAAGGGTGAGACGGTGGGGCACGGCGCTGACCCAGCCGGTGTCCGGCCCGGCGAGCACCGCCACATGCCAGGCGCTGGCGAGCGCCCCCTGGATCCCCTCGGTTTCCTGCACGTCGTGATGGTCGCGTAGCGGTGCCACCTTCGCAGCTAGCTGGCTTCCTGCTGTGGATGAGGCCTCTGATGCCCCCAGATTGTGGATGGACCGTCGATCCCGACCTGCCCGAGTCATGGCCCGGTCGGGCCGTCCCCAGCGCTCTGCCCTGCCCTTTGACGCGGCGGCGCAGGTGTGCATGCCCGGGAAATGGGCCATGAAGGTTACGAAAATGTAACGATCCAGGCGGGGTGGCGGCCCGCCGATCGTGGATCAGTGGATGCGGCGGTCACTGCTGTGCAGCCTTGCCATCGTGCGGAAAACGCCGCCGTGGTCTCTCGGTGAATCCGCCCGAGAACGTCGAGCCGGGGCGCCAAGGCCTGTTTGTGGCATCGCTCGGACCTCCATACGGTTACGGACGCACCATGACCACTCGGGGTGACCGTGCGCGCCGCAGGCTCCCAGGCCGGCGAGCGCGAACAGGCTGTGCCTCGTCCGTACCGAAGGGACCATGATGACAAGCACCACCCGACGCCGGGGTGTCGCACTCGCGGCAAGCGCCGGAATGCTGGCAGCAGTCGCTGCCTGCACCGCCACCGATGGTGAAGGCGGGGGCGATGCACTCGAGGCCCTCCAGGACGAGGGCACCATCACCGTGGCCTACGCAGGTGAGGAGCCGTACAGCTGGGACCGCGACGGAGAGCTCGCCGGAGCCTCCATCGCCCTCCAGGAAGAGATCTGGGCCGAGCTCGGCGTCGACAACGTCGAAGGTGTGCTCACCGAATGGGACCAGCTCATCCCCGGCTTGAACGCCGGACGCTTCGACGTCGTCGCCGCCGGTATGTCGATCACCCCTGAGCGTTGCGAAGAGGCGATCTTCTCCGAGCCGGAGATCATGTACTACACCTCGCTCATGGTCGAGGAAGGCAACCCCTACGGCCTGCAGAACATGCAGGACGTGCAGGCGGCTGTGGAGGACGAGGGCATCACCCTGGCCGTGATGAGCGGTGCCGTCGAGTACTTCTACGCCGATGACCTCGGCATCGACACCCTCGACGTCGGCAGCCCGCAGGACGGGATGGACGCCGTCACCGGTGGCCGTGCGGACGTCTTCGCGCTCACCGGCGCTTCCCTGCACGCCATGTGGGACAACAACCCGGACGCCGGCATCGAGGTCACCGACCCCTTCGTGGCGGACATCCCCAACGAGGACGGCGAGCTCGTCGCGCAGATCTCCCCGGGAGCGACCGTCTTCCGCCCGGAGGACACCGAACTGCGTGACGCCTACAACGAGGTCCTCGTCGACATCACCGGCGACGCCGACACCTTCGAGTCTGTCGTGGGCGAGTACGGCTTCGGTGAGGACGAGCGTCCGGACCCGGAGTACACCGCCGAGGAGTTCTGCTCCGGCGAACTTCCCTGATCCGAAACCTCAATGCGAGAGAACTTCGAAGAGCTAGGCGCGCGGCTGCCGAGCTTCGCTGATGGTCTGCTGGTCACGATCCAGCTGACGCTCGGCGGCGGCGCCCTAGCCTTCGTGATTGCGATCATCCTGGGCGTCACCGCGCGCAGCGAGTATCTCCTGGTGCGCGGTGGAGCTCGGGCGATCATCGAGTTCTTCCGGGGAACCTCGCTCTTGGTTCAGCTCTTCTGGCTGTTCTACGTCCTTCCGCTCTTCGGCTGGCGCCTGGAGTCGCTCGTCGCCGGGATTCTGGCGCTGGGGCTGAACTACGGCGCCTACGCCGCCGAGGTGGTCCGCGGTGCCATCAACTCCGTGCCCCAGGGGCAGTGGGAGGCGACGACCGCGCTGAGCATGCGGCCGATGCACCGGTTACGCCGGATCATCTGGCCGCAGGCCTGGGCCATCATGATTCCCTCCTTGAGCAACCTCTTCATCATGCTGCTCAAGGGCACCGCCGTCGCCTCGATCGTGCTGTTGCAGGACCTGACCTGGCTGGGCGGTCAGCTGCGCCAAGCGACCGGTGACACGTTCTTCGCATACGGCGTGACCGCGGTGATGTACCTCGGGTTGGCCATGCTCATCGTCCTGGGTGCCGCGGCACTGGAGAAGGCGGCCAAGCGCCGTCTTGGCCAGGGCGCCGCCAAGGCCACCAAACCCTCGGCTGCTGCTGCCAGTACGACGGTGGGAGGCTGATCATGGAGGACGAAGCAAGCGGCATCTGGAACTGGGATCGAGCCTTCGCGGTCTTCCCGGAGCTCCTCGAGGCCTTTCTGCAGGTCACCTTGGTGGCCACAGTGGTCGGATCGCTCATCGCGGCTGTGGTGGGCCTGGTGGTGGCGATGACTCGTAAGCTCGCGCCGGCGTGGATCGCCTGGCCGGTGCACGGCTTCATGGAGTTCATCCGCATGACACCGGTGGTCGTGCAGCTACTCTTCGCCTATTACGCCTTCAACTTCGATCCGCTCGCCACGGGGATCGTGGTGCTCGGCATCCACTACGCCGCGTATATGGCCGAGGTCTACCGCTCCGGGATCGACGCCGTCCCCAAGGGGCAGTGGGAGGCCGCCACAGCGCTGTCCATGTCCCCGGGCCGCACATGGCTGAAGGTGATCATCCCGCAGTCGTTGCGCACCGTGGTGCCCGCGCTGGGTACCTGGGTGATCTCGATGTTCAAGGACACGCCGTTCCTGATGGTCATCTTCATCACCGACATGGTCCGGCGGGCCCAGGTCTACGGTGGTCAGCACTATGCCTATACCGAGGCCATCACCCTGGCGGGACTGATCTTCCTGGCCGCCAGCTACCCCACGTACCTGCTCATGAAGCAACTGGAGAAGCGCCTTGCCCGCTACTGACCCCGCCTCCGCAAACAGCCCCGTCCTGCAGTTCGAGGACGTCGTGAAGAAGTTCGGTGACCACACGGTCCTGGAGGGCCTGAACTTCTCGGTCGAGCGGGGCGAGCGCGTGACGCTCATCGGCCCATCGGGTTCGGGCAAGACGACGATCCTGCGACTGGTGATGACCCTGGAGCACCTCACCGGCGGCTTTATCTACCTCGACGGCCAGCCCCTGACGCATGAGATGCGCGGCGGGAAGCGCGTGGAGCGCAAGAAGCGCGACGTCGCCAAGATGACCACGCGCATCGGGATGGTCTTCCAGCAATTCAACCTGTTCCCCAACATGACCGTGCTGGAGAACCTCACCGAGGCGCCCATCCACGTGCTCGGGCGTTCCAAGGCCGAGGCGAAGCACCGCGCCCTGGAGCTACTCGACCAGGTGGGCCTCTCCGACAAGGCCGACGCCCACCCCAGCCGCCTCTCCGGCGGCCAGCAGCAGCGGGTCGCGATCGCCCGGGCCCTGGCCATGGATCCCGAGGTGCTCCTGCTCGACGAAGTCACCTCCGCACTCGACCCGGAACTGGTGGGGGAGGTGCTCGGCGTCCTGCGCGATCTGGCGGAGAACACCGACATCACCATGCTGCTGGTCACCCACGAGATGCAGTTCGCCGCCGAGGTCTCCCACCGCGTGCTGATGTTCGACCAGGGCCGGATCATCGAGGACAAGCCCCCGGCGCAGATGTTCTCCGAGCCGGAACTGGAGCGCACGCAGGAGTTCCTCAAAGCGGTGCTCTGAGCCGCACGCCGGTGCGGTGGCATCCTGCTTGCCGGTACTCCGGTGCCGACCGCACCTCCGCCGTGGGTGAGTTCACGGCGTCCGGTTTTCAGGGGTGGCCATCGGTCTCGTACTGGAGTCGCAGCCGGAATCCGACTCCGGTCGCAGAGGTCGAGTCCGAGGTCCCGGTCCTGGGTTGGTCGGAGGATGGGGGCGGGCCTCCCTAGGCTGGTGACGTGACCACTGCCAGCAGCACCTCCGGATACGAGCCGAGATCCTTCCCGGCACGGGTGGTCGGCGCGCTCCGCAATCCCCGCTGGTTCTTCCCCATCGACCTGGCCCTGGCGGTGCTGGCGTTCCTGACGCTGATGCCCACCGGGTTCATCCTGGGCACGGGGACGGGTTACGCCTTCGAGGCGCCGCTGCCCCCGCTGCTGTTCGTCACCATCATCACCGTCTGCTCCCTGACGCAGTGCGTGGCCGTGGCCTGGCGGCGCACCAGGCCTGCGACGTCCGCCGCGGTGATCTATGCCGCGGCGCTGGTGCACTACCTTGCCGGCGCGCCGATCCTGCCCAGCGACCTCCTGGTGCTGGTCGCCCTGTACTCGGTCACTCGCTTCACCCGCTCGACCCAACGGAGTGCCCGCTGGGCGGGTCTGATCGGTGCGCTCATCGGCGCGGCCATGATTGGCCTCCTCACCGGCCCCAGCCCGTGGGGATACTCCGTCGGTCAGGTGATTGCCACTAGCTTGGCCGTCTCAGCCGTGGTGTTGGCTACCTGGGCACTCGCGATGGTGCTGCGGGTGCGCGACGAGCGTGTTCTCTCCCTGGAGGAGCATGCTCGCCGTCTGGAGATCGAGCGCGAGCAGCAACTCCGCCTGGCGGCGACCGCTGAGCGCACCCGCATCGCCAGGGAGATGCACGACGTCGTGGCCCACTCCCTGTCCGTGGTCATCGCTCAAGCCGACGGCGGCCGGTACGCCGCGCAGAGCGATCCTGAGGCGGCCGCCCGAGCACTGGAGACCATCTCGACCACCGGCCGGGACGCTCTGGCGGATATGCGGCGCGTTCTCGGGGTGCTGCGCACGGAGAACGATCGTTCCCCGGACGACGCTGGAAGTGCGGCGCCGGTGCGGCCAGAGCCGGGGCATCTGGACATCGACGGGCTCGTCGCCCAGGTCAAGAGCACCGGGCTCGCCGTCTCCGTGGTGCGGACCGGGCCCGAGCGTTCGCTACCGGCCGGCGTGGGGCTGGCGGTCTACCGGATCGTGCAGGAAGCGCTCACGAACTCGATGAAGCACGCGGGGCCGAATGCCCGGGTGACCGTGGCGCAGCACTGGCGTTCTGAGGCCTTGATCCTGCAAATTGACGACGATGGGCGTGGCGCTGCCACGCTTCCCGATGGCTTGGGCCAGGGTCTGTTGGGCATGCGGGAACGTGCCGAGATCCACGGCGGTACGCTCACCGCTGGCCCGCGACCCGGTGGCGGTTTCCGGATCCACGCGGTGATTCCCCTGCCCGCCCCGACCCCAGGAGCCTGATGTGACCACCACCGAGCAGCCCATCAGCATCGCCCTCGTCGACGATCAGCAGTTGGTGCGTGCCGGCTTTTCGATGGTCATCGGCTCCCAGCCGGATATGGAGGTTGTGGTGGAGGCGGGTGACGGGGCTCAGGCGCTCCGGCTGCTCGCCTCGCACCCAGTGGATGTGGTGCTCATGGATGTGCGGATGCCCTCCATGGACGGGCTCGCGGCCACGGAGCAGTTGACCGCGCCCGGGCGCGGTCCGGCGGGAGCGGAGCTGCCAGCCGAGGAGACGACAGGGCCCAAGGTCATCATCCTGACCACCTTCGATCTGGACGAGTACGTCCTGCATGCCATCCGGGCCGGTGCGTCGGGGTTCCTGCTCAAGGACGCGCCTCCGGAGGAGCTGCTCGAGGCCATCCGCACTGTGCACCGCGGCGATGCGGTCATCGCTCCGTCGTCGACGAAGCGCCTGATCGAGCACCTGGCCACCCGGCTACCCGCCGAGCAGCGCACCGGTAGTGAGGTCCTCGACGGACTCACGGATCGAGAGCGGGAGGTTCTGGTCCTGATGGCCAAGGGCCGCTCCAACCAAGAGGTCGCGGCAGAGCTCTACGTCGCTGAGGCCACCGTGAAGACGCATGTGGGCCGGGTGCTCGCCAAACTGAATGCCCGCGACCGGGTCCAGGCCGTGGTGATCGCCTACGAGACAGGCTTGGTCAAACCCGGCGCATAGCCCCCAGCCCCCGGCGCGCACGTCCCCACGGCGCCCACGACGCACGCCCCCGGGTCCGCCTGTTCCCCCTCGACGTTTGTGCTCGCTTCGCGTCGCTCTGACCGGGATCCTCGGGGCCCAAAGCGACGATGAATGAGCACAAACGCCAAGGATCCGCACCAACCGCCCCCGCGAGCCCATCGGCCATCCACCCCGAGTCGTACGTGGGAACCATCCCCGGGCCCGACGACGACGCCGGCACGGCTCCGTAACGTCGAGGGCAGAGCCGGGGAGAGTCCCCGCTGCACCGTAGAAGGAGTGCTCATGTCCAGCACTATCGCCGTCCGGGCCACCTCCCTGACCAAGACGTATGGCAGTGGCGCCGCGGAAGTCCACGCGCTGCGCGGCGTTGATGTCGCGTTCGCGGCGGGGGAGTTCACCGCCATCATGGGGCCCTCCGGCTCCGGCAAGTCCACGCTCATGCATCTCCTTGCCGGTCTCGATGACCCCACCGGTGGCCGCGTCCTGCTCGGGGACACGGACGTGACCGCACTCGATGACAAGCGGCTGACTCTGCTGCGCCGCGAGCGGGTGGGGTTCGTCTTCCAGGCCTTCAACCTGTTGCCGATGTACACGGCCGAGCAGAACATCACCCTGCCGTGCGAGCTGGCCGGCACCAAGGTGGATCGCGAGTGGTTCGACAAGCTCACGCACATCCTCGGTCTCAGTGACCGGCTGAGCCACCGGCCCTCACAGCTCTCCGGCGGTCAGCAGCAGCGGGTGGCCATTGCCCGCGCCCTGATCACCCGGCCCGAGGTCGTCTTTGCCGACGAGCCCACCGGGAATCTCGACTCCAGCTCGGGGGCCGAGGTGCTGTCCTTCCTGCGCACGTGCGTGCGCGAACTCGGTCAGACCATCGTCATGGTCACTCACGATCCTGCCGCTGCCGCCTACGCCCAGCGCGTGGTGCTTCTCGCCGATGGGCACCTCGCCGGCGAGATCACCGACCCCACTCCGGAGTCCGTCCTGGCGGGGCTGGATGCGCTGCGCACGGAGAGTTCCGCTCCCACCCAGGCCCTCCAGCCCGGTGCCCTCACCGAGGAGATCTCCCGGTGATCCGCCTGACCTTCTCCCAGATGCGCCGCTCGATTCCGCGCTTGGTGGCCTCCTCGATCGCGGTGCTCGTGGCGACGGCCTTTGTGACGGCCACTCTGCTCGGCGGCAATCTCATCACCGACATCACCTACCGTTCCGTCACGGCGAGTTATGGTGACGCGGATGTGCTGGTGACTCCTGAGACGTCCGCACTCGGCGCCGCAGACGCCGAGGCTCTGATGGCCCTGCCGGAGATCGACCACGCTGAAGGCTCGGTGAGCCTCTTCGGTCAGATCGAGGTCGACGGTCTCAACGACTCGGGCAATGTCCAGCCTGTCCCCGCCCACGGGGCGCTCGATCCCTTCGAGGTCATCGCCGGCGCCCTGCCGGGTCCGGGTGAGGTCGCGCTCAGCGAGTCGAGTGCTCGCCGTCTGGGCTTGGGTCCGGCTGCTGATCAGAGCTGGCAGGTGGGCGGGACTGCGACGCTGAGCGTGCAGTTCTACCCGGCTGACGGCGCCTCCGCGGAGGTTGATTCCGAAGACTCCCTGGAGGACGTCAGCGAGGATCTGCGCGTCTCCGGCATCGTCGCCGACCCTCCGGCGATCAACTCCATCCTCTCCCCGGTCGTCGTCGACCGCTCCCTGGCCGAGGAGTGGGCGGCTCTCGAGCAGAGTGGCGGCGACGCCCCTGTGGAGTACACCGAGGTCGTGGTAGTTGCCGCGCCGGGAGTTGGCGATCAGGCCGCCGCCGAGGCCGCCTCGGTCGCGATGGGGGACCAGGCCAACGTGCGCACCGTGCATGAGGTCGCCCAGCAGCGTGCGGCGGACTTCACGGGTGACACGCGCATGCTGGTGGGCTTCGTGCTGGCCTTTGCTGCCGTGGCCATGTTCGTGGCGGGCCTGGTCATCGCGAACACCTTCCAAGTGCTGATCGCGCAACGGCGCCACACCCTCGCGCTCCTGCGTTGCGTGGGCGCCACGCGGTCCCAGATCCGGCGCTCAGTCCTCGTCGAGGCGCTCACTGTCGGTGTGCTGGCATCGATCGGAGGGATCCTGCTGGGATTGGGCCTCGGCCAGATCGCACTGGCGGTGGCCGGCACGCAGGATCTGGGGATCCCGATCCCCGCGGTGGTCTCGCCGTCGCTGGCCACGATTCTGGTGCCGCTTCTCACGGGAACTCTGGTGACGGTGATCGCGGGCTTGGCGCCGGCCAAGGCTGCCACCGCGGTGGCTCCCATCTCCGCACTCCGACCGGCCGAAGTACCGGCTCTGCGTCGCGGTGGGAGCACGCTGCGGCTCGTCCTCGCGCTGCTGCTGGGCATCCCGGGCACGCTGATGCTCGTGGGCGCGGTCGTGCTCTCCTCGGTGTCCGACAGCGGTGACATCATGCTGCTCTCCCTGGCTGTCGGCGTCCTGGGTGGGATGCTCTCGCTTGCTGGCGTCCTCGTGGGTGCGGTGTTCATGGTCCCCGCGATCATTCGTGTGGCAGGCGGCCTCTGGGCTCGCCTGGCCGGTCGGTCGCGGGCCACCGTGCGCCTCGCGACGGCGAACAGCGCGCGCAATCCGCGCCGGACCTCGGCGACCTCGACCGCCCTCCTGATCGGCGTCGGTCTGGTGGTCATGGTGGCGACCGGAGCCGCAAGCGCGCGGGCGACCCTGGAGAACGAGTTGCTGTCGTACTTCCCGGTCGACATCGCGGTGTCGTCTCCGGGCCCCGAGCTCAGCAACGCTCAGCTCACGGCGATGTCGGAGGTCGAGGGGATCGAGCAGATCGCCACGCGCAGAGCGGTCACCGTCGAGGTCGACCATGGTTCGGAGTCCTCGCTCTTCGAGGTCTTCGAGGTCACCGATGACCTGCGTGAGGTCATCCGGGACCCGGCCTTCCTTCCCGACCTCGAGACCGGCACGGTCCGCATGGATCAGCATGACGCTGAGTGGCTCGGTGTGAGCGATGGCGAGAGCATCACCTTCCGGGTGGGCAGCGCCGAGGCCCCCGCAGCGGATGAAGCGACCGAGGTGGAGCTCCAGGTCGACATCGACACGTCGCGCTCCTTCCCCATGATGGTGTCCGCGCAGGACATGGACACCATGGCTCCCGACATCGCACCGGCGCACGCCTGGTTGCGGATCGCCGACGGTGCCAACGAGCTCGACGTGGTCCGTGACGTCCAGGACGCGGTGGCCGAGGTCTCGGGCGGAGCCGCGCCCTGGGTGAGCGGGGAGGCCGCAGAACGGGCGGCACTCGACCAGGTCATCGAGACCTTGCTCGCGGTCATCATCGGCCTGCTCGGTGTGGCGGTGGTCATCGCCGTCATCGGTGTGGCGAACACGCTCTCGCTCTCCGTGATCGAGCGCCGCCGCGAGCATGCGTTGCTGCGTGCGGTGGGAATGACGCGAGGTCAACTGCGTGGCTCACTGGTTGTCGAAGGCGTGCTGCTCGCCGTGGTGGGCACGGGCCTGGGCACGGTGGCCGGCCTCGTCTACGGCTGGGCGGGTTCGAGCATCGTGCTCTCCGGAGTCGGGGACATGCACCTCGTGGTGCCGTGGGGTTACGTGGCGGCCTGCGCCGCCGGTGCGGTCATCGCCGGAGTTCTGGCCTCGGTGCTCCCTGCCCGTTCGGCAGCCAAGGCGAAGCCCGTGGCGGCGCTCGCCGCCTGAGCGAACGCGGGCAGTCAATCTCCCGGGGGCGTGACGTGCTGGAGGGCACGTCACGCCCCCGGTGGCCTTCCACGGGCGATGTCGGCGCCGTGCGCGATGATGGGGGAGTGAGCGAGTCGTCCGAGCAGACCATCCCGTCCCAGGCCCGCCAGCGCTGGCAGGAGCTGGCCGAGCGGATCACCGAGGCCCGCGCGGAGTACGGCCGTGCCCAGCCCACGTTGTCGGACGCCGAGTACGACGCGCTGTTCCACGAGCTTGTCGACCTCGAGGCCGCTCACACCGGGCTGCGGGTACCGGAGTCGCCCTCCCAGACCGTCGGTGACCCGGTCACCAACGACTTCCCCGCCGTGGAACACCGCCGGCCCATGCAGTCCCTGGAAGACGTCTTCTCCCTCGAGGAGTTGCGCGAGTGGGCCGAGCGAGTGCATGCCGAAGCCGGGCGCACCAGCCTGCCCATGACCTGCGAGCTCAAGGTGGATGGACTGGCCGCCAACCTCACCTACGAGAACGGGCGCCTGGTGCAGGCGGCCACGCGTGGCAATGGGCGGACCGGGGACGGCGTCCTGCCCAACATTCGCACGATCGCCAACATCCCGCACCGGCTTCAGGGCGAGGGACATCCGGCCCTCATCGAGATTCGTGGAGAGGTGTACTTTCCCGTCGCGGCCTTCGAGCGGCTCAATGCCTCCTTGGTGGAGGCCGGCAAGGCCCCCTTCGCCAACCCGCGCAACTCGGCAGCCGGTTCCCTGCGTCAGAAGGATCCTCGGGTCACCGCTTCGCGCGAGCTGGCCTTCGTGGCCCACGGCGTCGGTGATGTCGTGTGGGGGCCCGAGGGCGCCCCACCGGAGTGGACCTCGATGACCGGGCTCTTCGCGGCCCTCGACGCCTGGGGAGTGCCCATCTCTCCCTACACCCAGCAGGTCTCCTCCATGGCGGAGGTGGAGCGGCTGATCGCGCACCACGGCGAACACCGCCACGACGTCGAGCACGAGATCGACGGTGTGGTGGTCAAGGTCGACGACTTCGCACTGCAGCGCCAGCTCGGTTCCACCTCGCGCGTTCCGCGCTGGGCCGTGGCCTACAAGTTCCCGCCCGAGGAGGTCAACACCACCCTCCTCGACATCCGGGTGCACGTGGGCCGCACCGGCCGGGTGACGCCCTTCGGCATGATGGAGCCCGTGCTGGTGGCCGGCTCCACGGTGTCGCTGGCCACCCTGCACAACGCGAGCGAGGTCAAGCGCAAGGGCGTGCTGATCGGCGACACCGTGGTGTTGCGCAAGGCCGGAGACGTCATACCGGAGATCGTTGCCCCGGTGGTGGATCTGCGTGACGGCACGGAGCGGGAGTTCGTGATGCCCACCGAGTGCCCCTCCTGTGGTTCCACGCTGGCGCCGGCCAAGGAGGGTGATGTGGATCTGCGCTGTCCCAATGCGCGATCATGCCCCTCTCAGCTCGCTGAGCGCGTGGCCCACATTGGTTCGCGGGGTGCGCTCGACATCGAGGCTCTGGGCGAGAGGGCAGCGATCGTCCTGGCCGAGCCGGACCGGGTAGTGGATGAGAGCGGGGTCGTGCTCCGTCTCCCCTCGCCGGAGTGGATCAACCGGCAGAAGGCCGCCGAGTCTGGGGCACCGGTGGTCTTTGGTGACGACGGTGCTCCGCTGCCCCAGGAGCCCGTGCTCAGCACCGAGGCCGAGCTCTTCGACCTGACCCCCGAGCGGCTGAAGGACACCTACATCTGGGCCAAGGACCGCGACTGGGTGAAGGGGAAGGATGGTGCCCGCGGCCGCTGGGAGGAGAACGGACTCCTCGTTCCCGAGCTCTACTTCTGGTCCAAGCCACAGTTCGCCCCGGACGGCAGCATCGCCAAACCGTCCCAGCCGGGCGACAACACCCGCAAGTTCCTCAAGGAGCTTCGCGACAAGGGCGCCTCCCAGCCGCTCTGGCGCGTGCTGGTGGCTTTGTCGATCCGGCACGTCGGCCCCACCGCCGCCCGGGCCTTGGCCACCGAGCTCGGATCGATCGATGCGATTCGTGTCGCGGATGAGGAGCGCCTGGCCGCGGTCGACGGCGTCGGCCCGACGATCGCAGCGTCATTGAAGGCGTGGTTCGAGGAGGACTGGCATCTCGAGATCATCGAACGCTGGGCCGCTGCCGGCGTGCGCATGGCGGAGGAGCGCGACGAGTCAGTCGCTCGCACCCTGGAGGGCCTGACCGTGGTGGTCACTGGCTCCCTGGAGGGGTTCACCAGGGATTCCGCCAAGGAAGCGATCCTCATTCGTGGTGGGAAAGCCGCCGGGTCGGTCTCGAAGAAGACCGATTTTGTCGTGGTGGGAGACAACGCCGGCTCGAAGGAGGCCAAGGCTCGCGAGCTCGGACGCCCCATCCTGGACGAGAACGGTTTCGTGGCGCTGCTCGAGGGTGGGCCGGAAGCCGTGACTCCTGCCGACGCTGAGGAAGAACAGGAATGAGCACGGAGAGCATGGAGCGCATCACCGGCACAGAGCCGGTGATGCAGAGCGTTGGCGGTTCCCGCGGTGAACGAAGGGTTCTCGTGGAGGAAGCACAGCCCGATGAGTACGCACTCGCCGGGGAGGTGGCGGCCTCCGGATACGAGGCCGAGGGCGAGTACGCCGTCATGCTTCGTGACGTGGCCGCGCGCGCCGACGCCGGCTGCACCGTGCTGGTCGCCCGCGACGCCGGATCGCGGGAACTCCTGGGCACGATCTCCTTGGCGCCGCACGGCAGTGCGTGGGCGGACATCTCCCATGACGGCGAGATCGAGCTGCGCATGCTGGCAGTGTTGCGCTCCGCGCGAGGTCGGGGTGTGGGCGAGGCGCTCATGCGCGGAGCCGAGGAGCACGCCCGCGCACAGGGGTGGGGGCGCGCGGTGCTGTGCGTGGACACCGTGGACGGGCCGTCCGGCCCGCATCGGCTGTACGAGCGGTGCGGCTTCCGCCACGACGCCGAGCGGGACTATATCGGCTGGTGGCGCGATCCCGGCCCAGTCATGTGGGTCTTCACCAAGACGCTCTGAGCGTCCAAGGTTCGCGAGGACCGTGCCCCCGGCACCACTGAGTGGCGGAAGGCCGCCCTACAGTAGCGGCGCCAGCGGCTTGAGCAATCGCTCGGCGACCCGGGCCAGGATGCCGCGCGCTTCCCACTCCTGCAGGGTCAACCGTCGCGAGTTGGTGAGATCGACGTAGAAGACGGACTCCATGTGCTTGGCCAGATCCCGGTCGAAGATTTCCAAGTTGATCTCGAAGTTCCCGGTCATGGAGAGCCGGTCGATGTTCGTCGTGCCCACGGTGGTCCAGCGGCCGTCCACCGTCATCGTCTTGGCATGGATCATGGCGTCCTGGTAGAGCCAGAGGCTCACACCGGCCTCCAGGAGCTCCGTGTACTGGCTGCGTGCGGGCCAGTCGGCGAGCACGTGGTTGGAAACCTCGGGGATGAGCACGCGCACGTCCACACCGCGTTCGGCTGCGGCCACCAGGGCGCCGAGGATCTCGCGGTCCGGAATGAAGTACGCCTGCGTGATGTAGACGTGGTGCTGTGCGCGGTCAATCGCGTCGAGGTAGGTGCCGCGCACGGGAAAGATCAGCCGGCTGGGGTTGTTCTGGTGAGCGCGGATCCGCGCGTCCCACGATCGTGCGCCCTTGGCCTCGATGATCGGGTGGCGCCGCTTGCGGTGATCGTTCCAGAAGCTCGCGAAAGCGTGCTCCAGCTCCCAGGTGCTGGAGCCATCCACGCGGATGTGGGTGTCACGCCACGTGGTCGCGTAGAGATCGCCGATGTTGTATCCGCCCACGTACCCGGTCCTGCCGTCGACCACCAGGATCTTGCGGTGATCGCGCCCGGTCTTACGGAGGTCACCGGTGAGCAGCCCGGGCCTGATGAAGGGAAACGGCAGCACGTGCAATCGGCGCATGCGCGGGAAGCGCTTGAACGCCCGCGGGACCACGCCGTTGCCGAAGGAATCGAAAACGATGTACACCTCGACGCCGCGGCGGGCTGCATCCAGAAGCGCCGTCTTGACGGCGTGCCCGGTCTCGTCCGCCTTCCAGATGAAGGTCTCGAAGTAGATGAAGCGCTCGGCCTGCTCGATGCGCTCGATCATGTCCCGGTAGAGGTCGGCGCCGTACGTGAAGACGGTGACCTGGCCATTGGCCACGCGCACCGTGGTGGGATCCACCCGGGGGAACTCGCCGGCCGCGGGCTCGCGCTGCTTGCGCACCCGGTCGACCACGACGATCACGGCAATGGTGACCGCCTGCAGGAAGGTGAGTGTGCCTACGTACCAACGCACCCCCCGCCACAGGTGTCGCAGGCGAACGCGGGACAGGCGGCGCGACAAGGACATGCCGACCAGACTAGAGCCAGGCGCGGACGGGCGAGCGGGGACGACGCGTGGCGTGTGGCCGAACAGCGGGTGCGGCACCGGGACCGGGCGTGCGGGCACGTAGGATTGCCGCCATGTCCACCATCTCCTCTGCGGAGGTCGCGCGCGTCGCGGCCCTGGCCCGGATCGCCCTCAGCTCGGACGAGATCGACCGCCTCGCCGGTGAACTCGATGTCATCGCCGAGGCGGTGTCACAGGTGAACAGGGTCGCTACCCCCGATGTGCCGGCGACCTCCCACCCCATCGCGCTGACCAACGTCACCCGCCCCGACGTCGTCGCCGAGGTCCTCGTCCGTGACGAGGTGCTCGCGGGAGCGCCGAGCGCGGAGAACGACCAGTTCGCCGTGCCGCAGATCCTGGGAGAGGGCGCCTGAATGACTGCTTCGACTGAGCTGACCCGGCTGAGCGCCGCAGAACTCGCCGAGCGACTGCGCGCCGGCGACGTCTCCTCCACCGAGGCGACCCGCGCCCATCTCGACCGCATCGTGGCCGTGGACGGCCCCGTGCACGCCTTCCTCAACGTCGACGCCGATGGCGCACTCGCCGCCGCGGAGAAAGTTGACGCTGATCGTGCTGCCGGGAAGGATCTGCCCGCGCTCGCCGGCGTGCCGATCGCGGTCAAGGACGTCGTCGTCACGCACGGGCAGGTCACCACCGCCGGCTCGAAGATGCTGGAGCACTGGGTGCCGCCCTACGACGCCACCGTGACTCGACTGCTGCGCGAGGCGGGCATGCCCATCCTGGGCAAGACCAACATGGACGAGTTCGCGATGGGCTCATCCACCGAGCATTCGGCCTTCGGCCCCACCCGTAACCCGTGGGATCTGGATCGCATCCCCGGCGGGTCGGGTGGAGGCTCCTCGGCAGCTGTCGGAGCTTTCGAGGCTCCGCTGGCCATCGGCACCGACACGGGCGGTTCGATCCGCCAGCCCGCTGCCGTCACCGGCACCGTGGGCGTCAAGCCCACCTTCGGCGGCGTCTCGCGCTACGGCCTGATCGCGCTCGCGTCCTCGCTGGACCAGGCCGGTCCCGTCTCGCGGACCGTTCTCGACTCCGCCATGCTGCACGAGGTCATCGGCGTGCACGATCCGCGGGACTCGACCTCCCTGCCCGATCCGGCCACGGGCCTGGTCGAGGCTGCCCGCCGCGGAGATGTGGCCGGCATGCGTATCGGCGTGGTCACTGAGCTCGGCGGTGAGGGCTACCAGCCCGGCGTCCGGGCCAGCTTCGACCACGCCCTCGAGCTCTTGGCCGGTGCCGGCGCGGAGATCGTGGAGGTGAGCTGCCCGAACTTCGAGTACGCCTTGGCCGCGTACTACCTGATCTTGCCTGCCGAAGCCTCCTCGAACCTCGCCAAGTTCGACGGCATGCGCTTCGGATTGCGCGTGGAACCCGACGAGGGGCCGATCACGGCCGAGACGGTGATGGCGGCCACCCGCGGCGCCGGTTTCGGCGACGAGGTCAAGCGGCGCATCATCCTCGGTACTCACGCCCTCTCGGCGGGTTACTACGACGCCTACTACGGCAGCGCACAGAAGGTCCGGACCCTCATCCAGCGCGACTTCAACGCCGCCTTCGAGCAGACCGACGTCCTGGTCAGCCCCACCGCACCGACCACGGCCTTCCGCTTCGGCGAGAAGGTGGACGACCCGATGGCCATGTACCTCAACGATGTGGCGACCATTCCCGCCAACCTCGCCGGTGTGCCAGGTATGTCCTTGCCTTCCGGGCTCAGCGACGACCGTCTGCCCGTGGGATTCCAGATCCTCGCTCCCGCCCGCGCCGACGACCGGTTGTACCGGGTCGGCGGCGCACTGGAACGCTTGCTCACCGACGAGTGGGGCGGGCCGCTGCTCGACCGCGCCCCCGAGCTGACCACCCAGGAGGTCACCCGATGACCGCGCCCGCCAGCGAGACGCTCGTCGACTACGACGAGGCGATCGGCCGCTACGACCCCGTGCTGGGCATCGAGGTGCACGTCGAACTCGGCACCGTCACCAAGATGTTCGACGGCGCCCCGCAGACCTTCGGTGACGCTCCGAACACAGCGATCACCCCGGTCTCCCTGGGCCTGCCCGGCGCGCTGCCCGTGGTCAACGGCACCGCGGTGGAGTACGCCATCCGCATCGGACTGGCACTGAACTGCGAGATCGCCGAGACCTGCCGCTTCGCCCGGAAGAACTACTTCTACCCGGATGTGCCCAAGAACTTCCAGACCTCGCAGTACGACGAACCGATCGCCTTCGACGGCTATCTCGATGTCGAGCTCGAGGACGGTGAGGTCTTCCGCGTGGAGATCGAGCGCGCCCACATGGAGGAGGACGCCGGCAAGAACACCCACGTGGGTGGGTCCGGGCGCATCCAGGGCGCGGAGTACTCGCTGGTGGACTACAACCGGGCGGGTATCCCGCTGGTGGAGATCGTCACCAAACCCATCACCGGAGTGGGGGCGCGCGGCCCGGAGATCGCTCGCGCCTACGTCTCCGCTCTGCGCGACATCTTCCGCGCGACCGGCGTCTCGGAGGCGCGGATGGAACGAGGCAATGTTCGTGCCGACATCAACGTCTCCCTCCGTCCCTCACCCGAGGCGCCGCTGGGCACGCGCACCGAGACCAAGAACGTCAACTCCTTCCGCTCCATCGAGCGTGCGGTGCGCTACGAGATCTCCCGCCAGGCTGGAACTCTCGACGGCGGCGGCACGATCATCCAGGAGACGCGTCACTTCCACGAGGACACCGCCTCGACGTCCTCGGGCCGAGTGAAGTCCGACGCCGAGGACTACCGATACTTCCCCGAACCGGACCTGGTACCGGTGGCTCCGTCGCGCGAGTGGGTGGAGGAGATCCGGGCCTCGCTGCCCGAGCTGCCTGCGGTGCGCCGCAAGCGGCTGCAAGAGGAGTGGGGCGTCAGTGATCCCGAGATGCGGGACCTGATCAACGCCGGCGCGACCGAGCTGGTCGAGGCCACCATCGCCGCCGGCGCTTCCGCGGCAGCGGCCCGGAAGTGGTGGATGGGCGAACTCTCCCGGACGGCGAAGAACGACGGTGTCGCGCTGGAGGATCTGCCGGTCACCCCGGCGCAGATCGGCGAGCTGCAGCAGCTGGTCGACAACGGCCGTCTCAACGACAAACTCGCCCGGCAGGTGCTGGCCGGCGTGCTCGCCGGCGAGGGTTCGCCGGAGGAGATCGTGACGGCACGGGGCCTGGAGGTCGTCTCCGACGAGGGTGCCCTGGAGCAGGCGGTCGACGACGCGCTGGCCGCCAACCCAGACGTCGTCGAGAAGATCCGAGGCGGCAAGGTCCAGGCTGCGGGCGCGATCGTGGGCGCGGTCATGAAGGCCACCCGCGGCCAGGCCGATGCCGGGCGCGTCCGGGAGATCATCATGGAGAAGGCCGGCGCCTGAGACCGGCGGTGCTCGTGGCTGACAGCGCGGCCCGGACCTCGGGTGATCAGCCGGCAGAACCGAGCATCTGCTCACCCACTGCGGCTGCGGCGTCGCGGAGGATCGGGACCGCGTTCTCGCCGAAGTCGGCGGTCACTCTCGTTTCGGGTCCGGAGATCGAGAGCGCGGCCGGGGTAGGCGATCCGGGCACCGCCACGGCGAAGCATCGCACGCCGAGTTCCTGCTCGCCGTCGTCAATGGCATAGCCGCGTGAACGGATCAGTGCGAGTTCCGCGAGCAAGTCGTCCAGGGTGGTCAGAGAGCTGGGTGTCGCCGGAGGCATCCCGGCGCTCCCGATGATCGCCCGGACCTGCTCCGAGGGGAGTTGCGCGAGGATCGTCTTACCCACGCCGGTGCAATGGCAGTGCACGCGCCTACCGACTTCGGTGAACATGCGCATCGACTGCGTCGATGAAGCTTGAGCGACGTAGACCGCCATGTCTCCGTCCAGCATCGCCAGGTTGGCCGACTCGCCGAGTTCGCGGGCCAGTCGCTCGAGGTGCGGGCGGGTACCCGCACCGAGTTGGCGGCCCGCCACCTCGCCGATGCGTACCGCGCGCGGGCCCAGCGTGTAACGACGGGAGGGAAGTTGACGTGCGTAGCCACGGGCAACAAGTGTGCGGATCAACCGGTGGATAGTGGGAAGCGGAAGCCCGGTCTCCTCGGAGATCTCGCTCAGTGCAGTGGGGCGTCCTAGGTCCGCCAGTAGCTCCAGAACGTCGATTGCTCGTGCTACGGACTGCACCTCGCCTGGCCTGGTCATCGTCATTCTCCTCGCGGTACACTAATGAAAAGAGTATTCCACAAAACGGAATCGTGCCCGGGGTTGGGTGCGACACAATAGTGTCCGTCTGGTCAAGGCATGGACGCCGTGAGGAGAGGATCCCGGAGTGAGCGAGAGCCCTCGTACTGTGAGGCGAGCTGGCCTCCCCAGCCCCAGCTACACGATCACTCTACGAGTGGAGGTGCCCGCATCCCAGCACGCGACATCGACCGTGGTCCAGGCAGTCGCAGATGTCGGTGCGGCGGTGACCGGTGTCGATGTCTCCCACTCGACGACGTCGACCGTGACCGTGGACGTCACCTGCGACACCGTCGACGGTGAACACGGCGAGCAGGTACGAGATGCCCTGAACGCGCTGGATGGCGTCCAGGTGCTCAAGATGTCTGACTCGACCTTCCTCATGCACCTCGGGGGGAAGATCGAAGTGACCCCGAAGGTCCCACTCAAGACCCGGCGCGATCTCTCTCGCGCCTACACCCCCGGTGTGGCGCGAGTGTGCCTGGCCATCGCGAAGAAGCCCGAGGACGCGAGGCGCCTGACCATCAAGCGGAACACGGTGGCCGTCGTCACCGACGGGACCGCCGTGCTCGGCCTGGGTGATATCGGCCCCGCAGCCGCGCTCCCGGTCATGGAGGGCAAAGCTGCGCTCTTCAAACAGTTCGCCGGAGTGGATGCCTGGCCGGTCTGTCTGGACACCACCGACACCGAAGAGATCATCTCCATCGTCAAGGCCCTCGCGCCGGTCTACGGCGGAGTGAACCTGGAGGACATCTCCGCTCCACGATGCTTCGAGATCGAAGAGCGCTTGCGCGATGAGCTGGACATCCCGGTCTTTCACGACGATCAGCACGGTACGGCCATCGTGGTACTCGCAGCGCTGATCAATGCGTTGAAGGTCGTCGGCAAGTCTCTGGAGACAGTGCGCATCGTCGTCTCCGGCGTCGGGGCTGCGGGGACGGCGATCATCAAGCTGCTCGTCGCGCAGGGCGCGCAGCACATCGTCGGCTTCGATAAAGATGGTGCCGTGCACGCCGGCAACCGGAACGAGGACCGCAACCGCGACTGGATCATCGATCACACCAATCCCGAGAACGTCACCGGAACCCTCAAGGAGGGGCTGGTGGAGGCCGATGTCTTCATCGGCGTGTCGGCGGCGAACATCCTGACCGGCGCAGACATCGCCGCCATGAACGAGGACGCCATCGTTTTCGCCCTGGCCAACCCCACTCCGGAGGTCGACCCGCTCGAGGCCGCAGAAACCGCCGCAGTGGTGGCGACCGGCCGCAGCGACCACCCCAACCAGATCAATAATGTGCTCGCCTTTCCTGGCCTGTTCCGCGGACTGCTCGACGTCGGGGCAACTGACATCACAGAAGAGCTACTGCGCGTGGCCGCCGTAGCGATCGCCGAGGTGGTCTCGGACGAGGAGTTGAACCCGGCTTTCGTGATCCCTGGTGTGTTCGATCCCCGGGTGGCTGAGGCGGTAGCCGACGCAGTACGGAGCTTCGAGAGGTCCTGACTGTCCGCCCCGTGCGGCCGGGCGATAGGTCACTCCGGGCTCGGGAGGATCAGGCGAGGGCGTCCAGGGCGATGTACTTCGTCTCAAGGAACTCGTGAATGCCGTCGAAGCCGCCCTCGCGTCCGATGCCGCTCTGCTTGACACCTCCGAAGGGGGCGGCGGGGTCCGAGGCCACACCTCGGTTGACCGCAACCATCCCGGAGTCGAGCTGACGGGCAACGCCCAGGGCGTCCTCGAGCGGCCCGTAGACGTAGGCGATCAGTCCGTGCTCGGTGTCGTTGGCCATGGAGACCGCCTCGTCGACCTCGTCGAAGGTGATGATCGGTGCGACCGGGCCGAAGATCTCGGTCCGAGTGAGTGTGCTGCCGTGCTGCACTCCGGTGAGCACGGTGGGCGGATAGAAGGCGCCGGAATCTGGTGCCACTGCCCGGAAGTGTGCGACGGCCCCCGCGGCGACGGCCTCATCGACGAGGCGAGCGACCTTGTCCCGTTCTTCGGCCGAGACCAGGGCGCCGTGATGGTTCCGGCGGTCGGAGCCTGCTCCGGTGCGCAGATCGCTCATGGCGCGGGTCAAACCGTTGGTGAACTCCGCTGCCAGCGAGGCATGTACATAGAAGCGGTTCGCCGCGGTACAGGCGGCGCCCCCGTTGCGCATCTTCGCGACCATGGCGCCGTCGACCGCCCGGTCGACGTCGGCGCCGGGCAGCACGACGAAAGGCGCGTTTCCTCCGAGCTCCATCGAGCAGGTGGTGACACTGCTGGACGCTTCGCGAAGCAGGATCCGCCCGACCTCGGTCGAGCCGGTGAAGGACAGCGCGCGGACAGCAGGGTGGGCCAGCATCCGCGCCACCGCCGGACCCGCAGGGTGAGGCAGGACGAGGTTCGCCACGCCGGGCGGGAGACCTGCACGCCGGAGCACGTCCACGATGTAGGCCGCGGTCAACGGGGTCTCAGCGGCAGGCTTCAGGACGGCGGTGCAACCGGCCGCGAGCGCCGGGGCGAGCTTGCGGGTGGCCATCGCCGCCGGGAAGTTCCACGGGGTGATCAACAGCGCGACACCGACCGGCTCGTGGGTGACCACGAGATCCTTGTCGCCTCCCGGCGACCTCCGGAAGTCGCCGGCGACACGCACGGCTTCCTCGGCGAACCACCGGAAGAACTCGGTGGCGTAGGAGGCTTCGGCCGCAGCGTCGGCGTGTGCCTTGCCGTTCTCGGCGACGATCAGCTCGATCAGACGGTCCTGTTCTGCGGTCAGGGTCTCGAAGGTGCGGCGCAGGATCTCGGCACGTTGCCGCGGTGCCATGGCCCGCCACGCGGGGAATGCCCGTGTAGCCGACGACACTGCATCGAGGCAGTCCTCTTCGGTGGCGATGGCGAAGCGTGCCAGCACCTCCCCGGTGGCGGGGTCGGCGACCCCCAAGGTGTCGCCGCTCGATGCCGGGCGCCAGGTACCGTCGATGTAGAGGTCGCTCAGGTAGGTCATCTATTTCTCCATCGCTCTCGGGGTGTGGTCATCCGTCGGTGGCGGAGGCTCCGCTATATGCGGAGCGGACAATGGCACCAACGAGTTCTGCGTCGGCAGGTACGGGACTGTTGCCGGCGAGTCGGGTCACCCCGCAGGCCATCTCGGTGATGCGCGATAGGTCGGCCTCGCGCACGCCGATGTCGGCGAGAGTCTGCGGGATTCCGATGGCTCTCATCACCTCCCGGATCGTCGCGATGGCGCCGTGCGCCAGCGCGTCCTGGCTGGACGCACGCACCTCGAGGGCTGTCCCGATGGCGGCGAGTCGATCGGTCGCATCCGGAAGAATCGCCTCGAGGACGTAGGGCAGCAGCAGTCCGGTACCGAGGCCGTGCGCTGTTCCGGTCAAGGCGCCGACCGGGTACTGGATGGCATGGGAGAGGTGAGTGCCGGCAGAGCCGAAGGCGATACCCGCCAGGAGGCTTCCCAGCGCGAGGCCCTCGCGTGGCCGGAGGTCCTCCGGGCGGGCGGTGGCCTGGGGCAGATGGGTGACGAGATGCCGTGCCGCCTCAAGTGCGAGCGGGCGGCTGAGGTCGTTCTCGCCGACGAACACCGGAAGTTCGCGTGTCAGGTTGTGTCTGGACCGCACCGCGGTGGCCGCCTCGACGGCGTGCACGAGAGCATCCGCACCCGCATGTGCCACGACGGCAGGAGGGGCGCCGAGCGTGAGCAGCGGGTCCACGATGGCGGCGTGCGGAACGAGGAAGGGCGAGGACACTCCGACCTTGAGCTGCTTCGCGGGGTCGGTGAGTACAGCAACCGGTGTCACCTCGGATCCGGTGCCCGCCGTGGTCGGAACAGCGATGATCGGTACCACGGGCCCAGGCACATGGTTCTCTCCGTAGAACTCGTGCAGCGGTTGGTCGTGGGTGAGGAGGAGCGCGACCAGTTTGGCGAGGTCCAGAGAGCTCCCACCCCCGTACCCAAGCACCACGTCTGGTCGAAAACGACGACCTCTGTCCGCCGCCTCGTGGATGAGATCGACGGGAAGTTCCGGCTGGATGTCGGTGATGAGCTCGGTGGCGACGCCTCGCGCGGCCATGGCCTCCTGAGTGCGGCGGAAGCCCGCAGTCCGCGCGAGCACAGGATCGACGCAGATCGCCGCTCGACCGCCGATGCTGGCGACATGCTCCGGGATGGCCGAGGCACTACCCGAGCCGAAGACGATACTCCTGGGTGCTCGGATCACCCCGAAGGCGGAGGGGTTCATGTGGTGGATCCTTTCCGGTCGGCGAGGCGCCGGACGCCTTCCCAGACCTCGCGGCTGAGGTGGACCCCGTCTCGGGTGTGTCGCTCGCGGGCGACCCTGGCGCGGTCACCAGGAATGAGTACCGGCGTAGCCGGATCAGCGGAACTGCCGCGGAGCTCCTCGAGGTATCCGAGGATGTCGGGTCCGCCCATTGCGATCCCGAGCCGCTCCAGGGACACAGCGAGGAAGACGTCGCCCTTCGTCACCGGTTCCGTGGCGTCCAGCGTGCCGTGCACACGGGCACCCACTTCGGTCTGGGTCAGCTGCGCCACGAGAAGCTCGAGTGCGAGGCCCAGCGCGAACCCCTTGGGTCCGCCGAAAGGGCTGATGGCCTGAGCAGTGGCCGGATCGGTGGCCGGTGTGCCCTCGTCATCGACCGCCCAACCGGGAGGCAGAGGCAGCCCACGCTCCGCGTGGTCGAGAATCCTTCCCCGCGAGACTGCAGCAGTGGACATGTCCAGGACGAACGGCGCGTCAGCTCGGCCGGTTGGTATTGCGATACCGAGGGGATTCGTGCCCAGGAGAGCCTTGGTTCCACCCCACGGGTGGACGAGCGCCTCGCTGGTGGTCATCGCTATCGCGATCATGCCGCCCTGGGCTATCCGTTCGACGTGGGGGGCGAGCATGCCGACGTGGTGAGCTTTGCGCACGCAGGCCAGGGCGATTCCGGTAGATCTCGCGCGGTCGGAGATCTCATCGATCGCCTGGTGCGCGACAACCGCGCCGAGGCCGTCCCGGCCGTCGACCTCGAGTACGGACTCCGTCGTCCAGGTCATGGTCGGCGGGACCCCGGAGGTGACAAGGCCCCGATGAATCCGCTCGACGAGGAGCGGTAGGCGCCGCGCCCCGTGTGAGGGGTGCCCCCGCAGATCGCCCTCGAGCAGATTCTCAGCTTGAAGGTGAGCTTCGTCCTCAGCGACGCCGGCGCGGACGAGAGCGCGCACCAGTGCCGTTCGCAGTTGCGGGATCGGCACCGTGACCACCGCCGCGGAGGCGCTCACCGGCTCGCCGTACGATCGCAGGGCGACGCCCATGCTGGCCCGTGGCGCCTGATCATCACAACCCCTCCATCCAGGTGGGCTCTGCGTTGCCCCACAGGGCGGCCCGAAGATCTCCGGAGCGTGCGTGGCCCTCGAAGGATTCGGCACGTGCCGCCCGACCGCACAGTTCACCGAGCGCGGCACTAGCCGACCGATCGGTGACCTCCTGATAGGTGGTGGTGCGGAGGTACTTACCGACCCAGAGCCCTCCGGTGTAGCGCGCCGCTCCCCGGGTGGGGAGTACGTGATTGGTCCCAATGACCTTGTCCCCGTACGAGACGCATGTGCCTTCGCCCAGAAAGAGTGCGCCGTAGTGCTGCATGCGTTCCAGAGCGTCGCGGGGCTCTGCGGTGAGGATCTGGACGTGCTCGCTCGCGTATTCATCCGCCAGCGCGTAGGCCTCCGCGAGATCGGGGACCACATGGACCGCACCATGGTCACGCCAGGCGGGGCCGGCGAGTTCGCGGGTGCTCATTCCTGGCAGAAGCCGGTCGATGAGCTCGAGCACGCGGAGTCCGAGTTGCTCCGAGGTCGTGATCAGGACGGCGGGTGAATCTGGTCCGTGCTCGGCCTGGCTGAGCAGATCAACTGCGACGATGCGTGCATCGGCAGTGTCGTCCGCGATGATCAGGGTCTCTGTCGGGCCCGCGGTGAGATCGATGCCCACGTCTCCGAACAGCTGTCGTTTCGCCTCGGCGACGTACGCGTTCCCGGGACCGGCGAGGAGGTCCACGCTGGGTATGGTCTCGGTGCCGATCGCCAAAGCAGCGACCGCTTGCACTCCGCCGAGCAGGTAGATCTCGTCGGCTCCGGCCATGGACATCGCAGCGATCGTGGCGGCCGGAACCTCGCCGCGAATGGGTGGGGTGCAGGCCGCAACTCGGGGCACTCCGGCGACTCTGGCGGTCACGATCGTCATGTGTGCGGTGGCCAGCAGTGGGTAGCGCCCCCCGGGGACGTAGGCGCCCACCGCTTCGATTGGTGTGTGGCGTTGCCCGAGGACCACCCCCGGTGCCACCTCAGCCTCGAAAGCCTTCATGCTCTCCAGCTGGCGTTCAGCGAAATCCCGCACATTGCGTTGGACTGTGGCGATGTCGGCGCGCACCTCGACGGGCACGCCGTCGACGATCTCCTCGATCTTCGATGCGGTCAGGCGGAGGTCGGAGTCGACCGTGCCATCGAACTGCCGTGCGTACTCGATAACAGCGTCATCTCCGCGCGCTCGGACGTCCGCGATGACTCGTGCGACGGTCTCGCTGACCCCCGGTTCAGGTTCCACACGCCCTGTGGGTCCTGGACCTGACTTGAGATCCCATGCCATGGGTGCCTCCTCGGTGTCGTCGATGACGTCGTGACAGGACTGGCGATGTGGGTTAAGGTTCTCACGATATTTCGGAAGATGCATACCGCATCGTGAAATCAAGGTCGGCCAGCTGACTCAACGCCGTCCACGGCGCGCCGGAGACACTTCGGCCTGACGACGAGAGAAGGATCGATGAGGATCCGAGAGATTGAGACGTTCCAGCGAGATCCACAGATCGCCATGGTGCGCGTGCGCACGGACGAGGGCCTCGAGGGTGTTGGGCAGGTCTCACCACACGGGGCTGATCTGAGTGTGCCCCTCCTGCACAAGATGGTGGCGCCGTTCTTCCTGGGACGTGACCCGTGGGATATCGACGTGCTGGCGAGTCAGTTCGTCGAGAAGACCTACAAGCTCCCGAGCTCTCTCCTCCTGCGTGCGCTGTGCGGCATCGACACCGCCATCTGGGACCTGTTGGGCAAGGCCAGTGAACAGCCGGTCTACAAGCTGCTCGGCGGTCGGGCGCGCGACCGTGTGCCGGTCTATGCCTCGAGCATGAGGCGGGACATCAGTCCGGGAGCTGAGGGGGAGCGCCTCCAGGCACTGATCGATCGCGATGGATTCCAAGCGGTCAAAGTCCGGATCGGTCAGGTGAACGGGCGTGACGTTGATGCCGCGCCCGGGCGGACGGAAACTCTCATTCCGGCGATCCGTGAGGCGCTTGGAGATGACGTCGCCATCAACGCCGACGCCAACGGTGCCTACTCGGTCTCTGCCGCGATCCGGGTCGGACGCATGCTCGAGGACTACGGGTACCACCATTTCGAGGAGCCGTGCCCCTATCAGCAGATCGAGAACACCGCCGAGGTGGCCAGGGTGCTCGACATTCCCGTGGCCGGCGGCGAGCAAGACATGGTGCTCGAGCAGGTCCATCGCATGATCACGCAGCGGGCGGTCGACATCATCCAGCCCGACATCGGCTACCTCGGGGGCATGGCTCGAGCGCGTCGGGTGGTCCACATGGCTGAGGCAGCAGGAATTCCCTGTACTCCGCACTGCGCGAACCTCTCGCTGCTGCAGGTCTTCACGCTCCATCTGGCCATGGCTTCACCGTCGATCTCGCAGTTCCAGGAGTGGAGTATCGAGGAGGACTCCTGGGCGCGCGATCTCTACCACCCCGTTCCCGAAGTGGTGAACGGCGCCGTCGCGGTATCCGATGCTCCTGGATGGGGTGTCGAGATCGATCAGCACTACCTCACCGGCGCGGAACGTCGTGTGACAACTGCGTGAATACCCAACATCCGCATTCCCTGTTCAGGAGGAAAAATGTCCTTTGAGATCAGTCGCCGTTCAATGCTGTTCGGCGGAGCAGCAGCTGTCGGACTTGGCGCTTTCGGCCTCACCGCCTGTGGTGCGGGCGGCAGCAACATCAGGTTCGCCTGGTATGGCGGTTCAGAGCGCCAGCAGGCGTATATGCAACTGTTGCAGTCCTTCGAGGAAGAGACAGGCATTGCCGTCGATCCTGAGTACGCGGACTACGAACCGTACCAGGACCGTATGGTCACCCAGTTTGCCGCTGGTGACGGGCCCGACCTGTTCTTCATGGCGGGGTTCAATGTGCTCGAATGGCACACGAACGGTCAGCTTCACGGGGTTGACGAGTTTGTCGACTCCGGTGTCCTTGACCTGTCGGACCTGGATCCGCAACTTGTCGACGATTGGCGCATTGACGGACGGCTAACGGCCATGCCCTATGCGTACTGGAACGCTGTTATCCGGTCGAACAGGGACTTTGCCGACGAGGTCGGCATCGAGATTCCTGATGACGAGAGCTGGACGTGGGACGACTTCGCGGAGATTTGCCAGGAGTTCTCCGATGCGACCGAGGACGGGCGCTACGGAACCAACTATGGCGCTTACGCCGACTTGCCCTTCAATGCGTTCCTCCGCCAGATCGGTCAGGAACTGTTCACCGTTGACGGCGAGGTGGGCTTTGATGCCGATGGGGTCGGGGAGTGGTTGGACTTCTGGGAGCGCCTCGAGGCATCCGGTGCCTCGATGTCGGTTCAGGAGCAAGAGGGTGTCAACCCTGGCCCGGACACGGTCCAACCTCGCGCGCTGTTCTTCCCCGGGAATGCGAACCACCTCGCGAATGACCAGCCCGGAGTCGAGTGGGAGCTCGATGTGCACATGGTTCCCACGGTCGACGACCCTTCTCCGGGACACCGGTACCTCCATGTGGTGCGGTTCGGTGTTTACGAGCAGAGCTCGGATCCCGAAGCATCCGCGCAGCTGATGAATTTCCTGCTCAACTCCGAAGAGGTTCCGCCGTTGGTCGGGCAGAACCAGGGCATCCCCACTTCGCAGAGGCTTCAGGACGTCGCGCGGGACACGGCAGACGAGACCGGCCAGAAGGTCATCGAGGTCATCGAGCGCGAGGCGGCCCATGAGATGCGGCCGCGAGCTGAGGTCCCGCCCGGTGCCGGCAACTGGCGCGGCATGATGGCTCAGGCCATTGAGTCGGTCGCCCTCGACGGCGCGTCCATCTCCCAGGCATCGCAGACCTTCGTCGATGAACTGACGGAAGCGGTCGAACGTGCCAGCTAAGCCCGTGCTGACGCGCTCGGACGGAGTGGAGGCACCCGACGCGCCTCCGCCTCCGCGGCGGGACAAGAACAGGCATACACTCTCCGGCCACCTCTTCCTCTCACCGTGGATCCTGGGATTCGTAGCATTGACCGCCGGTCCGGTCCTGGCTTCGCTCTACCTCGCCTTCACCAGGTACAACCTGCTGTCGCCGCCCTCGTGGGCTGGGTTGGACAACTTCGTCCGGATGTTCTCCGACCCGCATTTTCTGAACTCGGCGCAGGTCACGATCATTTACGTGTTCGTCTCGGTGCCGCTTCAGCTTGCACTCGCACTTTTCCTCGCGGTGGTTCTGGATAAAGGTCTCCGCGGTCTTGCTATCTATCGCTCGGGTTACTACCTACCGTCTCTCCTGGGCGCGAGCGTTGCCGTTGCGGTGCTCTGGAGACGGATATTCGGCTATGATGGTCTGCTGAACGGCGTGCTGGATATCTTCGGGGTGGAGCCCACTAGTTGGCTCCAGAATACGTCGACGGCGCTGGGAACGCTGATCGTGTTGAACGTGTGGACCTTCGGTTCACCGATGATCATTTTTCTTGCCGGACTGCGACAGATTCCGCACGACCTATACGAGTCTGCGCTGCTTGACGGTGCAGGGGCGATTCGCCGATTTTGGAGCATCACGGTCCCCATGCTCACGCCGATGATCTTCTTCAATTTGATCATCCAGTTCATCAATGCTTTCCAGGCGTTTACGCCTTCGTATGTGGTATCAGGCGGGACAGGGGGTCCCAATGGCTCGACGATGTTCTACACGCTCTACCTGTACATCCAAGGGTTCCGAAACTTCGACATGGGGTACGCCGCAGCCCTGGGCTGGGTTCTCCTGATCGCCATCGCGGTGCTCACGGCCATCAACTTCATTGCTTCTCGATACTGGGTGTTTTATGCTGACGAAAAATAGAACGATCGAGGCTCCGGAATACGATCCACTTCGTCAGGATTCGCGGGCTCGTCGCTTAGTGCGGCACGTTTTGCTGATTGCCTTCGGGATCGTCATGATCTATCCACTTCTCTGGATGCTGGCAAGCTCCTTCCGGCCCTCAGCCCAGATTCTCTATGAATTTGGGCTCCTGGTGGAGGATCCGACCACTGAGAACTACGTCTCTGGCTGGAACGCGCTGGGTATATCGTTTGCTGTATTCTTCGCTAATTCGCTTGTCGTTGCGTTGGCTTCAGTAGTGGGAAACGTGCTGTCCTGCGCCCTGGCGGCCTACGCTTTCGCGCGGCTGAAGTTTCGCGGAAGGCGCGTCTACTTCGCTCTCATGCTGGGCACTTTAATGTTGCCATACCATGCTGTCATTATTCCCCAGTACATCATGTTCTCGAGCCTGGACCTGGTCAACACATTCGCTCCCCTGATCGTGGGAAAGTTTCTTGCTACCGAGGCATTCTTTATTTTCCTGATGGTCCAGTTCATTAGAACGCTTCCCATTGAGCTGGACCAGGCCGCCTGGGTTGATGGTGCTGGCGTGTTCCGGACGTTCTGGCACATTATTCTTCCCTTGATGAAGCCGGTTCTGGCGACGACAGCGATCTTCACGTTCATCTGGTCGTGGAATGACTTCCTAGGCCCGCTGATCTATCTCACTCAGACGAGGATGTACACGGCTCCGGTGGCCTTGAACGCACTGTTGGACTCCCAGGGGGGTGCCATCGACTGGGGGGAGATGTTCGCGATGTCAATGCTCTCATTGATTCCCATCGTGCTCTTCTTCCTCTTCCTGCAGAAGTACCTGATTCGCGGCATCGCCACCACGGGCATCAAGTAATCAAGGCATGGAGAATTGTGACTGACAAGACTCGCCAGTGGTATCAAGAGCCGCTTCGTGTGATTCAAACCATCCTTCGGACATGTGACGCCCCAGATTATGACGCTGAAAAGTTCGTCGACTTCGCGTTGCGAAATCATGCGAATGCGGTGGTGATCAACGGCGGCGGACTGCGAGCGTTCTACCCAACAACGACCGCAGATCACCGGGTGGTTGAAGGCATGGCCACGGACATCCTCGGTGAGGTCTGCGAGAGGGCGGCGGCGTCCGGTTTGAAGGTCCTGGCCCGTGTGGATTTTCGCGCCGCCAGTCCTGAGGTCCACGCCGCACACCCGGAGTGGTTCGCGCGCGATGAGGATGACCAGCCGCGAACCATACATGGGATGTATACGGCCGCAGCTTCGAGTCCTTACCGTGCGGAGGCGTTCGCATTCTCCGTCATCAACGAACTGCTGTCGAAGTACCCCCTCGACGGGATCTGGGAGAACGCGGCAGGCTTCTTCCACGTGACCCCGGGGAAGCGGCCCGGATACGCTGGCCCGCCGGCGGATGTGCTTGTGCGAGGTGAAGATGCGGCAGATTTCTCTCTTGTAGATTACTCAGCTGCGACCGCGGAGCACTTCGGTACGGCGACCGGCTTTGACCTGCCCAGGCCCGGTGAC
Source organism: Bogoriella caseilytica (assembly GCF_003752405.1). Lineage (NCBI taxonomy): Bacteria > Bacillati > Actinomycetota > Actinomycetes > Allobogoriellales > Allobogoriellaceae > Allobogoriella > Allobogoriella caseilytica. The sequence goes on along the minus strand of NZ_RKHK01000001.1, from coordinate 387,853 downwards.
TTCGATCCCGAGGTGTACCTGTCGTATCTGCGCTGGCGGTACGAGGCCGTTCTCGGTCGTACCTCGGCCGCGCGTGATGTGGTCAAAGCCCACGGCGACGACCTGGCTTACATTGCCGAGACTCCTGGCATTCTCGAGCCTGGATGGTCCAGAGCGACGGCTCAGGACATTGGCAGTCTGGCGCCGCTGTTCGATATCGTGGCGTTGCCGACGTTCGGCGTGACCCGGGGCGGTTTCAACTCTGCGATGCAGCCCTCTCCGGTGTGGCGTGCGGCAGAAGTGGCCGCGCATCTGCGCACCGCGAAGAGCGGGACTGCGCCCACCATCATGTTTGGGCGCTTCGACAACCTCTCGCGCTATACCAGCCTGGCTCCGGCTGATCTCGACCTCTGGCTGGCGACTGGCCTGGCCCACGGTGCTGGGAACTGGGAGTGCACCTTCGTCGGACGCAGTGACGAGGAGTTCCATGACCGCAGGGCGGACGAGGTGGTGGCCGGCCACTACCGCCGCATCGATTCGCTGTCGCCGTTGATCGACAATGCCACTGCGGTAGCCGATGTCGCGGTGATCCACAGCGCGCGCTCGGAGATGCTCTTTGCTGCATCCGATGCCCGCCGGGACGGGTATGTGACTCACGTGCGGGGCGCCGTTTCGGCGCTGCTCGGTGCGCACGTCCCCTTCGACATTGTGTCTGATTCCGACCTTGCTGCGGCTACGGGACGATATCGCGTCGTGGTTCTCCCCAATCTCCGTGTGCTGTCATCGGCCCAGACGGCGATTCTTGAGCGGTTCGTTGCCCAAGGCGGTGCGGTCGTGGCGACTGGTGTGCCAGGAGCGTGGGATGAGGACGGGCCGCGCGAGACATTCGCCTTGGCGGACTTGCTCGGAGTGACGGACGCGGGCCGCGACACCGAGGGATTGGCCCATGCGTACGGCTACATCGAGGAGCGCGGGCCGCTGACCGAGGGGCTGGAAGGCACGAATATGGTGACCACCGAGGGGGCGTTCCGGGTGGTCAGACCCAAGCCGGGATCAGAGGTGCCGATTTCTCTGATCGAGAGTGTCCCGCCTCAGCCGCCCGAGTTCGGATGGATCGACCTGGAGGCGACCGATCGATTGCCGTTTGCAGTGACCACCGCGCTTGGTAGCGGCCGAACGGTCTACTTCCCAGGTGGCATCGATCGACATGTGGCCAGCCAGGGGCATCCCGACCACGCCTTGCTGCTGGTGAACGCGGTGAGGTGGGCTTCGGGTCGTGAGGCCCCCGTCACGGCCAGGGCGCCGAAATCGGTGCACATCTCGCCGCTGCGCTCATCAGACGGTCGACGACTGGTGATCTCACTGACCAACTACAGCTCGGCCCCCGAGCGGCCGATCAGTGAGCACATCACCGTGCGCGACGTTTCTGTGATCGTTCGCCCGTCGGCCTTCCCTGCGGGTGCAGAGCTGACCAGCTCTTGGAAGGCGGTCGACGCACTGACAGGAGCCGAGCTCCGCGTTGATCACACGGGCAGCGAGCTCCATGTCGCGATCGATGAGATCGAGGCTTTCCGGGCCATCGTCCTAGAGGTGGCGGAATGAACGAGGTGCAGAGGCCCTGGTATGAGACCACGATGCGCTGGGGGCAGACGAACCTCACCGAGATCGATCCGGAACGCTACGACCATGAACACTGGGAGCGACAGTGGACTCGGACTTCGGTGGACGGGATCATCGTCAACGCGGGTGGGATCGTCGCCTACTACCCGAGCGAGCATCCCCTGCATCATCGTTCCCCGTACCTAGGAGATCGTGATCTCTTCGGAGAGATCGTTGATCGCGCTCGTGGTCTCGATCTCACCGTGGTGGCGCGCATGGACTGCAACCGTGCGGGAGAACGGTTCTTCGCGGAGAAGCCGCACTGGTTCTGCGTGGATGCCGCTGGCGTGCCGTATCGAGCTGCGGGCCGTTACATCTCGTGCATTCACTCGCCCTACTACGACGAGTACATCCCCGAGATCCTTGCCGAGGTGATTGACAGGTATAGACCCGACGGGTTCGCGGACAACAGTTGGAGTGGACTCAGCCGGGATCGAATCTGCTACTGCCGCTACTGCTCTGCGAGTTTCACCCAGCGAGCTGGCGCTCCTCTTCCTCACGCACACGACTGGTCGAGTCCGGTCTATCGGGAATGGATCGCCTGGAACTACGACCGCAGGATCGAGATCTGGGACCGCTTCAACGAGGTGACGAGAAGGCATGGGGGCACCCACTGTTTGTGGATCGGCATGAATAGCGCACAGATGGAGAGCCAGTCAGCAAACTTCCGGGATCTCGGCCGCATCGTCCAGCGGACACCGCTGGTGTTCATCGACCACCAGCGACGCATGCCAGAGACGGGGTTCCAAGCCAACTCTCATACCGGGAAGCTCGTCCACGACCTGATGGGCTGGCGAGGCCAGGCCGCCGAGAGCATGGCGATGTACAACCATTACATGCCGTCGTTCCGGACGGCGTCCGCGCCCGAACCAGAAGCGCGGATGTGGGCCGTCTCCGGTATGGCCGGGGGGATTCTCCCATGGTGGCACCACATCGGGTCCGCACACCGGGACCGGCGGCAGTACGAGATCGCCCCGCCGCTGTGGTCCTGGCATCAGGGTGCGCAGAGATACCTGGTTGATCGCCAGCCGGTGGCCAATGTGGGGGTCTTGTGGTCCCAGCACAGTTTCGACGTATATGGCCGGGACGACGCCAGAATGGTCGCCGAGTCGCCCTACGAGGGAATGGTGCAGGCGCTGCTGCGCGAACGTCTGACCTACCGTCCCGTGCATACCTCGCGACTTGCCGACGTCCTCGGTGAACTGGATGTGTTGATCCTGGCGAATGTCGGCAGCGTCAGCGCCCACGATGCTGATCTCATCAGCGAGTTCGTGCGCCGTGGCGGTGGGCTCGTCCTGACTGGCGAATCCGGTCTGTACGACGAGGAAGGAACTCGGCGGGAGGACTTCGTCTTCGCCGAACTGATGGGAGCGACCGCTCTTCATCGGCATCACGGGGACCGGCGGCTGCCCGAGACGTCCTGGGAGGTTTCGCCCGCGCACACCTACCTGGAGCTCCTGCGTCCAGGGCGATCAGAGAGTCAGAGCCATCCGCTCCTCGATGGCTTCGAGAGCACTGACCAGATCCCCTTCGGTGGTCGTCTTGAGTGCGTGAAGGTCACGACCGGTCGCGCGGTGGCCACCTTGGTCACTCCCTATCCCGCCTATCCTCCCGAAACGGCGTGGCAGCGAGAGCCCGCGACGGCGCTGCCCGCGGCGATCGTGAACGAGCCGGGGAGCGGAAGAGTGGTGTCCCTCCCTGCTGATCTCGACCGCTGCTTCGGCCGTGGATTGCAGCCCGACCACGCACGCGTGCTGGGCAACGCCGTGCGATGGGCCGCCCGCCAACGGATCCCGGTGACCTATGAGGGCGCCGGCACGGTGGACCTTCACCTGTACCGCCAGGGCGACCGGCTCGTTCTCCATCTCGTGAATCTCTCTGCCGCGGGTGCGTGGCGCATGCCGATGCACGAGGACATCCCCATCGGACCGCTTCGTGTGCTCATCGACGCAGAGACAGCCGGCGTCGATTGGTCGGACCAGCCTCTCCAAGCTCGTGCCCTCGTCTCGGGTCTGGAACTTGCCAAGTCATCCACGAGGGCAGGCATCGAGCTGGAACTACCCCGCCTTGTTGATCACGAAGTCGTCACTGTCGAACCGCAGTGACTCTTCACGCCATCCCACGTCGAACGACGAACGAACGGAGCCCACTGTGACGACCCCTGAAGGACTGACGCTGACCGGTCCCCTTGGCGAGAGATATGAAGAGGTGCTCACGCCGAGCGCGCTTGAGCTCGTCTTGGCCCTCGAACGCGAGCTGGGCAGTCGCCGCCTCGAACTCCTTGAGGCGCGACGCCGGCAGGTCGAGGAGCTCGCGGCCGGCGGCAGCCTCGGATTTCTCCCGCAGACTCGACACATCCGGGACGATGACACCTGGCGGGTGGCGGCCCCGGCGCCTGGGCTGGAGGATCGGCGCGTGGAGATCACCGGCCCCACGGACCGGAAGATGACCATCAACGCCCTCAACTCCGGAGCGAAGGTCTGGCTCGCCGACCACGAGGATGCCAATACCCCACGGTGGAACGCGGTGGTCGAGGGACAGCTCAACCTCCTCGACGCCATCAACCGCTCGATCAACTTCACTGCCACGACGGGCAAGAGCTATGCCCTCAAACCGGACGAAGACCTTGCGACGATCGTGGTGCGGCCGCGCGGACTCCACCTGCCGGAGAAGCACATCCTCGTGGACGGGCGGCCCGTGTCGGGAGCCTTCGTCGACTTCGCGCTCTATCTGGCAACGGCTGGACTACGGCAGATCGAGAAGGGATCCGGACCGTACTTCTACCTCCCGAAGCTCGAATCGCACCTGGAGGCTCGGCTGTGGAACGACGCCTTCATCCTCGCCCAGGACTCCCTGGGAGTGGAGCGAGGAACGATCCGAGCGACTGTGCTCGTCGAAACGTATCCGGCAGCGTTCCAGATGGAGGAGATCCTGTATGAGCTCCGGGAGCACTCTGCGGGACTCAATGCGGGCCGATGGGACTACATGTTCTCGGTGATCAAGTCTTTCCGGACTCGGGGAACCGAGTTCTTGCTCCCGGATCGCAATGCGGTGACGATGACCGTTCCCTTCATGCGTGCCTACACCGAGCTGCTCGTGCGGACCTGCCACAAGCGCGGCGCGCATGCCATCGGAGGCATGGCCGCGTTCATTCCGAGCAAGGAGGAGAGCGTGAATCAGGCAGCCTTTGCCAAGGTCCGCGACGACAAGACCCGGGAGGCGGCCGACGGCTTCGACGGCTCCTGGGTGGCCCATCCGGGCATGGTTCAGCTGTGCCGTGAGGTCTTCACAGAGCAACTGGGCGATCGGCCCCATCAGATCCACCGTGCCCGGGAGGATGTCTCGGTCACCGCGGCCGACCTCCTCGATGTGGCAGCGACGCCGGGTGAGGTGACCGAACAGGGTCTGCGGAACAACATCTCCGTCGGGATCCAGTATCTCAAAGCCTGGCTTAGCGGCCTTGGGGCGGTGGCAATCTTTAACCTCATGGAGGACGCCGCTACGGCTGAGATCTCTCGATCCCAGGTCTGGCAGTGGCTTCACAACTCGGTAGTGCTCGCTGACAGCGGAGATACGGTGACGCGAGAACTCATCGACCGGATCGTGGCCGAGGAGATTGCCAAGCTCCCCGGCGAGGCTTCTGAGTATGCTGAGGCACGCGAGACCTTCCTCCAGGTCGCTGTGGCCGATGAGTACGCTGACTTTCTGACTCTTCCGGCCTACGAGGCCATGGATTGAGGCCCGCAGCCTGATCGAGACCTTGTTCGGCCCTGATGGATCAGGAGGAGGCTCGCATCGCCGGTTTGGCCGCCGCCGATGTGGCCGCAGTCTCGGTGCTTGATACCGAGAACTGACCACGAGGAGAACCGCAGTGACTATGCAGACCGGCAACGAGGCCAGCCCCAAGAAGATCCTGCTTGCGCTGGACAAGTTCAAGGGTTCCCTTACCGCCGCTGAGGCTGCTGATCACGTCGCCATCGGTCTGCGACGCGTCCTGCCCGGAGTCACCATCGCGAGCGTGCCGGTCGCCGATGGGGGTGAAGGGACCGTCGAGGCCGCACTGCGAGCTGGGCTCGGTGAGGTGCGGCTGATGGCGACCGGACCTCTGGGTGAGCGGCGCGAGACCCGCTATGCGGCGGACGCCGAGACGGCGGTCATCGAGATGGCTGAGATCTCGGGCCTGCAGATGCTCGAGCCCACCGCCCAGACCTCGCTCTCTGCGACCTCCCGAGGCGTGGGCGACGCGATCGCCCACGCGCTCGACACCGGACGCCGCCGGATCATCATCGGTGTGGGCGGCTCCGCCAGCACCGACGGTGGCGCGGGGATGCTCGCCGCGCTGGGGTTGCGTCTGCTGGGCCCGAGCGGCGCACTCCCCGACGGTGGGGCCGCGCTGGGCGACCTTGTTGAGGTGGACGCCTCGGATCTGCACGCAGGGCTGTCCGACGCCGAGTTGATCCTTGCCGCAGATGTCGACAACCCGTTGCTGGGACCGTCAGGGGCGGCGCAGGTGTACGGCCCCCAGAAGGGTGCGGACCCGCAGAGTGTCGAGAGGCTCGAGGCCGGACTGGCCCAGTGGGCCGCAGTCCTGGGCCGGGCGCTACCGGAACAGGCGCAGGGCCGGGACGAGCTCGCGGGCGCAGGTGCGGCCGGGGGAGTGGGGTACGCCTGCTTGGTGCTCGGTGCCCGGTTTCAGGCCGGAGTCGCGCTGATGCTCGAACTCGCCGGCTTCGACGAACACGTCCGCGACGTCGACCTGGTCATCACCGGTGAGGGAAGCCTGGATGCGCAGTCCCTGCACGGGAAGGTGCCGGTCGGGGTCGCCCAGGCCGCAGCACAACACGGGGTGCCCACCATCGCACTCGCAGGACGTTCGTTGATCAGTGCCGCCGAGGCGGTATCCGCCGGTATCGAGAGCGTCCACACACTCGTGGAGCTTGAACCTGACCCGGCAATCTGCATGGCTCAGGCGGGCCCGCTGCTGGAAACCCTCGCCGAGGGTGCAGTGGCCAGCTGACCTGCGGTTTTACCCATGGCAACGGCGTGTGACGCAGGCCATGACGCCGCGGCTTGCTCAATGGCGATGGGGTCTCCTAGAGTCATAACTCGCCGCTTCAGGGAGGCACGGACACAGAGCACAAGCTCAGGTGGCCGGTCCCGGGCGGATCCGACATCAGCCAGAATCGCACTCGCGAGCACGGCGGTCGGGAACCGACCTTCATAGCTACGACTCGACGCCAGTCTGACGTGCGAAACGCAGACCACAGCCGGGTTGACAGCGAATGAAGAGCTGGTATAGATTAGCGAAGTTGCCCCGGAGCGAGTCAGGCAAGTCAGCCTGATCAGCGCGGTGTGTGTCTGTTTCTTGAGAACTCAACAGTGTGCCAAGTTTTTTTGATGCCAATTTTTTGTGCGCGTTCATCTGCTTTGGTGGGTGTTCGTGTTTTTTGGTTTGATGCGCCGTGCCCGGCCTCGTTTCGGGTGTGGTGTGTTGAGCTGGGTTTGTTCTTCGTATTGAAGATGCGCAGGCTCTCTTTTGGGGGTTTGTGGTGTTTTATTATTCGGAGAGTTTGATCCTGGCTCAGGACGAACGCTGGCGGCGTGCTTAACACATGCAAGTCGAACGATGATGCCCAGCTTGCTGGGTGGATTAGTGGCGAACGGGTGAGTAACACGTGAGTAACCTGCCCCTGACTTCGGGATAAGCGCTGGAAACGGCGTCTAATACCGGATACGACCTACCTCCGCATGGTGTGTGGGTGGAAAGCTTGATGCGGTTGGGGATGGGCTCGCGGCCTATCAGCTTGTTGGTGGGGTGAAGGCCTACCAAGGCGACGACGGGTAGCCGGCCTGAGAGGGTGTCCGGCCACACTGGGACTGAGACACGGCCCAGACTCCTACGGGAGGCAGCAGTGGGGAATATTGCACAATGGGCGCAAGCCTGATGCAGCGACGCCGCGTGAGGGATGACGGCCTTCGGGTTGTAAACCTCTTTCAGTAGGGAACAAGCCTTCGGGTGAGGGTACCTGCAGAAGAAGCGCCGGCTAACTACGTGCCAGCAGCCGCGGTAATACGTAGGGCGCAAGCGTTGTCCGGAATTATTGGGCGTAAAGAGCTCGTAGGCGGCTTGTCGCGTCTGCTGTGAAAACCCGGGGCTCAACCCCGGGCCTGCAGTGGGTACGGGCAGGCTAGAGTGCGGTAGGGGAGACTGGAATTCCTGGTGTAGCGGTGGAATGCGCAGATATCAGGAGGAACACCGATGGCGAAGGCAGGTCTCTGGGCCGTTACTGACGCTGAGGAGCGAAAGCATGGGGAGCGAACAGGATTAGATACCCTGGTAGTCCATGCCGTAAACGTTGGGCACTAGGTGTGGGGTCTGTTTCCACGGAGTCCGCGCCGTAGCTAACGCATTAAGTGCCCCGCCTGGGGAGTACGGCCGCAAGGCTAAAACTCAAAGGAATTGACGGGGGCCCGCACAAGCGGCGGAGCATGCGGATTAATTCGATGCAACGCGAAGAACCTTACCAAGGCTTGACATAACCTGGAAGCATTCAGAGATGGGTGTGCCTTTACGGGCCGGGTTACAGGTGGTGCATGGTTGTCGTCAGCTCGTGTCGTGAGATGTTGGGTTAAGTCCCGCAACGAGCGCAACCCTTGTCCTGTGTTGCCAGCACGTAGTGGTGGGGACTCATGGGAGACTGCCGGGGTCAACTCGGAGGAAGGTGGGGATGACGTCAAATCATCATGCCCCTTATGTCTTGGGCTTCACGCATGCTACAATGGCCGGTACAAAGGGCTGCGATACCGCGAGGTGGAGCGAATCCCAAAAAGCCGGTCTCAGTTCGGATCAGGGTCTGCAACTCGACCCTGTGAAGTCGGAGTCGCTAGTAATCGCAGATCAGCAACGCTGCGGTGAATACGTTCTCGGGCCTTGTACACACCGCCCGTCACGTCACGAAAGTCGGTAACACCCGAAGCTCATGGCCCAACCGGTTCTTCCGGGGGGAGTGGTCGAAGGTGGGACTGGCGATTGGGACGAAGTCGTAACAAGGTAGCCGTACCGGAAGGTGCGGCTGGATCACCTCCTTTCTAAGGAGCATTTGATACACCACGTGGTAGCGGCCTGCATGATGCGGGTTGTGAGTTGTGGTGGTGCTCATGGGTGGAACATCAAAGAAGCGTTCCTGTTGTCTGCCGGTTTGTATGACTGGTGGGTGGTGGGATGGCATGCTGTTGGGTCCTGAGGGAACAGGCCTGGCGCTTCGACGGTCTCTCTGATGGGGGGGCTGGTGGGGTGTTGGGGGTTTCTTCGTGAGGCCGCCCGGGTCCTTGCTGCCGTTGTGGTGGTGGGGGACGGTGTTGGTGTGTTGTTTGAGAACTGTACAGTGGACGCGAGCATCTGAAACAAAAATTGACATGAGCCTTTGGTTTGTGTGTTTTGTTTCGAGTTTTAGCTGATTCTTTTCGATTTTTTTGTCTTGGTTGTAAGTTATTAAGAGCGTTCGGTGGATGCCTTGGCACCAGGAGCCGAAGAAGGACGTTGTAGCCTGCGATAAGCCTCGGGGAGCTGGCAAACGAGCTGTGATCCGAGGGTGTCCGAATGGGGGAACCCGGCCTCAGTCATGTGGGGTCACTCGCATCTGAATGTATAGGGTGTGTAGAGGGAACGCGGGGAAGTGAAACATCTCAGTACCCGCAGGAAGAGATATTCCGTGAGTAGTGGCGAGCGAAAGCGGATCAGGCTAAACCGTATGCGTGGACAAGCCGGCAGGCGTTGCGTGTGCGGGGTTGTGGGACCTTATCGACTGATCTCTGCCGAGATCGGTGAGGTGATGTGTCGTGGTGTAGTCGAACTGGCTGGGAAGCTGGACCGTAGTGGGTGATAGTCCCGTAGACGAAACATCGCGCGCGCCTTTGGTGGGGCACCCGAGTAGCACCGGGCCCGTGAAATCCGGTGTGAATCTGCACAGACCACTGTGTAAGCCTAAATACTACCTGGTGACCGATAGCGGACAAGTACCGTGAGGGAAAGGTGAAAAGTACCCCGGGAGGGGAGTGAAATAGTACCTGAAACCGTGCGCTTACAATCCGTCAGAGCCTTCCTAGTTGGGGTGATGGCGTGCCTTTTGAAGAATGAGCCTGCGAGTTAGTGGCGCGTGGCGAGGTTAACCCGTGTGGGGAAGCCGTAGCGAAAGCGAGTCCGAAGAGGGCGATTGAGTCGCGCGTTCTAGACCCGAAGCGGAGTGATCTACCCATGGTCAGGTTGAAGCACGTGTAAGAGCGTGTGGAGGACCGAACCCACTTAGGTTGAAAACTGAGGGGATGAACTGTGGGTAGGGGTGAAAGGCCAATCAAACTCCGTGATAGCTGGTTCTCCCCGAAATGCATTTAGGTGCAGCGTCGCGTGTTTCCTGCTGGAGGTAGAGCTACTGGATGGCCGATGGGCCCAACCCGGTTACTGACGTCAACCAAACTCCGAATGCCAGCAGGGTAGAGCGTGGCAGTGAGACTGCGGGCGATAAGGTTCGTAGTCGAGAGGGAAACAGCCCAGATCACCGGCTAAGGCCCCTAAGCGTGTGCTAAGTGGGAAAGGATGTGGAGTTGCGAAGACAACCAGGAGGTTGGCTTAGAAGCAGCCACCCTTGAAAGAGTGCGTAATAGCTCACTGGTCAAGTGATTCCGCGCCGACAATTTAGCGGGGCTCAAGCACACCGCCGAAGCCGTGGCAACCATGCGATACCCTCGTGCGACCTCCTTGAGGGGTTGTGTGCAGGGGTGTGGTTGGGTAGGGGAGCGTCGTGCCGACGAAGAAGCCGCAGCGTGAGCTAGTGGTGGAGACGGCACGAGTGAGAATGCAGGCATGAGTAGCGAATGACGGGTGAGAATCCCGTCCGCCGATTGACCAAGGGTTCCAGGGCCAGGCTCATCCGCCCTGGGTAAGTCGGGACCTAAGGCGAGGCCGACAGGCGTAGTCGATGGACAACGGGTTGATATTCCCGTACCGGCGAAGGACCGCCCATACCGAGCCCGGTGATGCTAACCACCCGATCCAGCCGCCGTTGTCTCCTTCGGGAGATTGGTGGTTGGTGAGCGTGGGACCCGAACCGGTAGTAGGTAAGCGTGAGGGGTGACGCAGACAGGTAGCCACCGCGTACCTAGTGGCTTGGTACGTCCAAGGGAGCAGCCCGATCCGTAGGCAAATCCGCGGATCACGAGGGTCAGACCCGATGGTGACACCACTTGATGGTGGAAGCAGGGTGATCCTATGCTGCCGAGAAAAGCCTCGACGCGAGGTCCTAGCCGCCCGTACCCCAAACCGACACAGGTGGTCAGGCAGAGTATGCCAAGGCGATCGAGAGAATCGTGGTGAAGGAACTCGGCAAAATGCCCCCGTAACTTCGGGAGAAGGGGGGCCTACCACTTGAAGCCCTATACGGGCTAGGGTGTGTAGGCCGCAGAGACCAGGGAGAAGCGACTGTTTACTAAAAACACAGGTCCGTGCGAAGTCGCAAGACGATGTATACGGACTGACGCCTGCCCGGTGCTGGAAGGTTAAGAGGACCTGTTAGCCAGCCTTTGGTTGGCGAAGCGGTGAATTTAAGCCCCAGTAAACGGCGGTGGTAACTATAACCATCCTAAGGTAGCGAAATTCCTTGTCGGGTAAGTTCCGACCTGCACGAATGGCGTAACGACTTCTCCGCTGTCTCCACCACGAACTCGGCGAAATTGCACTACGAGTAAAGATGCTCGTTTCGCGCAGCAGGACGGAAAGACCCCGGGACCTTTACTATAGCTTGGTATTGGTGCTCGATGCGGCTTGTGTAGGATAGGTGGGAGACTGTGAAGCATCCGCGCCAGCGGGTGTGGAGTCATCGTTGAAATACCACTCTGGTCGTATTGCGCATCTAACCTCGGACCATGATCTGGTTCAGGGACAGTGCCTGGTGGGTAGTTTAACTGGGGCGGTTGCCTCCCAAAGAGTAACGGAGGCGCTCAAAGGTTCCCTCAGCCTGGTTGGCAATCAGGTGTCGAGTGCAAGTGCACAAGGGAGCTTGACTGCGAGACTGACGGGTCGAGCAGGGACGAAAGTCGGAACTAGTGATCCGGCCATGGCTTGTGGAAGCGTGGTCGCTCAACGGATAAAAGGTACCCCGGGGATAACAGGCTGATCTTCCCCAAGAGTCCATATCGACGGGATGGTTTGGCACCTCGATGTCGGCTCGTCGCATCCTGGGGCTGGAGTTGGTCCCAAGGGTTGGGCTGTTCGCCCATTAAAGCGGCACGCGAGCTGGGTTTAGAACGTCGTGAGACAGTTCGGTCCCTATCCGCTGCGCGCGCAGGAAACTTGAGAAGGGCTGTCCCTAGTACGAGAGGACCGGGACGGACGAACCTCTGGTGTGCCAGTCGTACCGCCAGGTGCGTGGCTGGTTGGCTACGTTCGGAAGGGATAACCGCTGAAAGCATCTAAGCGGGAAGCCTGCTTCAAGATGAGGTTTCCATCCCACATTGTGGGGAGAGGCCCCCAGCAGACCACTGGGTTGATAGGCCGGATGTGGAAGCACCGCAAGGTGTGGAGCTGACCGGTACTAATTGGCCGAAGACTTACCACCAACACCCATTGTGGTGAGGCAACACTAACGAGAACGAATCTGCGAAAAACGCACGCGTCCACTGTACGGTTCCCGGGCAACACACCCCGGCACAACACCGACAACACACACCAAGCATCCAGACCACACACACCACGTGGCCCGGACGCCCAGGTGAGGTGTTGACACGGAGTTGACAGCCGTAGCGGCCAAGAAAGCCCGAAATCTGTTTCGGTGGTCATAGCGAGGCGGGAAACACCCAGTATCCATTCCGAACCTGGTAGTTAAGCCCCTCAGCGCCGATGGTACTGCACTGGAGACGGTGTGGGAGAGCAGGACGCCGCCGAACTTCACTTACAGCGAGAGCCCCGACCCCACGGTCGGGGCTCTCGCCATTCCCAGACCTGTACGAGCCACCCCCCGTACCAGGCAACCCGCGCCGGGAAACCGCCTCCCCGCATACTCACGGCACTGGACCGCTGCCGTTGCGTCGATTCGCGGTCCAACCTGCGGCCGGCGTCCGCCAGGCGACCCTCACCCACGGCGGGTCACATCGGGTCCTAGACTCGGGGGCATGAGTACCGAGATCAAGGCAGGCGTGGACGCGCGTCCGCGTAGCCGCATAGTCACTGAAGGCCTCCAGGCCACCGCCTCGCGAGGCATGCTGCGAGCTGTGGGCATGGGAGATGACGATTTCTCCAAGCCACAGATCGGCATTGCCAGTTCGTGGAACGAGATCACCCCGTGCAACCTGTCCCTCGACCGGCTGGCCCAGGCCTCCAAGGATGGGGTGCACGCCGGCGGTGGATTCCCGATGCAATTCGGCACTATCTCGGTTTCTGACGGAATCTCCATGGGCCACGAAGGCATGCACTTCTCCCTGGTATCGCGTGACATCATCGCGGACTCGGTCGAGACCGTGATGATGGCCGAACGCCTCGACGGCTCGGTGCTCCTGGCCGGCTGCGACAAGTCTCTGCCCGGCATGCTCATGGCTGCAGCGCGTCTCGACCTGGCGTCGGTCTTCGTCTATGCCGGATCCATCGCGCCGGGATGGGTCAAGCTCAGCGATGGTACAGAGAAGGATGTCACCATCATCGACGGCTTCGAAGCGGTCGGCGCGTGTGCGCGCGGCCTGATGAGCCGTGAGGATGTCGACCGTATCGAGCGCGCCATCTGCCCCGGTGAGGGTGCCTGCGGCGGTATGTACACCGCCAACACCATGGCAACGGTGGCCGAGGCCATGGGTATGTCGATTCCCGGCTCAGCCTCGCCACCCTCAGCGGACCGGCGTCGCGACGAGGGGGCCCGGCGTGCGGGCGAGGCGGTGGTGGGGCTGTTGCGCCAGGGCATCACGGCGCGCGACATCATGACCAAGAAGGCCTTCGAGAACGCCATCACGGTGGTGCAAGCCTTCGGTGGTTCCACCAACGCCGTCCTGCACCTCCTGGCGATCGCGCATGAGGCCGAGGTGGATCTCAGCCTGGATGACTTCGCGCGTATCGGTGCCCAGGTCCCGCACATTGCCAACCTCAAGCCCTACGGCAAGTACGTCATGGCGGACGTCGACCGGGTCGGGGGCATCCAGGTGGTGATGAAGGAGCTCTTGGAAGCCGGCCTGCTGCACGGCGACTGTCTCACCGTGACCGGGAAGACCGTGGCAGAGAACCTCGAGGTCCTGCGCCCGGCGGACCCGGACGGAGAGGTTCTGCGCAGCTCCACCCGCGCCATCGCACGCACGGGTGGGATCACCATCCTCGGCGGCTCGCTGGCACCCGAGGGCGCCGTCGTGAAGTCCGCTGGTTTCGAGTCCAGCACCTTCGAAGGCACCGCGCGCGTCTTCGACCGGGAGAAGGCGGCGCTGGCCGCGCTCGAGGACGGCACCATCGACCATGGGGACGTCGTGGTCATCCGCTACGAGGGCCCCAAGGGAGGGCCCGGGATGCGCGAGATGCTCGCGATCACCGGGGCGATCAAGGGCGCCGGCCTCGGCAAGGACGTACTGCTCATGACCGATGGCCGGTTCTCGGGAGGCACCACCGGGCTGTGCGTCGGCCACATCGCCCCCGAGGCGGTGGACGGTGGGCCGATTGCAGTCGTTGAGGACGGTGACCGGATCAGACTCGATGTCTCCACCGGGCGCTTGGACCTCCTCGTGGACGAGGAGGAGATCGCGCGGCGCTTCGAAGGCTGGCAGCCGTTGCCCCCGGTCTACACCAAGGGCGTGCTCGCCAAGTACGCCAAGCTCGTCCAGTCCGCCTCGCGCGGAGCTGTCCTCGAGTAGGCCAGCACACCGAGGGAGCGGAGCCCGGCGGTCGGCGTAGCGTCGTCCGCCGGGGCCCTCCGGCCCAGGTCCGTGACGGCCCGCCAGGCCGCGGCGCTTGCGGTACTGTCCGGCGGGTGGACCTGTGATCCACAATGTGGGACGGCGTGACGTGCGCTCCGAATGGGTCTAGAGTGGACCCATGCAGATCATCCGTCTCGTACTTACCCCGCGCGCGTCAGCTCGCTGAGACCGGCTGATCGCGCGCACCCCGAGTCCGGTTGGACGAGGGGTTTTTTTGTGCCAGTGCACGTCCCGATCACCACACCGCTCCGATCCACCCACACCGCACCTGGAGAAGCAGATGGCCAAGGTCCCGAACCCGGCCCGCGACGCGCAGTCGCGACCAGCCGCCCCGGCGGCTCACCCCCCTGTGCAGGCGGTAGAGTCCCTCGCGGCAGTGGAGCCCTCCACCGGCGCGCGGAACATCGTCCGCGCACTTGAGGAGCAGGGCGTCGACACCATCTTCGGGATGCCGGGCGGGGCGATCCTGCCCACCTACGATCCGTTGTTCCACTCCTCACGGCTGCGGCACATCCTGGTGCGGCATGAGCAGGGAGCCGGTCACGCCGCGGCGGGATACGCCGCGGCCACGGGCAAGGTGGGGGTCTGCATCGCGACGTCCGGCCCGGGAGCCACGAACCTCGTGACCGCGCTGGCTGATGCGCACATGGACTCCGTGCCCATGGTTGCCATCACCGGCCAGGTCGCCGCTGCGGCGATCGGCACCGACGCCTTCCAGGAGGCCGACATCGTCGGCGTGACCATGCCGGTCACCAAGCATTCCTTCCTGGTCACCGACCCGGACGAGATTCCTGCGCGCATCGCCGAGGCCTTCCACATCGCCTCCACCGGCCGTCCCGGTCCGGTGCTGGTCGACATCGCGAAGTCCGCTCAGCAGGCCTCCTCCACCTTCAGCTGGCCGCCGCGGCTCGATCTGCCCGGCTACAAGCCCACCACCAAACCGCATGCCCGACAGATCCGCGAAGCCGCGCGCCTGCTGGCGACTGCGCGCCGTCCGGTGCTGTACATCGGTGGCGGCGCCATCCGATCCGGCGCCTCGGCCGAGCTGATCGAGCTGCTGAACCTCTCCGGTGCGGCCGCGGTCACCACGTTGACTGCGCGCGGCGTGGTGCCCGACTCCCACCCCCAGCACCTGGGCATGCCCGGGATGCACGGCTCGGTGCCCGCCGTCGCCTCGCTGCAGATGGCCGACCTGGTGGTGGCCCTGGGCGCGCGATTCGACGACCGCGTCACCGGAAACCTCGACAGCTTCGCCCCCAAGGCGGCGATCATCCATGCCGACATCGACCCGGCTGAGATCGGGAAGAACCGGGCCGTGGACGTGCCGATCGTGGGCGATCTGCGTCTGACCGTCAGCGGGCTGGTTTCCGCTCTGGCCGAGGCACAGGCGCAGCACGGACGGCCCGACGTTGAGGAGTGGTGGCAGCGTCTCGAGGACCTGCGCGAGACCTACCCCCTCGGCTGGAGCCCCACCGAGGACGGCCTCATGGCCCCCCAGCACGTCATCTCCCGGCTCGGAGAGATCGCCGGACCCGACGCGGTCTATGTTGGCGGGGTGGGCCAGCACCAGATGTGGGCGGCGCAGTTCATCCGTTACGAGAAGCCGCGCAGCTGGATCAACTCCGGTGGCCTGGGCACCATGGGCTTCTCCGTCCCCGCAGCCATGGGCGTCAAGGTGGGCCGTCCTGACACCACCGTGTGGGCCATCGACGGCGACGGATGCTTCCAGATGACCAATCAGGAGTTGGCCACCTGTGCCCTGGAGGGAATCCCGATCAAGGTGGCGCTGATCAACAATTCCTCACTGGGCATGGTCCGGCAGTGGCAGACCCTGTTCTACGAGGGCCGCTACTCCCACACCGATCTGCACACCGGCCACGAGACGCGGCGGATCCCCGACTTCGTCAAACTCGCCGAGGCTTACGGCTGCGTCGGCCTGCGCTGCACATCCACCGCCGAGGTCGACGCCACGATCGAGCAGGCCATGGAGATCAACGACCGCCCCGTGGTCGTGGACTTCGTGGTCTCGCGTGACGCCATGGTGTGGCCGATGGTGGCCGCCGGCGTCAGTAACGACGACATCCAGTACGCCCATGGCATCACCCCCGACTGGGAACGGGACGAGTGAGGATCGAGATGAGCGACACCCGACACACCCTGTCCGTGCTGGTGGAGAACAAGCCCGGCGTGCTCACCCGCGTCGCGGCGCTCTTCGCCCGCCGAGCCTTCAACATTCATTCTCTGGCCGTCGGTCCCACCGAGCGCACGGATCTCTCGCGCATCACGGTGGTCGTCGATGCCGCCGACGCGCCACTGGAGCAGGTGACCAAGCAGCTGCACAAGCTGGTCAACGTGCTCAAGATTTCCGAACTGGACAACGACACTGCTGTGCAACGCGAGCTGCTGCTCGTCAAGGTCCGCGCTGACGACGCCTCACGCACCGCGGTGCTGCAGGTGGTCGAGCTCTTCCGCGCGCACGTGGTCGATGTGGCACCGGACTCGGTCACCATCGAGGCCACTGGCTCCGAGGGCAAGGTTCGCGCCCTGCTGACTGCCCTGGAGCCCTACGGTCTGCGGGAGATCGTGCAGTCCGGCGTGGTCGCCGTGGCGCGCGGCTCGAAGTCCATGAGTGAACGCGCCGTCGCCGACAAGGGCGACCGCGCCCTGCGACCGGCCTGATCCTGCAGCCGGAAGCACCCCAGCATTCCCCCACCCACCATCGAAGGAGAGCCACCGTGGCTGAGATGTTCTATGACGACGACGCCGACCTCGCCCTGATCCAGTCCAAGAAGGTCGCGATCATCGGTTACGGCAGCCAGGGGCACGCCCACGCCCTGAACCTGCGCGACTCCGGTGTCCCCGTAGTCGTCGGTCTGCGTGAGGGCTCGTCGTCCTGGGGCAAGGCCGCTGAGCAAGGGCTCGAGGTCGCGACCGTTCCCGAGGCCGTGCAGGCCGCCGACCTGGTCATGATCCTCGCTCCCGACCAGCACCAGCGCTCCATCTACGCCGAGCACATCGAGCCCAACCTCGCCCCCGGCAAGGCCCTGGCCTTCGCACACGGCTTCTCCATCCGCTTCGGCTACATCACCCCGCCCGAGGGTGTGGACGTGCTGTTGATCGCTCCGAAGGCTCCCGGCCACACCGTGCGCCGCGAGTTCGAGGCCGGGCGCGGCATCCCCGACATCATCGCCGTCGAGCAGGACGCCACCGGCCAGGCCTGGGACCTCGCACTGTCCTACGCCAAGGGCATTGGCGGCACCCGCGCCGGCGTCATCAAGACCACCTTCACCGAGGAGACCGAGTCCGATCTCTTCGGTGAGCAGGCCGTGCTCTGCGGTGGCCTCTCGCACCTGGTCCAGGCCGGATTCGAGACCCTGACCGAAGCCGGCTACCAGCCCGAGGTCGCCTACTTCGAGGTGCTCCACGAACTCAAGCTGATCGTGGACCTCATGTGGGAGGGCGGTATCTCCAAGATGCGCTGGTCCATCTCCGACACCGCTGAGTACGGTGACTACGCGTCCGGCCCGCGCGTGATCAACGACGACGTCAAGGCGAACATGAAGGCCGTGCTCAGCGACATCCAGTCCGGGGCCTTTGCCGAGCGCTTCATCGCCGACCAGGACGGCGGCGGCGCGGAGTTCAAGAACCTGCGTGCTGCTGGTGAGCAGCACCCGATCGAGCCCGTGGGCCGCGAGCTCCGCAAGCTCTTCGCCTGGCAGAACACCGGCGATGACGGCTACACCGAGGGAAGCGTCGCCCGGTGACCGCAGCTGACACTCCTAGCACCATCGACCTCGCCGTCATCGGCGGGGACGGCATCGGCCCGGAGGTCACGGCCGAGGGCCTGAAGGTCCTCGACGCCGTCCTGGGCGATGACATCGCCGTGCGCACCACCGAGTACCAGTTGGGGGCCGCGCGCTGGCACGCGACCGGTGAGGTGCTCACCGACGCCGACCTCGAGGCAATCCGCAGTCACGATGCCATCCTGCTCGGTGCCGTGGGCGATCCCTCCGTGCCCTCCGGGGTGCTGGAACGCGGACTCCTGCTGAGGCTGCGCTTCGCCCTCGACCACTACGTGAACCTCCGTCCCTCGCACCTCTACCCGGGCGTGGCCACGCCGCTGGATCGCGCGCAGATCAGCGATGAGGTCGACTTCGTGGTGGTGCGCGAGGGGACCGAGGGCCCGTACGTGGGCAACGGCGGCGCGATCCGCGTCGGCACGCCGGCGGAGGTCGCCAACGAGGTCTCCGTGAACACTGCCTTCGGTGTCGAGCGCGTGGTGCGCGATGCCTTCGCCCGGGCTCAGGCGCGGCCGCGCAAGAAGCTGACCCTGGTGCACAAGCACAACGTGCTGGTCCATGCCGGCCATCTCTGGCGCCGCACGGTGGACAAGGTCGCCCAGGACTTCCCCGAGGTCTCGGTCGATTACGCCCATGTGGACGCCGTGATGATCTACCTGGTCAACGATCCCGCCCGGTTCGACGTGCTCGTCACGGACAACCTGTTCGGCGACATCGTCACCGACCTGGCCGCAGCGATCACCGGTGGCATCGGTCTGGCCGCCTCGGGCAACATCAACCCCGACCGCACTGCGCCCTCGATGTTCGAGCCGGTCCACGGTTCCGCCCCCGACATCGCCGGCACGGGCAAGGCCGATCCGACGGCCGCAGTGCTCTCGGTGGCGCTGTTGCTGGAGCATCTTGGGCTCGACGACCCGGCCCAGCGGATCGCGCAAGCCGTGGCCGCTGACCTCGATGAGCGTTCGGCGGATGCGGCGGCCCTGTCGCGTTCGACCGCGGAGATCGGCGACGCCCTCGCGGCGCGCCTGTCCTGATCGGTGATGGCCTAGGCTCCCGGCATGACTGAACCTGCTCTCACCGGCCCATCGGCGGCCGAGCTCGGCCCGGCCGCCGGGCTGGCCGGCCGCTTCCCGCTGACTCCGAACCCGGAGCCGGCGAGCGAGTCTCGCCACCGTGAGGTGATGGCCAAGCTCGCCTTCGGGGTGGACTTCACCGATCACATGGCGCGCGCCACCTGGAGTGAGGAACGCGGCTGGCACGGCCACCGCACGGAGGCCTACGGTCCGCTCACGCTCGACCCGGCTGCCGCTGTGCTGCACTACGGCCAGGAGGTCTTCGAAGGGCTGAAGGCCTACCGCCACGCTGACGGATCGGTGTGGACCTTCCGGCCGGGCTTCAACGCTTCGCGTCTGCGGGCCTCAGCGCGGCGCTTGGCCCTTCCGGAGCTGCCGGATGAGGACTTCGTGGCCTCCCTGGCCTCGTTGGTTGCGGCCGACGAGCGGTGGGTGCCCAGCGACGCGGGTTCCAGCCTGTACCTCCGGCCGTTCATGTATGCCTCGGAGTCGTTTCTCGGGGTTCGCCCGGCCAAGGAGGTCGAGTACCTGCTGATTGCCTCACCGGTCGGCCCGTACTTCCCGGATGGATTCCAGCCGGTCTCCATCTGGGTGACCGACCGGTACAGCCGCGCGGCCCTGGGTGGGCTGGGTGCTGCCAAGACCGGCGGGAACTACGCCGCGTCCCTGCTACCGCAGCAGGAGGCCGCTGCGAAGGGCTTCGCCCAGGTCTGCTTCCTCGATGCCGCCACCTCGACGGCGCTGGAGGAGCTCGGCGGGATGAACGTCTTCGTCGTCGACGCCGACGGATCGCTGCGCACGCCGGCCATCACCGGGACCATCCTCGAGGGGGGAACGCGGTCCGCGATCCTGGATCTACTGCGCTCCTCCGGCCGGACCGTGAGCGAAGGGACCATCCTGCTGGAGGATCTGCGCGCGCAGATCGCCTCAGGCCAGGTCACCGAGGTGTTCGCCTGTGGCACAGCAGCAGTGATCACCCCGATCGGCCGCTTGGCCGGTGAGGGCTGGGACGCCGTCGTCGGCGACGGCCAGCCGGGGCCGGTGACCACGGGCCTCTACCAGGAGCTCACCGACGTCCAGTACGGCCGCCGCCCCGATACCCGCGATTGGATGTATCAACTCGCATGACCGTCCAGATCTACGACACCACGCTGCGTGACGGCGCCCAGCAGGAGGGCATGAACCTCTCGGTGGCGGACAAGCTCGCGATCGCGGCGCTGCTCGATGAACTCGGGGTGGGATACATCGAGGGCGGCTGGCCGGGTGCCGTGCCGAAGGACACCGAGTTCTTCGCGCGGGCGGCCAAGGAACTGTCCTTCGAGCACGCTCGCCTGGCGGCCTTCGGTTCCACCTGCCGTGCCGGAGCCGATCCGGCCACGGACCCGCAGGTGCAGGCGCTGGTGGACTCCGAGGCCTCGGTGGTCACGATCGTCGCCAAGTCCGATATCCGGCACGTCGAGCGCGCCCTGCGCACCGACGGGGCAGAGAACCTGCGCATGATCAGCGATACCGTGCGCCACCTCGTGGGCAGCGGCCGCGAGGTGATCGTGGACGCCGAGCACTTCTTCGATGGCTACGTCTACGACCCCGCGTACGCGCTCAGCTGCGTGCAGGCGGCCTTTGAGGCCGGCGCCGCCACCGCGGTCCTCTGCGACACCAATGGGGGCATGCTGCCCGCACAGGTGAGCGCGATCGTCTCGGCGGTACGGGCTGAGACGGCGGGACGGCTCGGGATTCACGCCCACAACGACTCCGGCTGCGCCGTGGCGAACACCCTGGCGGCGGTGGCGGCCGGCGCGGAGCACATCCAGGGCACCATCAACGGCTATGGAGAACGCACCGGCAATGCCGATCTGATCAGCTGTGTGGCGAACCTGGAACTCAAGCTCGGCGCCGCGGCGCTGCCGGGCATGGCCGAAACCACCCGCATCGCCCACGCCGTCTCCGACATCACCAACATCCCGCCGCACCCGCGCCAGCCCTACGTGGGCTCGTCGGCCTTCGCGCACAAGGCCGGGCTCCACGCCTCGGCGATCCGGGTGGACCCGGACCTGTACCAGCACATCGATCCGGTGGCTGTCGGCAATGACATGCGCATGCTGGTCTCGGAGATGGCGGGGCGAGCCTCCATTGAACTCAAGGGCCGCGAACTCGGCTTCGACCTCACCGGGCAGGCCGACCTGCTCGCCGCCGTGACCGAACGCGTCAAGGATGCCGAGGCCGCCGGCTACACCTATGACGCCGCGGATGCCTCCTTCGAACTGCTGCTGCGCGAGGAGATCGCCGCCACGGGAGGGCCGGACGCGCCGCGGTACTTCGAGGTGGAGAGCTGGCGTGCCTTCGTCGAGCATCGAGCAGCGTCACCGTCGAACGGCGAGCGGGCCATGGACGACGCCGAGGCCACCGTGAAGCTGCGCACCGGGCAGGGCCGCGTGGTCACCACCGGTGAGGGGAACGGTCCGGTCAACGCACTCGACCAGGCGCTCCGCATCGCCCTGGTGGGTACCTACCCCGAGATCGAGGATTTCGCGCTGACCGACTACAAGGTGCGCATCCTCGACACTCAGCAGGGCACGGACGCGACCGTGCGGGCGCTGGTGACCACCACCGACGGCGCGAACACCTGGTCCACGGTGGGTGTGGGCACCAACGTCATCGAGGCCAGCTGGGAAGCGATCGCTGACGCGATCACCTGGGGCTTGCTTCACCACGGGGTCGAGCCGCGCTAGGCCCGCGGGTCGTGGCATCGGCGCGCACCACGGGACCTGGTGCCCGCCTCGGCGTGGCCCTAGGCGGCGGGCTCGCGCGCGCCAAAGACTGCGGTGCCCAGGCGCACCATGGTCGCTCCGGCAGCGACCGCCGTCTCGAGGTCACCGCTCATGCCCATGGAGAGCTCTCGGGCCGCCTCGGTCCCCAGCTCGCCGGAGCCGGCAATGTCGTCGCGGATCTGAGTGAGCGCATCGAAGGAGGCACGCACGGCGCCGCTGTCGTCGGTGTTCGCGCCGATGGTCATGAAGCCGGTCAGCCGCAGGTGGGGCAGCGCGGCCACGGCCAGCGCGAGATCCCGGGCGGACTCCGGTGCCACGCCGGCCTTGGACTCCTCGCCAGAGGTGTTCACCTGCACCATCACCTCGACCGGGATGGGCTCGTCGTCGCGGACCTCCCGATCACCGCGCTCGGCCTGACGAGCCACGGCGGCATCGAGCTTGCCGGCCAGCCGGGTGGTGTCGAGGGTCTGGATACAGCTCGCCCACCGCAGTGCCGCATTGATCTTGTTGCTCTGCAGGTGCCCGATCACGTGCATCTCGTGGGCCAGGCCCGGGTGCTCGCCGGCCTCGCTCAGTGCTGGCCCGGTCGCATCCATCTCCTGGATCTTGTTGTGTCCCAGCAGGGCGACGCCGCCGGGTGACCCCTGATCGGCGTGTGCCCGCAGAGCCTGGAGGATCCGCTCAGCAGGCTGGGTCTTGACCGCGAGGAGCAGGCGGATCTCGTGTGGATCGCGGTCGGCAGCCACCGCCGCGGAGTGCACACGGTCATGGGCGGTACGCAGACGTTCAGCAAGGGAAGTCATCGGAGTCGAGCGTACCGAGCGCACCGGGTTCACCTGCGCGTGCGTCCGCCGCAGCGCCGCTCAGCGCGGCCCGAGGGTGAGGATGTGGAGGACCACGCGCTCGGCGGCGTCGCTCATGTCGAGATCGACCAGGGCCGTGAGCCCCCAGTCATGGTCGCCCTCGGGATCGGCGAAGGTCTGGCGTACCAGCCACACTCGCCCGGCCTCGCGCTGTTCCAGCAGCTCGGTGGCAAGGCCCGCATCGCTCTCTGCCAGCTGCACTGCCGATGGCAGATCGGCGGGCTCGGGGACCTCGATGAACTCCACCAGGGCGGCCGAGCGAGCGGCCCCGTCGGCGCCCAGCCACTCGTACTCCCGCCAGTAGGGAGCCATGGACTGCTCCCAGCGCTGCGCCGCCCACGGGGAGCCAGCCGACCGGGCGCCACTGGGGGACAGATCAGCCGATACACTCCCACCCAGGCCCGGCTCGCCCGCGTCGGCACCCGCGTCGGGCGCCTTCGCCGGCCGGGCGTGCCCGGCGGCGAGCCGCTCCAGGGTGTCGAAGGATTCCCTGGCGAGGGCATCCACGTAGCGGAACAGGGCATTGCGCACCAGCACGCGGAAGGCGTGGCGGTTGCGGGTGAGCGGCAGACGGCCGTGCTCGTCCTCACCGAAGCGCCGCTCCGCGCTGGGCGTGTCGTCCTCAGTGGCGGGATCACCCGGGATCCTGCCTGCGGCCAGTTGCTCCCACTCATCCAGCAGCGAGGAGTCCACCGCACGAACGAGGTCACCGAGCCAGGTGATGATCGCCTCGACCTCCTCGGTGCGAAGCCGGTCCGGCACGAGCTGGCGCATGGCGCGGTAGGTGTCGGTGAGATAGCGCAGCACCACGCCCTCGGCCCGGGCCAGCTGGTAGCGGGAGATCAGATCCGAGAAGGTCATGGCCTGCTCGACCATCTCGCGCACCACGGTCTTGGGCTTGAGCTCGTAGTCCGCCACCCAGGGGTTCGTCTGCCGGTAGGTGCTCAGCGCACCCTCGAGCATCTCCTCGAGCGGACGCGGCCAGGTGATCTGGTCCGCGAGCTCCATGCGTTCCTCGTACTCCACGCCTTCGGCCTTCATGGCGCCGATCGCGTCTCCGCGTGCGGCGCGTTCCTGGGCGTAGAGCACCGGCCGGGGATCCTCCTGCACTGCCTCCACCACGGACACCACCTCGACAGCGAAGTCCGGGCTCTCCGGGTCCAACAGCTCCATCGCCGCCAGCGCGAAGGGGGACAGTGGGGCGTTCAGGGCGAAGTCGCGCGGAAGATCGACGGTCAGGCGCAGATAGGGCTGGCCGGGGTGTTCCCGGCGCCAGGCGGCGTCCCGGTGCTCCACGATGCCGCCGGCGCGCAGGGAGCGGTAGATCTCCACGGCACGCCGGAGATGCGGGTTGCGGGTGCCGCTGCGATCGCCGCCGGATGGGGTGCCGCTACGAAGGACTTCGTGGTTGTCGGTGCATAGCCGGTACATGGTGGCCACGGGGTCGCCCTCGCGTGCGAGCACCGACAGGGCCATGGCGTGGGTGACGTGGAACTGGGAGGTCAGCGGCTCCGGCGCGGAGTCGCGGAGGCGCAGATATGTCTTCTCCGTCCAGTTCACCGAGCCGGACGGCGCCTTCTTTCGCACGACTCTCTTGAGCTTCTTCGGGTCGTCGCCGGCCTTGCGGACCAGGCGGGCGTTCTCGATCTCGTGCTCGGGGGCCTGGACGATCACCTCGCCGGTGGTGTCGAAACCTGCCCGCCCCGCGCGGCCGGCGATCTGGTGGAACTCCCGGGCCGAGAGATGGCGCATGCGCTCGCCGTCGAACTTGGTCAGCGCGGTGATCAGCACGGTCCGGATCGGGACGTTGATGCCCACACCGAGAGTGTCGGTCCCGCAGACCACCCCGAGCAGGCCCTGCTGGGTGAGTCGTTCCACCAGACGCCGGTATCGCGGCAGCATGCCGGCGTGATGGACGCCCACGCCTTGGCGCAGCAACCGGGAGAGGGTCTGGCCGAAGCCCTTGGTGAAGCGGAAGTCGCCGATGGCCTCTGCGATGCGGTCGCGGCGCTCGCGGGAGGCCACCGAGACCGAGGTGAGGGACTGGGCCCGCTCGACGGCGTCCTTCTGGGAGAAGTGGACGACGTAAACCGGCTCCCGATGGGTGGAGGTGAGCTCGAGCAACAGCTCCTGAACCGGCTCCAGGGACCAGGAGTAGGACAGCGGTACCGGGCGCTCGGCGTCGTCGATGAGGGCGACGCCGGTGCCGGTGCGGCGCTCCAGGTCCTCGCGGAAGAAGGAGACATCGCCCAGGGTTGCGGACATCAGCAGGAACTGGGCGCGGGGGAGCTCCAGAAGCGGGATCTGCCAGGCACCGCCACGCTGGGGATCGCCGTAGAAGTGGAACTCATCCATGACGACCACGGCGTCGGCCCACTCGGCGGTGCTGTGCGGTCCGCCGTCGCGCAGCGCCTGGTTGGCCAGGATCTCCGCGGTGCAGCAGATGATCGGCGCGTCGGGATTGATCGCGGAGTCACCGGTCACCATGCCGACGTTGGCCGAGCCGAAGAGATCGAGGAGGTCGAAGAACTTCTCCGAGACCAGGGCCTTGATGGGGGCGGTATAGAAGGCGGCACGGCCCTGCGCGAGGGCGGAGAAGATCGCTCCCACGGCCACCAGGGACTTGCCGGACCCGGTGGGCGTGGCCAGGATGACGTGCTCGCCGGTGACCAGTTCCAGGAGTGCCTCCTCCTGGTGCGGGTAGAGCGGACGCCCCGAGGAGGTCGCCCACTCCTCATAGACTGCGTACACCTCGTCCGGGTCCCGAGCGGCCCCGGAATCCTCTAGGACGTCGAGGGCGCGGTTCAGTGGAGCAGACTCGGCGGGCATGCGCCCCAGTCTCTCAGGTGGGTGGCGGGGAGCCAGGCTGGGGCCCCTGGGGCCTCCACGCCGGTGGCGGTGGTGGCCCATGGTGGATCGGCGGCCCCGTCGGTGACGGGGGCCCAGCAGGCGGACGCTGCGTACGCGGCGGCGGGACGATCCCGGCCACGGCCCGGCCGAGCAGCCACTCCAGCGGACCGCGGCCGATGAGGGTGCGCCAGAGTAGGCACACCACCAGCGTGATCCCGATGAACCACAGGAGCACCCCGTTGGAGTCCGGATACCACACCACGTCATTGCCCAGGATCGCGATGGCCACCAGGTGCCCGGAGTAGGCGGTCAGGCTCATGGCGCCCACCGCTGCGACCGGCGCGAGCACCACGCTGATGATCCGGCCGAGCATGCCAGGCCGGGTCAGCATCAGCAGTAGCCCGGTGACCGCCAGTGCGGCACCCAGATTGCCGATGACCTCCACGGGGGAGTAGTCGTGAGCTTCACCTGTCGCCAGCCGGGTGAGGTAGGGAGAGCTCGTGACCGTGCTGGAGCTGAGCAGCAGGAGCGATCCACCCCAGGCCAGGGCCGCCATCCCGGCACCGGCAGCGACCATCATGCACTGCACGGCGATGTCGGTCAGCTGAGACCGTCCCACGGCCAGCCCGGTGAAGACGTAGGCCGAGAAGATCAGGGCCGGGTAGGGCCCAGTGGCAAAGACATCCATCGGTAGGTAGGTCACCGGGTCGCCGGCGCCGGTGAGCGTGCTCAGGAAGCTCGGCGATCCGTCGGCCCCCTCGGTGGAGAGGGCGAAGATCAGGGCCGGGGAGATCACCGCGGTCACTGCCGCCGCCCCGAGCACAGTGGGGACGCGCGCTCGCAGGAAGGGCAGGGTCATCAGGAACATCACGGCATAGGCAGGCAGGATGATCAGGACCGGCGTACCCAGCATGATGAGCGCGATGCCGAGGCACCACAGCAGGCCGGCGCGCACCGCGATCCGCAGTCGGCTGCGCCGCAGCTGGGAGCCCTCGTGTGGTGTGGTGCGGCCCGTGATCAAGGCGATCGAGACTCCCGCCAGGAAGGCGAAGAGTGCCGAGGACCGGCCGTCGAAGAGCACCAGCCACGAAGGCGACGGGTCGCCCCACTCGTCGGAGAAGCCGAGGTGCGCCACGAACATCCCCAGCACTGCAACCCCGCGGGCCACGTCGATGCCGGTGAGCCGGTCGCTTCGGCGGCCGGGTGTGAGCGCCCGTGGCGTCTCCTCGACAGGGGCCCCGGCGCTGGCTGTCGGTGCAGCTCCGGGTGGCTGACCGGCCGCTGGTGACGACCAGGGGCCTCCGGATCGCTCGGGAGGTTCCGGCTGCGTCGGGCCCGGCTGCGCGGGGGGCGAGGTCACAGGCCAAAGCCTACGGCGCGCGCCGGTGACACTTGCCCGCCTACCAGTTCTCGACGACGCCGAACAGGGCCATCACCACGCCGATGCCTGCGGTGATCAGGCCGACGTACTGCACGGGGATGAAGAAGAAGGTGTGGCGATTCCGGAGGTTCTGACTCAGGTAGGCCTGCTCGTGCTGGTGGAGCTCATCTGCCTGGGATTGCGCCTCCTGCAGCGACCTGGGTGCCGGGTGCTGGGGACTGAGGCGGAACTGACCGCTGGCGACCAGGTGTTGTCGCTCGGCACGCCGAGCTGCCAGCATCTGGTGGGCCTTCGCGGGAACGCCGCGGACGTTCAGTTCGCGGCCGAGGAGGTAGACGCCAGCCCCGGCGAGCGCGGCAAGCGGCCCGCTGACCAGCCAGGGGCCACCCGAGAAACCAAAGGCCTCGGTCCACAGCGCGACGCCAAGACCGAAAGCCATCAGGGGCAACACTCCGAGAATGCCCCAACCTCTCCAGATGATCACGGAGAGATTATGCGGCCTCTTCGGGCCCTGGAGCGCTGTGACCTGCGTTGCAGTTCTGTCAGGCTCAGCGGTGATCGTCCGTCAGAACCCGGATAGCGCCCATCACCGCCCTCGTGGTCAAAGTGGCGAAGTCCAGGTCGAGCGTCTGGGGGAGGTCGCTCGGCTGGTGGTAGTGCGGGTTGCGGAAGTTCGCGGTATCGGTGACCATCACGCCTGGCCGGCCCGCGGCCCAATAGCTGGCGTGGTCCGACCTGGCCGCATCGCCACTCGCCCCGGAGGGAACGGCGAGCGGGAGGATGGGCAGACCGAGCCCCCGCGCGGCGGTCGTCAATGCCGTCAGATACTCCTCGGCGCCGACGTCTCCCACCGCCGCGAGGAAGTCAGCCCGATCAGGCAGGTGACCCCCCGCAGGCACCGCTCCGGCGGAGGCCGCGAGCGAGGCAAGGGTCTCCGGAAAGCGCTGAGAGCCGGGTGCGGCATCGCGGTAGCCGATCATCTCCAGCACGATGGCGCCGTCGATGAGGTCTCCGCGTTCGTTAGCGCGAGCGAGATGGGCCGTGCTCCCCGGGCAGCCGGGCACCTCCTCCTCGGCGAACAGGCAGAGCCGTATGCGCCGGCGGGCCTCGGGCGGTGGGTCGGCGGCCAGGGTCCGGGCGATCGCCAGCAGCCCGGCCACGCCACTGGCGTTGTCGTCCGCGCCCGGGCTGTCCGGGACCGTGTCCCAATGGGCGCCGATCTCAAGGATGGGGGTGCTGCGGGGATGGTCCGATCCCACCTCGGCGATGAGGTTGACCTGATGCGGAGAGGGGCCGTACTGCTGGTGCTCGACGTGGTATCCGAGCTTCTCCAATGACGCCGTCAGGAAGGCCCGGGTGGCCGTGACACTGGAGGGCAGCCCGGCGTGCCGCGGGCCGATCGAGCTGAGAGCCGAGATGTACCCGCCGAGGCGAGCGGCGAGATCAAGATGGGCGACGTTGTCCATGGCACCACTGTGGCAGACGGGTGGCGCCGGCGCCGGGCTGCCGCGCGTGCGACTAGTGCAACGTGCCGGCGCTGCTGTCGCTGAGGTCCTCGCGGACGTCCAGGGCGGTGCGCACGGCGAGGCTGACGGCCCGGGCGAGGTCGGCAGCCGGCAGGGCTGTGCGCCGGAGTGCGGAGGTGGTGTCGTCGTCGCCGGCCGGCACAGACTCCGCAGACCAGGGCACGTGGAGGAAGCCGACGCGTACCTGGCCACGCGTCTCGGTGCCGTTGCCGGCGCGAGCGTGATCCTCGTTCAGCACACTCGCCTCGTGTGCGGCCACGTAGAAGACGTGGTTGCACACAAAGGTGCCAGCGGTGTGGGACACGGCCGCGGGCAGACCCGCCTCCCGGAGGGCCTGTGCGATGGCCTTGACCGGGACAGTGGCGAAGTGCGCCGCCGGCCCGCCTGCGACCACCGGCTCGTCCAGGGGCCGGGCCCCGGCGTTGTCCGGGATCCGCGCATCCATCAGGTTCACCGCGACACGTTCGGGGCTGAGAGCGTCCCGCCCGCCCGCCACCCCCACGGCGAGGACGAGCTCGGGTCGGTGCTTGGCCAGGAGTGCGCGCACCTGGGTCCGTGCCGCCTCGAAGGCCACGGGCAGCACGGCGGTCACCAGGCGCTCCGGTCCGCTCCACGAACGGGCGACCTCCAGGACGGCGTCGCCCGAGGGGTTGCGGGCATCGCCTCCGAAGGGCTCAAAGCCGGTGAGTAGCACCGTGGGAACCTGGTGCGCGGATCGGGCGTGACTGGTCGTCCTCACGCCCCCAGGATCCCAGGTTCGCTGACGAGTGCCACGGCACAGGAGCGTGGCGCGCGCCACGCTCATTCGGCTTTGCGCTCGCTTTTCCGTACTATGGACGAGTCCATGCGGTCCGAGTTCCACATGGCCGCCACCACAACCCACCCATGGAGCTGTTTGTCCAGTGGCCCTTGTCGTGCAGAAGTTCGGTGGCTCCTCAGTCGCCGATGCCGCCAGTATCGAACGCGTCGCCCGCCGGGTGGTCGCCACGAAGAAAGACGGACACGACGTCGTCGTTGTGGTCTCCGCAATGGGAGATACCACAGATGACCTGCTAGACCTCGCTTCGAGTATCACCTCTGAAGCGCCCGCTCGCGAGATGGACATTCTGCTCACCGCCGGTGAGCGCATTTCCATGTCGTTGCTCGCCATGGCCGTGAATGAGCTGGGCGTGCCCGCGCGGTCCTTCACCGGACCGCAGGCTGGGCTTCGCACCGACACGCGCTATGGCAAGGCCTCCATCCAGGCCATCGGGCCCGAGCGGATCGCCTCCGCCCTGCACGAGGGGAGCGTCGCGATCGTTGCCGGCTTCCAGGGCGTCAACGAGCTCGATGACGTCACCACCCTCGGGCGCGGTGGCTCTGACACCACCGCCGTCGCGCTTGCTGCGGCCCTGCAGGCCGATGTCTGCGAGATCTATACCGATGTGGATGGGCTGTTCACCGCCGATCCACGGGTGGTGCCCACCGCCAGCCAGATCAAGCAGATCACCTACGAAGAGACCCTCGAGCTGGCAGCGAACGGTGCCAAGGTCCTCCACCTGCGTGCTGTCGAGTTCGCGCGCCGGTACAACGTTCCTCTGCACGTGCGGTCTTCGTTCTCCTACAAGGAAGGAACCTGGGTGACTGACACCGTCACCTCGGACACCAAGAAACGATGGAACATCCGATCATCGCTGGAATTGCACACGACCGGAGCCAAGGCAAATTCACCGTCGTTGGCCTGCCGGACAATCCAGGCATCGCCGCGGCACTCTTCGAGACGGTCGCCGGCGCCGGCGCCAACCTCGAGATGATCGTCCAGAACGTCTCCACCGACGGGTCCGGCCGCACGGATATCTCTTTCACGCTGCCGAAATCGGACTGTGAGGCGGTCAGTGCGGCACTCAAGGGCGCCGCCGACAAACTGCAGTACTCCGACGTGCTCTGGGACGAGCAGATCGGGAAGCTCTCCCTGGTCGGTGCAGGAATGCGCACCGAGCCCGGTATCTCGGCCAAGCTCTTCAAAGCCGTCGTGGACGCCGGAGTGAATATCGAGATGATTTCCACCTCCGAGATCCGCTGCTCAGTGGTGGTGCGCGAGGAGTCCCTGGACACTGCCGTGCGCGCCGCGCACACTGCCTTCGAGCTCGACGCCGCCGAACCCGAGGCTGTCGTGTACGGAGGGACGGGACGATGAACCACGATCGGAACCTCACCATCGCCGTGGTGGGTGCGACCGGCCAGGTCGGCCAGGTCATGCGCACCCTGCTCGAGGAGCGCACGTTCCCGGCCACATCCGTGCGCTTCTTCTCCTCGGCGCGCTCGGCAGGGAGGGCCTTGACCTTTCGCGGCGACGAGATCGTGGTCGAAGACGTGGCCACTGCCGATCTGGCCGGCATCGACATCGCCGTGTTCTCCGCCGGAGGTGGTGCCTCGCGTGAGCACGCGCCCCGCTTCGCCGCGGCCGGCGCCGTGGTGGTGGACAATTCCTCAGCGTGGCGCATGGACCCTGAGGTCCCCCTCGTGGTCTCCGAGGTGAACCCGCACGCGCTCGCCGACCGGCCCAAGGGCATCGTGGCGAACCCGAACTGCACCACCATGGCCGCGATGCCCGTGCTGAAAGGGCTGGACACCGAAGCCGGACTCCGGCGCCTGGTGGTCTCGACCTACCAGGCGGTCTCCGGCTCGGGCCTGGCCGGCGTGCAGGAGCTGGAGGGGCAGGTGCGGGCCGCGGCCGAACAGGACATGGCCGCGCTCGCGCTCGATGGGCACGCTGTGAACTTCCCCCAGCCCGAGGCTTACGTGGCGCCGATCGCTTTTGACGTGATCGCTCTCGCCGGCGATCTGGTCGATGACGGATCTGGGGAGACGAACGAGGAGCAGAAGCTTCGCAACGAGTCCCGCAAGATCCTGGAGCTGCCCGAGCTCGCCGTCTCGGGAACCTGCGTGCGTGTTCCGGTCTTCACCGGCCACGCCCTGTCCATCAATGCCGAGTTCGAACGGCCGCTGAGCGCCGAACGTGCGCACGCGATCCTCAGCGATGCGCCCGGAGTCGAGCTCACCGACGTGCCCACGCCGCTTCAGGCCGCCGGATCTGATCCCAGCTACGTTGGCCGCATTCGTCAGGACCAGTCGGTGCCCGGCGGTCGTGGTCTCGCCCTCTTCGTCACCGGTGACAACCTCCGCAAGGGGGCGGCGCTCAACACGATCCAGATCGCCGAGCTCCTCGCCGAGGAGCTGTTGGGCGCCTGAAGGCAGCCGGCATGCGCAGCCAGCCGCTGCCGGGGCGACGTGCCGAACAGCTCGCGGCGTCTCACGATCCGGACGAATGGCGGCACTGTGACCAACGCGCCACAGCAGGAGTTTCCCGCATGAGAACGGTACATTTAGCAGCACTGAAGCGCCCGGGGTCGTGGCCGGGCCCCGATGGTGAGGGAGCGTCCCCACCGCTCGCTCTAGGTTAGGAGTTGGTATGCCGACCTCGACAAGCTCCTCAGCAGCGACCGGACAGGACTCTGCACATCCGGTTCCTGACGATGCCATCGTGATCCGGCCGACCTCCGGCACCGATGGGGCCCACATGTGGCGCCTCGCACGCGAGAGCGGGGCGCTGGATCTCAACAGCTCCTACGCCTATCTCCAGCTGGCTCAGGACTTCGGCCAGAGTTGCCGAATCGCCGAACGGGACGGCGAGGCGCTCGGATTCGTTCTCGCGTACCCGCCGTCTGCCCGGCCCGGGCATCTCTTCGTCTGGCAGGTGGCCGTCTCGGTGGCAGCTCGCGGCGAGGGACTCGCCGGCCGGATGATCGACGATCTGCTCGATGACCCGGCGGTGGAGTACCTCGAGGCCACCGTCACCGAGGACAACGCCGGATCGCGGGCGCTGTTCGCCGGGATCGCCCGGCGCCGGGCTGCTGAACTGGTCTGGATCGAGCATCTCCGCTCCGAGGATTTCCCCGACGCCGGACATGATGCCGAGCCGATGCTGCGCATCGGGCCACTCGGCCCGCGCTGACCTGGCGATGAACGGCACAGATCTGCCTCGGCGCCACCACCCACCTTTGCCTCTGACCTCCAATGCGCGGCAGGACGAGCCTGCTGCGCAGCGATGAAGGAAGAAATGATGTCCCTGATGAGCGCCACAGACGCTACCGAGCTCGAGTCCGGTGTTCGGAGTTACTCACGAAACTGGCCCGTGGTTTTCGACCGCGCCGTGGGCGCCACCCTCTACACCGAGGATGGCCAGGAGTACCTGGACTTCTTCGCCGGCGCCGGCACTCTGAACTACGGTCACAACAACCCCGACCTGAAGAAGGTGCTGCTCGAGTACCTGGCGGCGGACAGCATCGTGCACTCCCTGGACATGCTGACCACGGCCCGCAGGGAGTTCCTCACCACCTTCTCGGAGAAGATCCTCAAGCCGCGCGGCTTCGACCACAAGGTCATGTTCCCCGGCCCGGGTGGCGCCAACGCCGTCGAGGCGGCGCTGAAGCTGGCGCGGAAGTCCACCGGCCGCGAGGCGATCGTGTCCTTCACCAACGCTTTCCACGGCATGACGCTCGGTGCGCTGTCGGTGACGGGCAATATGACCAAGCGTGGCGGCGCGGGCATCCCGCTGGTGCACTCCACGCCCATGCCCTACGACAGCTACTTCCAGGGCGATGTCGAGGACTTCCTCTACCTCGAACGGATGCTCACCGACACCGGCTCCGGCCTGAATGAGCCGGCCGCCGTGATCGTGGAGACCGTGCAGGGTGAAGGTGGCATGAACACCGCTCGTGCGGAGTGGCTGCGCAACCTGGCCGCCCTGTGCAAGAAGCACGAGATCCTCTTCATCGTGGACGACATCCAGATGGGTTGTGGGCGCACCGGCGGGTTCTTCTCCTTCGAGGAGGCGGGCGTCGAGCCGGACATCATCACCTTGTCGAAGTCGATCTCCGGCTACGGTCTGCCGCTCGCGCTCACCCTGGTCAAGCCGGAGCTGGACGTCTTCGAGCCCGGTGAGCACAACGGCACCTTCCGCGGCTTCGCGCCGGCCTTCGTCACCGCCACCGAGGCGATCAACCGCCACTGGTCCGATGACACGCTCGAGCGCTCCACCACCGAGAAGGGTGCCTACATCGAGTCGCGCTTCAACTCCCTGGTGGCCCGCTTCCCGGAGGCCGGCCTGGTCGCGAAGGGGCGCGGTCTGGCGCGTGGCTTGCAGTTCGGCGACGCCGGCACGGCCACCACGGTGGCCCGCAAGGCCTTCGAACGCGGCCTGATCATGGAGACCTCCGGGCCCCGTGACGAGGTCATCAAGCTCCTGCCGCCGCTGACGCTCACCCACGAAGAACTGACCCGGGGCCTGGGCATCATCGAGGAGTGTGTGACCGAGGTTCTCACTGAGGCGAAGGCCTGAGAACACCCCGAGAGTACTGAGGCGCGGCCGCTATTGGCGGCCGCGCCTCTTCCTGGCCAGGACCGTGACCAGGGACGTCAACGAAGGAGAGGCTTGCTGTGCTGGTGCGAACCATTGCCGAGATCACTGACACCGAAGACGACATCAAGACCGAGAACTGGCGCTCCAAGCGCATTATCCTCGCCAAGGAGGGCGTGGGCTTCTCGCTGCACGAGACCACTCTCTATGCCGGGCGCACGAACGAGTTCTGGTACGCCAACCATGTCGAAGCGGTCTTTGTCGTCGAGGGCGAGGGTCAGCTCACCGATCTGGGCACCGGTGAGGTCCACCAACTCGCCCCGGGATCGATGTACCTGCTCAACGACTCCGACAAGCATCGCGTCGAGCCCCGCACCGAGATGAAGGTTCTGTGCGTGTTCAACCCTCCGGTCACCGGACGTGAGGTGCACGACGAGAACGGCGTGTACCCCCTGCTGACCGAGGACTGACCGAGGCGCAGCCGGGCTAGCCCGCGAAGGCCAGGGTGAGGCGGCCGGTGGCGCCGACCTCCACCTGCACGTGGGTGAGGTCCGGGACCACGACATCGGCCTCCGCCACGGCCGATGCGGGATGTGAGACCGTCACCGCGATCACCTGGGCGCCCGCAGCCTTGCCGGCGGCGACCCCGGCGGGGGCGTCCTCGATCACCACGCACCGGGCGGGATCGACACCGAGCGCGGCAGCCGCCTGCAGGTAGCCCTGCGGGTCCGGCTTGCCGCGCTCGACATTCTCCGCCGTGACCAGGATCTCAGGAACGGGGAGTCCGGCAGCGCTCATGCGTGCCGACATGAGTGCGCGCGTCCCTGACGTCACCGCCGCCCACCGGGACCCCGATAGCCGGGGGAGGAGTTCGGTCGTGGCCGGTAGGGCGCGCACGCCCTCCAGGTCGCTCAACTCGAGCTCGGTGATCTCCTGCAGCGCCTTGTCGCGTTCGTCCGGCGGAAGGAACTGCTCCAGGGTGTCCGCCGCGCGGCGGCCATGGCAGTACTTCAAGACCTCCTCGACATCGAGATCGTGGCGACGGGCGAGTTCGGCCCAACACCGGTCCACCGCATCGGTGGAGTCGACCAGGGTTCCGTCAATGTCGAAGAGGATCGCTTCAGCAGTCCAAGGCATGGGGCACACGTTACGGTCCTGCGGCTGCCGCCTGCGTACTACGATCGAAGCGTTGGTTTCCGTGGGGTGGGTGCTCTCGGAAAGGTGGCACCTGCTATGGCTTCGACTCCCGCAATCCCGGGCGCCGTCGGGACGGTGGACTGCCCACTGACCCTGACCCTGGACGTGGTCACGGCGATGCTGAACTTCGAGTTCCCCGATCACCCGGTCTACGACTCCGGTGAACTGCTGTGGTTCGACGACGCGGCCCATGGCACGGGGATGATGGCCTTTGTCCGCCGGAGGGTGGACCGGCGAGTCGATTACTACCCGGAATCGAGCCTGCGGCTGAACCGGGAGGACTTCTACCTCGGCGGTGGCATCGGAGCCTGGAGCGTGACCGATTTCGCGGCCAGCCGCTTGCGGATCGCCCGCGACGGCGTGCTGGCCGAGGCACGCTTCACCGATGTCGACGGCCGGGCCATCGAGATCCACATCGATGACCGCGACGGATCCGCCCGTCGTCGTTGCGGCCTGCTGGCACCCGTGGGCGATGATATCGAGCACCCGAGCGCGCTGTTCTTGGTCTGGCTACCCCGGTTCGATCTCGTCCGGCGCGGGGCGTCCGAGCCCGTGATTCGCATCGACGGCCAGGATGTCGCCGTGGTGCAGGTGCCAGGGCCGAAGCTGCACCGGCGCCACATCATCAAGTACAGCACCTCGTTGTGCACGATCGAGCTGGCCCGCGCCTTCGAGGGGACCCTGGGCCACTTCACTGGCGCGAGCCTGACGCGGAGCCCGGATGGTCGTGAGGTCACCGGCATCTCGGCCCGTGGGGGCCAGCACCGCGCGCAGATGATCATGCAGCCTGGCCTGCCCGATGTGCGGGGTCTGGCGGAGGGGGAGAAGGTGCAGGGCCGGTGGCACGTCCGTATCGATGATGCGCGGCTGACGGGCGGGCGCTGGTTCGCCCGGCGTGACGGTGCCACGGTGCGGATGGGCCTCGATGTGGACGAGCGATGGCGGCCGGGGTGGCTGCCATCGCTGATGCGCTTCGTCGTCCGGGTGGTGCCCGCCTTCCGACGGTGGCCGACGACCTACCGCTGGCGGGCCGAGCTGCGGCTCGGGCAGGACACGCACATGAGCTCCACGTGGGAGCGCATCGGCGGCGAGTCGTGAGAGACCGCCTCGTGCCGGGCGGGAACAACCGGGCCGCTGACGGGCCGACGCATCGGGCCGCGTAAGCTCATTGACATGCGTATTGCACGATTCGTCAGCGGAGATTCCCACCCGGCCTACGGCGTCCTGGACGAGGAGAACGACGAACTGGTCGTCCTCAAGGGCGACCCGATCTACTCGGGTTTCGAGACCACCGGTCGGCGGGTGAAGCTGGACGAGGCGCGCCTGCTCTCACCGGTGATCCCGCGTTCGAAGGTGGTGGGCATCGGCCGCAACTATGCCGAGCATGCTGCTGAGCTGGGCAACGAGGTGCCCGAGGAGCCCTTGGTGTTCCTCAAGCCCAACACCTCCGTCATCGGGCCCGATGATCCGATCGTGCTGCCCCCGTGGACCCAGGACGTCCATGCCGAGGGTGAGCTCGCCGTGGTGATCTCCCGCATGGGCAAGGATGTGCCCCTCGAGCGGGTGCCGGAGATCGTCTTCGGCTACACCGCCGCCAACGACGTCACCGCACGCGACAAGCAGGCCACGGATGGCCAGTGGACCCGCGCGAAGGGCTTTGACACCTCCTGCCCCCTCGGGCCCTATCTCGCCATCGATCTGGATCCGTCCGATCTCGCGGTGCGTACGCGCCTCGACGGCGATCTCCGGCAGGATGGGCGCACCTCCCAGATGGTGCGGGATGTCGCAGAGCTCGTTGCCTACGCCTCCACGATCTTCACCTTGCTCCCCGGTGACGTCATCCTCACGGGCACGCCCGCGGGTGTCTTCCCGATCCAGCACGGCGAACGTGTCGAGGTCGAGGTCGAGGGCATCGGTGTGTTCTCGAACCCTGTGGTGCGCCGGGACTGAGACGCCGAGGCGACGGGGGACCAAAGCCCCAGCCGCCGTGGGACCTTCGCTGCCGCTGGCGACCCCGCCGCGACCTACCGTGGATGTCGGCCCATTCTTCCGCGCGAATCCGCAGCGCTTGGCCCGTATCCGAAGGAGCCCTCCATGTCCGCCGCTGACCGCCTCCGTGCCCTCCGAGTCCAGGTGCTCGACCCGACGCACCGCACCCGCGCCGTCCTGGATCGTCGCTCCACTCGGGCTTTCGGTGCGATCGGGGCGGTGAGCCTGCTCCTCGTCGGTGGCTGCGCGGCCGAGGAGGCACCCCCGGCGGAGGGCGCTCCGGCCACGAGCTGCAGTGCGCCGGAGGACAACGAGGCCTCCGCCTGCGACGGGACCGCCGAGGGGCACGCGGCCGCTGCCAAGGCCGTGGTCGAGCCCTTCGGGCTGGAGGATCTCGAGGCCCGGGAACTGGTCGACCACCTCGACGCCCTGGAGCTCGATGACCGTCCGGACTTCATGGCCTCGGTGCGCTACGACGAGGTCATCATCATCGGTGACGACGGAGAAGAGCACCCGCTGCCTCTCGAGGATGACCTCTTCTACCTGTCCTTCGCCCCGTATGTGGAGAGCACCCATGACTGCTTCTTCCACAGCCTGACCACCTGCGTGGGGGAACTCCAGGGTGAAGACGTGGACGTCCTCATCACCGGTGCGGACGGTGAGGTGCTGATCGAGGAGACGATGACCACCTTCCCCAACGGCTTCGTCGGGGTCTGGCTGCCGCGTGACATCGACGCAGAGATCAGCCTGACCCACGACGAGGGCACGGTGACTGCCCCCATCTCGACCCACGACGGCGCCCCCACCTGTGTGACCACCCTGCAGCTCGAGGGATCCGGCACGGCTGAGGCCAAGGCCGCCACCGCCCGCACTGGTCTGTGAACCAGCAGAGCAGCGCACCGGAGGTACGGATCCACCGCACCGATGTGGCGGTGGTCGGTGGTGGCGGGGCGGGCCTGCGCGCCGCCATCGCGGCCTCTCAGGCGCATCCCGAGCTGGACGTCACGGTGATCTCGAAGGTCTACCCACTGCGCTCGCACACCGTGGCGGCCGAGGGGGGCGCTGCCGGCGTCATTGACCCTGGCGACTCCCACGCCGCGCACATCGCCGACACCCTCTCCAGCGGTGAGGGCTTGTGCGATCCCGATGTGGTCGCGCACGTGGTGAGCCAGGCTCCCCGTGAGCTGGCCCGATTGGAGCGGTGGGGGTGCCCATGGTCACGCACCCCTGACGGCGAGGTCGCCACCCGCCGTTTCGGCGGTATGAGTCAGCCGCGGACGTGGTTCGCTGCGGACCGTACCGGCCTGCATCTGCTCCGTACCCTGCTGCAGACCTCGGTCAAGCTGGGGATCCAGCGCCTCGACGATCACCTGGTGCTCGACCTCCTCGCCCACGACGGGCGAGTGGGCGGACTGCTCGCCCATTCCCAACGCGACGGCGAGACGGTGCTGATCGAGGCCGGGGCGGTCATCCTGGCCACCGGTGGAGCGGGCCGGGCCTTCCAGCGCAGCACCAACTCTGCTCAGGTGACCGGCGACGGCATCGCGATGGCGTACCGCGCGGGCCTGCCCCTGCGGGACATGGAGATGGTCCAGTACCACCCCACGGCCATACTCGGCTCAGGCACCTTGATCACCGAGGCCTGCCGGGGTGAAGGCGCCGTCTTGCGCAATGCGTCCGGGCACCGCTACCTCGCCGATTACGGGCTGGGCCCGGTCACGCCGGTGGGTCGCCCTGAGCCGAGGCGGATGGAGTTGGGGCCCCGGGACCGGCTCAGCCAGGCCTTCTGGCACGAGTCCCAGGCCGGGCGCACCGTCCCCGGTGAGCCGGGCGAGGCAGACAGCGTTCATCTCGATCTGCGTCACCTCGGTGAGGACGTGCTCCGTGAACGCCTGCCGCAGACGCTGCAGCAGGTCCATCGGCGCGGCCTGAACCCCCTGGTCGATCTCATCCCGGTGAGCCCAGCGGTGCACTACACCATGGGCGGCATCGCCACGCACGCCCCGAACGGTGACGGTCAGGCGGTGGCCACCGGGCTGGCGGGTCTCTATGCCGCCGGAGAGTGCGCCTCCTCGGGCCTGCACGGCGCCAACCGGCTGGGCTCGAACTCTCTCACCGAGATTCTCGTGCTCGGCCGTGCCGCGGGCCTGCAGGCGGGCGCCCATGCCGTGGCAACCTCCGCCAGCGCGCGGCCCGATGTGCGCGCTGAGGCACGTGAGCGCGCCGCCGCACACTATGCGCGGCTGGGACGCGGCAGCGAGGCTCCGGGCGCGATCCGCCGGGAACTCGGTGCGGCGCTCGAGCGCGGCGCCGGGATCGTGCGCACCGATGCCGGCCTGGCCACCGCGGCGGCCACGGTGGCGGAACTTCGCCGCCGCTACGCCGACGTGCAGGTCACCGATACCTCACGGGTGCACAACACTGATTGGGCTGAGGTGATCGAGCTCGGCGCCATGCTCGACGTCGGTGAGGTCATCGTCCAGGCCGCCCAGGCGCGCCGGGAGTCCCGGGGCGCGCACCAGCGCGATGGCTACGGCTTGGCACCAGAGGCGTCACATACCCTGGCGCTCTCCGGTGCCGGGCCAGGTCCCGTTGTGCAGCTCACGGCCTCGGCCGGTGCGCTAGCCCTCCAGGCCGCACGATGACCGCTCCCACACGCGCGGTCACGATCCGCGTGCGCCGCCAGCAGGCCCCCGGTGCGCGGCCGCATCACAGTGACTACCAGGTGCCGGCCACGCCGCACACGACCGTCCTGGACGCGCTGCGGTGGGTCAAGGAACACTGCGATCCGACGCTGACCTTCCGGTGGTCGTGCGCCTCCGGGGTCTGCGGTGCCTGTGGCGTCATGGCCGACGGCACGCCGGTGCTCGCCTGCCAGCAGCCCCTGGGCCGGGCGGCGCTGGGCTCGGTGTCCATCGACCCCCTGGCGGACATGCCCGTCGAACGGGATCTGGTGGTCGACCTGGACCCCTTCCATGACTCGATCCTGCAGGTCACCCCGTGGCTGGTGCCCTCGGACGACGCGCCCCAGGGTGAGGGCCGCCATGTCCAGAGCCCGGCGCAGCTTGCCGTCTACGAGGAGTTCGCCTCCTGTATCGACTGCCTGCTGTGCCAGGCTGCCTGCCCCCAGGTGGGCGAGGATTCGGACTTCCTCGGCCCGGCCGCGGTCGCAGCAGCGATCCGTTTTGAGGCCGATTCGCGCGATGACGGCTCCGACCTGCGCAGGTCGGTGCTTGATTCCGAGGCCGGATACCAGTCCTGCGTCTTCGACGGTTCGTGCTCGGCGGTCTGCCCTCAGGGGGTGGATCCGGCGGGCGCGCTCCAGCGCGCCGCGCTCGACCTGCGCGACGAGCTCTGAGCGATCGGAGCACGGCGGCGACAGAAAGCTCGCCGCGTCCTTCTAGACTGGCGCCATCATGACTGAGCTTCTTTCTGCCTCCGCTTCCTCCCACCAGGGCGACGCCGTACGAGTGCGCTTCTGCCCCTCGCCTACCGGCACCCCGCATGTGGGGCTCGTGCGCACCGCGCTGTACAACTGGGCCTATGCCCGCCGCACCGGTGGCACCTTCGTCTTCCGCATCGAGGACACCGACGCGGCGCGTGACTCCCAGGAGAGTTATGGCCAGCTGCTCGAAGCGCTGCGTTGGCTCGGGCTGGACTGGGACGAGGGCGTGGAGACCGGTGGGCCCTTCGGCCCCTATCGGCAGTCGGAACGGCGCGGGATCTACCAGGACGTGGCCGCCAGGCTTCTGGAGGGCGGGTATGCCTACGAGTCCTTCTCCACCCCTGAGGAGGTGGAAGCCCGACACCGTGCTGCCGGCCGAGACCCCAAGCTCGGTTACGACGGCTTCGACCGCGAGCTCACCGAGGAGCAGAAGACCGCCTACCGGGCCGAGGGGCGCCGGCCGGTGCTGCGCATGCGCATGCCGGAGGAGCCCGTGACCTTCACCGACCTGGTGCGGGGGGAGATCACCTATCCGGCTGGGTCGGTACCGGACTATGTGATCGTGCGCGGCGATGGCAACCCGCTGTACACCCTGACCAACCCGGTGGATGACGCGATGATGCGCATCACGCATGTGCTGCGCGGGGAGGACCTGCTCTCCTCCACGCCGCGTCAGATCGTGATGCATCGCGCCCTGACCGACCTCAAGCTCGCGGAGGGGGTTCCGGCCTTCGCCCACCTGCCGATGGTCACCGGTGAGGGCAACAAGAAGCTCTCCAAGCGTGCCCCGGAGTCGGACCTGTTCCTGCACCGCGAGCGCGGCTTCCTGCCCGAGGGCCTGCTGAACTACCTGGCACTGCTGGGCTGGGCCATCTCTGCCGATGAGGACGTCTTCACCAAGGAGCAGATGGCGGCTGCCTTCGACGTCGCCGACGTGACGCCCAACCCGGCACGCTTCGATGTGAAGAAGGCTGAGGCCATCAACGGATCCCATATGCGGTTGCTGCCGGCTGAGGACTTCCGGTCGCGCCTGGTGCCGTACCTGCATGGCGCGGGCCTGCTCACGGCCCCGGTCTACGAGGAGCTGGGCACCTACGAACGCAGCGTGCTCGACCGCAGCGCGCCCCTGGTGCAGGAGCGGATGACCTTGCTCGGCGAGTCCGTCGGCATGCTCGGGTTTCTCCTCACTCACGATCAGGACCTCCAGGTCGAGGAGGACTCCCTCACGGCTCTGCGCCCTGAGGCTGCGGAGATCCTGGACACGGCCGTGGTCGCTCTGGAGCCCTTGGCGGCCCAGCAAGACGGATTCACCACCGCAGCGATCGAGTCGGTGCTCCGCTCCGCGATCGTCGATGGCATGGAGATCAAGCCGCGGCACGCCTTCACCCCGCTTCGCGTGGCCGTGACCGGGCGCCGGGTCTCACCGCCGCTGTTCGAGTCCATGGAGATCCTCGGAGCGGCGTCGAGCCTCACCCGCTTGCGGGCACTGCGGCAGCAGCTCCCCAGCTCGTGAGAACCCTCACGACCAGCCCGGATTGGCTTGGAGTGCCCCGGGGCCTCTAGTAGGCTCACTCTTCGGTACGGCCCACGAGGCGGGTCCGGGATCTGTTCGCAGACCTGGTCGCGGAGTGTGGCTGATACCCCCTTGGGGTATGGTGTAATTGGCAGCACGACTGATTCTGGTTCAGTTAGTCTAGGTTCGAGTCCTGGTACCCCAGCGGTTTGAGTTGGCCTGATCCTCAGGTAAACTCAGACAGGCGAAAAGCGCGGAGATCGCGCCAGCATCATCGCTATGGCCCCGTCGTCTAGCGGCCTAGGACACCGCCCTCTCAAGGCGGCGGCGCCGGTTCGAATCCGGTCGGGGCTACAACAGACACCCCCTCACTGCACAGTGAGGGGGTGTCGTCGTCTGGGCAGGATGAGCGCGTGCGCCGGGCCCTGGCCAGAGCGATATCGTGGCGTCATGGCCAACGCGTACGGTCGCCACGGGCGCGAGAGACAGGACCACGACCGGCTGCAACCCCTGCTTGAGGCCGTAGTCTCCATCGGTTCAGATCTCGACCTCCCGGCTGTGCTCGACCGAATCGTGAGCGCGGCTCGCGTCCTGGCGGACTGTCAGTACGCCGCGCTGGGCGTCATCGGAGAGGACGGACAGCTCTCGGAGTTCGTGGCCCACGGCATGACCGACGAGGAGGTCGCCGAACTCGAGGCCACCGTGGGCCGCCCGCACGGCCAGGGACTCCTCGGCCTCTTGGTCTCCCGGCCGCAGACTCTTCGTCTGGCCGATATGACCACGCACCTGGAGTACTTCGGTCTGCCCGCGGGCCATCCACCGATGCGCCGCTTCCTCGGTGTGCCGATCCGGTTGCGCAACGAGGTCTTCGGCAACCTTTATCTGGCCGAGAAGAACGGCGGCGCCGAATTCGGTAGCGAGGACGAGCAGATCATCGAAGCGCTGGCCACCGCCGCGGGCATCGCGGTGGAGAATGCCCGGCTCTTCTCGGAATCCCAGGAGCGCGAACGCTATGGCGTCATTGAGGATCGGCTGCGTATTGCCCGCGATTTGCACGATGTCGTCATCCAGCAGCTCTACGCGGCCGCGATGTCCCTGGCTGCCGTGACTCACCAGATCGATCAGCCGGCAGCCGCCACCCAGGTCAACGGGGTCGTGGACCTGCTGGACGACACGGTGCGCCAGATCCGCTCCACCATCTTCGCCCTCCAGCCGCAGCCGAACGAGGAAGGCCTGCGTGCCCGGGTGATGTCGGTGGTGCGCGATGCCAGCGGACCTCTGGGTCTGACCCCCTCGATGGAACTGACCGGGCTGCTGGACACCGATGTCGCAGCGGGGCCCAGCGAAGACGCGGTGGCTGTGCTGCGTGAGGCGTTGTCCAATGCCGCCCGGCACGCACGCGCCACGCGCGTGGACGTGCGGGTCTCTCTGAGCGAGGGAGACCTCACTGTGCAGGTCTTCGACAACGGTGTGGGTTTCTCGCCGGGCGCCCGGCGTTCCGGGCTGGCGAACCTCGAGGCACGGGCCGAGCGGCTCGGTGGGTCCTTCGAGATCGGGCCCGGGGGATCGGGCCAGGGCACCACCTTGACCTGGCGGGTGCCGGCCCTGTGAGGTGAGCCGGGTGCTCCGGGCCGGAACCTCAGGCGGGACGCACGCGGTAGCGGATCTCCGGCCGGCCAGCATGCGCGCCACGCACAGGTTCGCGCAGGCACCCGCCGGTCGCGATGAGGTATTCCAGGTACCGGCGTGCCGTCACGCGCGAGATACCGGCCGCAGCCGCGGCCTGGACGGCGGTGATCCCCTCGGGCGCGCCTGCCACGGCGGCTCTGACGTCGTCCAGGGTCTCGCGAGAGATCCCCTTGGGCATATCGGCCGGGGAGTGCTCCCGAAGGCGAGCGAAGGCGGCGTCGATCTCCTGCTGGTCGGTCACGGACCGGTCACCGGAGGTGGCGGCCCGGAAGGCGGCGTAGTGCTCGAGCTTCTCGCGCAACGAGGCGAAGCTGAAGGGCTTGATGAGGTAGCTGACGATCCCGAGCCGCACGGACTGCCGAAGGCTCTCCAGGCTCCGGTCGGCGGTGATCGCCATGACATCCACGGCCAGGTCCAGCTCCTGGAGCCGACGGCACACCTCGAGCCCGTGCAGACCCGGCATGGCGAAGTCCAACAGGATGAGATCCACCCCGCCTTGGGCCACCCGGTCGAGCGCCGCCTGCCCGCTGTGCGCCACGGCCACCGTCACGAAACCGGGCACCCGGTCCACTAGGGCGCGGTGTCCATCGGCGACGATCTGCTGGTCATCCACCACGAGGACGCGGATCATCCTGAGACCTCCTTCGGCGCGTCCGCGGGGGAGCAGGTGGCCTCCACTGCGGAGCCGAGCGGCAATGCCACGGTGAACGTGGCGCCGTGTTCCCGACGGACGTCGATCGAGCCGCCCAGTCGCGCCACCGCGGTGCGCACCAGTGTCAGACCCAGGCCCCGCCACCCCTCGCTGTCCGGCCGCGGTGGCTTGCTGGACCAGCCGCGGGTGAAGGCCTGCTCCACGAGTT
This sequence comes from Bogoriella caseilytica, assembly GCF_003752405.1. NCBI lineage: Bacteria > Bacillati > Actinomycetota > Actinomycetes > Allobogoriellales > Allobogoriellaceae > Allobogoriella > Allobogoriella caseilytica. Next base: position 342,927 of record NZ_RKHK01000001.1, on the reverse strand, counting down.
CCTCCGGCAGGCCTGGCCCGGAGTCCGCCACCTCGAGGAGGAACTGCTCGGACGGAGCGCCGAGGGCTGGCCTCGCCCCACCGGGCCACACTCCCTCCGGCCACGGACCCTCGCCGGGCCCGGCCCGGCGGCCCCGGAGCTCCACCCATCGGGGTTCCTCTCCTTCCGCAGCGGCATCGATGGCGTTGTCCACGAGGTTCCCCACGATGACCACCAGGTCCTCAGCGGGCATTCCGGTGGCCGGGACCACGAGACGGTCCAGGCGCAACTCCACTCCCCGTTCCTGGGCCTGGGACGCCTTGCCGGCCAGCAGGGCGACCAGAGCGGGCTCGTGAACGGCCTCCTGCAGCCGCTCGGCCGAGGCGTGCGCGTCGCGGAGCGTGTTGGTGGCGAACTCCACGGCACGTTCGTACTCGCCGAGTTCGACGAGGACGACGATGGTGTGCAGGCGGTTGTCCGCCTCGTGCGCACGTGCGCGCAGGGCGTCGATCAGTGTCTGCTGGGAGGAGACGACGCCGGTCATCCGGATCATCTCCGTATGGTCGGCGAGCGTGGTCACCCACCCCAGTCGCTGCCGGCCATGCACCTCGGGCACCTGAGCCACCACGATGTCCCGGTCGTGGGCCACGTGGATCTCCGCCTCGGACTCCCGGCCCGAGGCCATGAGGTCGGCCAGGCCAGGCTCCAGGCCGAGCTCCTTGATAGGCACGCCGCTCACCTCACCCTCGAGCCCGAGCAGATCCCGGGCCTCGTCATTGCACAACTCCACCCGGCCGTCGGGATCAACCAGGACGTAGCCGGCCCGGACCGAACGCAGGAGCGCCTCGTGCTGGGCCAGGGTCCGCAGGATCGCGTGGCGTCCCAGGCCACCGGCCTCGCGGTCCAGGCGTCCTCGTACCCACCAGGCGGCGCCCATCCCCAGGAGCAGGGCGGTGGCCGAGACCGCCACCAGCGCGAGCAAGCGTGGCGTGACACTGGCGTGGATAGCGCTGATGCGGATCCCGGCTGCGACCAGGGCCACCACCTGGCCGTCCTCGTCCAGCACGGGCCGCACGGCCCGCAGAGAGGGACCCAAGGTGCCCTCGTACTCTTCGACGACGATCCCGCCGTCGCGGGCCTCCTCGATGTGGCCCAGGTACTGCCCGCCGATGCGCTCCGGGTCAGGGTGCGTCCACCGGGTGCCGTCGAGATCCATGACCACCACCCAGTCCAGACCAGCGGCCACCCGCGCGGCGTCAGCACGCGCGGCCAGCGCCGCGGCGGGGTCGTCGGCGCGGACGCCGGCGAGAACCGCCTCGTCCTGGGCGAGCAGGGTGGTCGCGGTGGTCACGGTGGCTCGCATCTCCCCGTAGGCGGCCTGACGGGCCGCGCCGTAGCCCAGGATCGCGCCGATGGCGACCAGGAGCGCCAGGGCCGCCAGCAGGACCGCGCCGACCTCCCGACCCAGAGTGAGACGATCCAGGCGCCGCCGGCGTGGCTCGGGGCTGAGGGCGGCGTTCCCCTCGTCCGGAGGTGCCTGGCGCAGGGGCGTCGGGGGAGCGGGGATCACCTGGCCATTATGACCAAAAGGTCTCGTGCGAACCGCGGGATTCCGTGCGTGTGGTCCGACCATAAAGAACACAATCCTGATCGGCCGAGAACGGCGTCATGACGCCGTTTTTCGGGGCATATCGTCGTGGTGTCGGGTCATTCGACCCCACGCCCAGGACACGCTCGCGAGGGTCTGTCACCGGGTGCGCGGCACGACGAAGGCGACATGATGAGCATTGTTCCCACCGTCCCAGACCATCCACGTGCGGAACCGGCGAAGGATGGCACCTCCCCACCTCTGCCACGAGGCCCGCAGCGGGTCACGACACTGGCGCCTGCGGCCCTCCTGCGTCTGCTGATCCCCATCGGGGTGGCGCTGATCCTCTGGTTCGTCCCGCCTCCGCCCGGCGTGGAACAGGTCGCGTGGCACCTGTTCGCGATCTTCGTCGCCACCATCGTCGGCGTCATCGCGCGGCCGCTGCCGATGGGCGCGGTCTGCCTCATCGCGATCACCGCCGTGATCCTGACCGGGACACTCGAACCGGCCGAGGCGCTGTCCGGTTTCTCCAACGCCACCATCTGGTTGATCGTCACGGCCTTTCTCATCTCCCGGGCGGTCATCAAGTCCGGGCTGGGCACCAGAATCGCGCTGTTCTTCGTCTCCCGGATCGGCTCCAGGGTCCTCGGCGTCAGCTACGCCATGGCCATCACGGACCTGATCCTGGCACCGGCGACGCCCTCGAACACGGCCCGCGCCGGCGGGGTGATCATGCCGATCCTGCGCTCGATCTCCTCCACCTACGGCAGCGAACCGAACTCCCCGACCGCCAAGCGCGCAGGCGCCTTCTTCGTCCTCACGGCCTTCCAGGTCAACGTGGTCACCTCGGCGATGTTCCTCACCGCCATGGCGGCCAACCCGCTGGCCGCTCAGCTCGCCGGCGACCAGGGCGTGACCATCACCTGGGGCACGTGGGCGCTGGCCGCGATCGTCCCGGGACTGATCTCCCTGCTGGTCGTGCCCGCACTGATCTACAAGGTCTTCCCGCCCGAGATCAAGAAGACCCCGGAGGCCGCCGCGCAGGCCCGCACCCAGCTCCGTGGCCTCGGCAAGCTCACGGCCCCGGAATGGGCCGTGGTGGGCACGCTCGTCCTCCTGCTCCTGCTGTGGACCGTCGGCGATGCCGCCCTGGGGCTCTCGGCCACCACCTCCGCCCTGGTGGGCCTCGGCGTGCTCCTCGTTGTCGGCGCACTCACCTGGGAGGACGTCAAGAGCGAGAAGGCCGCCTGGGACACCCTGGTGTGGTTCGCCGCCCTGGTCATGATGGCCACCTACCTCAACGAGCTCGGCCTCATCCCGTGGCTCAGTGACCAGATGGCCTCGGTGGTCGGCGGCATGGGATGGACCACGGCCTTCGTGATCCTCACCCTCGTCTACTTCTTCAGCCACTACCTGTTCGCCTCGAACACTGCGCACGTCTCGGCGATGTATGCCGCCTTCCTCGGCACCGCGATCGCCGCGGGGGCGCCGCCGCTCTTCGCCGCGCTGGTGCTCGGGTTCATCTCCTCCCTCTTCGCCTCGCTGACCCACTACTCCTCCGGGCCTGCGCCGGTCCTCTTCGGCACCGGCTATGTCTCGCTCGGCGAGTGGTGGCGGTACGGCCTCATGATCGGCGTCGTGAACATCGCCATCTGGATGGGCGCGGGCGGGGCCTGGATGAAGCTGCTTGGCATGTGGTGAGCAACCCCCACCGGCCCCTTCCCCATACGACAGACAAGGACCACTGACATGACCACCGAGACAGCCACCACCACCGCCCCCGCCGGCTACCGCATCGAACACGACACCATGGGCGAGGTCTTCGTCCCCGAGCAGGCCAAGTACCGTGCGCAGACCCAGCGGGCCGTCGAGAACTTCGGTATCTCCAGCGCCCGCCTCGCCCCCCAGCACATTGCCGCGCTCGGCCAGATCAAGCGGGCCGCCGCGCGCGCCAATGCCGAACTGCGGGTGCTGGACCCCGATATCGCCGGAGTGATCGCTGAGGCGGCCGCTGAGGTCGCCCAGGGCCGGTGGGACGAGGAGTTCCCCATCGACGTCTTCCAGACGGGCTCGGGGACCTCGTCGAACATGAACGCGAACGAGGTGATCGCCACGCTGGCCTCGGAATTGCTGGGCCATCCCGTGCACCCGAATGACCACGTGAACGCCTCCCAGTCGAGCAACGACGTCTTCCCGTCCTCCATCCACGTGGCCGCCACCGCAGCGGTGCTCGACGAGCTCCTGCCGGCCCTGAACCACCTGGCAGTGGCGCTGGAGGCCAAGGCCGAGGAGTTCGCCGATGTCGTCAAAGCCGGGCGCACCCACCTCATGGATGCCACGCCGGTGACCCTGGGGCAGGAGTTCGGTGGCTATGCCACCCAGGTGCGCTACGGCATCGCCCGCGTCGAGAGCGCCGTGCCCCGCCTGGCCGAGCTGCCGCTGGGTGGCACGGCCGTGGGAACGGGGATCAACACCCCGGCCGGCTTCCCGCAACGAGTGATCGCCCTGGTGGCGGAGCAGACCGGGCTGCCACTGACCGAGGCCGGTGACCACTTCGAGGCGCAGAGCGCCATGGACGGCCTGGTGGAGACCTCCGGGGCGCTGCGCACGGTGGCAGTGAGCTTCGCCAAGATCTGCAACGACCTGCGGTGGATGGGATCCGGGCCGCTCACCGGCCTCGGTGAGATCGCGCTGCCGGACCTGCAGCCGGGTTCCTCGATCATGCCCGGCAAGGTCAATCCGGTCATTCCCGAGGCTGTGCTGCAGGTGGTCTCCCAGGTCCTCGGCAACGATGCCGTCATCGTGCACGCGGGCGCCTCCGGCAGCTTCGAGCTGAACGTCCAGCTCCCGGTGATCGCACGGAACCTCCTGGAGTCCATCACCCTGCTCACCAACGGTGCCCGGCGGCTGGCCGACAAGTGCGTCAGCGGGATCACCGCCCATGTGGAGCAGTGCCGCGCCTACGCGGAGTCCTCGCCCTCGATCGTGACACCGCTGAACCGGGTCATCGGCTATGAGGCAGCCGCGAAGGTGGCCAAGCACGCCGTCTCCGCGGGGGTGACGATCCGCGAGGCCGTGGTGGCCCTGGGGTATGTCGAGCGCGGCGAGGTCACCGAGGAACAGCTCGACACCGCACTTGACGTGCTGTCCATGACGGTGGCGCCTTCGGGCGAGAGGGGCAGGGCCTGATGCGTACCGAACGGGCCGACGTCGTCATCATCGGGGGAGGGGGAGCGGGGCTGCGGACCGCGATCGAAGTGGCCCGCACCCGGCCGTCCCTGAGCATCGCCCTGATCTCGAAGGTCTACCCGATGCGATCCCACACCGTGGCCGCGGAGGGCGGCTCTGCGGGAGTGGTCGGCGCCGAGGATTCCCTCCAGGCGCACTTCCACGACACCGTCTCCGGTGGGGACTGGCTGTGCGACCAGGACGTGGTCCAGTACTTCGTGGAGCACGCCACCGAGGAGATGTACCAGCTGGAACGGTGGGGCTGCCCGTGGAGCCGCCAGGACGACGGCTCGGTGAACGTGCGGCGCTTCGGGGGCATGAGCCAGCCGCGGACCTGGTTCGCGGCGGACAAGACCGGGTTCCACATCCTGCACACCCTGTTCCAGACCTCCTTGCAGTACCCGCAGATCCAGCGGCATGACGAGGTCTTCGCACTGGACCTGGTGGTGGAGGACGGCCGGGTGGCCGGCGTGGTCGGCTACGACCAGCGTGAGGGCTACCCGGTGCTGATCGAGTCCGGCGCGGTCGTGCTCGCCACCGGAGGCGCGGGGAGGGCCTACGCCCAGAACACCAATGGTGCGATCGTCACCGGTGACGGGATGGCCATGGCCTACCGGGCCGGGGTCCGCCTGCGTGACATGGAGTTCGTGCAGTACCACCCCACCGGCCTGCCCGGTTCGGGCATCCTCATCACCGAGGGGTGCCGCGGCGAGGGCGGGGTGTTGCTGAACAAGGACGGGTACCGCTATCTCCAGGATTATGGTCTTGGTCCGGAGACCCCGGTGGGCCAGCCCAAGACCAAGTACATGGAGCTTGGCCCTCGCGACCGCCTCTCTCAGGCCTTCTGGCACGAGCAGCAGGCAGGGCGCACCATCACCACTCCACGCGGGGAGGCGGTCCACCTGGACCTGCGTCACCTCGGACGGGACTACCTGCGTGAGCGGCTGCCGATGATCTACGGCCTGGCTGAGCAGTACGTGGGCGTCGACCCGGCCAAAGAGCCGATTCCGGTGGCACCGAGCGTGCACTACACCATGGGCGGTATCGAGACCGATGTGACGACCGCGACCGTGCTCCACGGCCTCTTCGCCGTCGGTGAGTGCGCCTCCTCGGGATTGCACGGGGCCAACCGGCTCGGTTCCAACTCCCTGGCGGAACTCGTGGTCTTCGGGAAGGTCGCGGGCGAACAGGCGGCGAACCTGGCCTGGGAGGAGCCCCGCGGCCCCGCGGCCTCGGTGCGGGCCCGCGCTGCGGAGATCGCCGAGGGGTACGTCTCCATGATGGGCCGGGGCACCGAGAGCCAGGCCGAGATCCGGGCCGAGCTCGGGCGCACGATGGACGACGAGGTCGGGATTTTTCGCACCGGCGAGGGGATCGAGCGGGCAGTGGCCAAGGTCGCTGATCTCAAGGAGCGCCATCGGGCGGTCCGGGTGGATGACACCTGCCCCGTCTATAACACCGACTGGGCTCAGGCCATCGAGCTCGGCGCTCTCATCGATGTCGCCGAGGTCATGGTGCACTCGGCCGCGCAACGCACGGAGTCACGGGGTTCCCACCAGCGCCTGGATGGGTTCACCGAGCGTGATGACGAGCGATTCCTGGCTCACACCGTGGCCAGTTACCGGCCCGGGGCTGCGCCGAGTATCGGCTACCAGGAGGTGGTCATCACCAGTTCGCCACCGGCCACCCGCGCCTACGGTGATGCCGGCCAGAACACCAAGGCCTCTGCCGTCGCAGGAGCCGGGAAGGAACAGTCATGAGCGAGCAGACGGTCGCCGCTGGTGGAGGCTGTGAGGGCTGCAGCTGCGCAGGTTCCTGCGGGTCCGGCGGCGCCACGGCTGACGCGGCCGCTGCCGGTTCCACCGCCGTGCTGGGCACGGTGACGCTCGAGGTCCTGCGCTACCGACCGGACCGTGACGGCGCTCCCCAACTTGCCACCTACCAGGTGCCCTACAGCACCGAGACCTCGGTGGTCGATGCCCTGAACTGGGTCAAGGACACCGCCGACAGTTCCCTGGCCTTCCGCTGGTCCTGCCGGATGGGGATCTGCGGTAGCTGCGGAATGATGATCAACGGCCTGCCCCGGCTCGCCTGTGAGACCTTCGTGCGGGACTTCGCCTCCGAGGGTCTGCGGGTCGAGCCCTTGGAGAACTTCTCCGTGGAGCGCGATCTTGTCGTGGACCTGGAGCCCTTCCTCGAGCGGCTGACTGCGGTCAAACCGTGGATCGTGCCCGGTGAGGATGCTCCGGATGGTTCCCCCGGGCAGGAGGGATATCGCCAGACGCCCGAGCAGATGCTCGCTTACCACGACTTCGCGGCCTGCATGAACTGCATGCTGTGCTATGCGGCCTGCCCCCAGGTGAACATCGCCGCCGACTTCCTCGGCCCGGCAGCCATTGCCACGGCCATTCGCTACGACAAGGACAGCCGGGACTGCGGCGAGGAAGGACGCATGCCGGTCCTGGACGCCGAGAACGGGATCTGGCCCTGCACCTTCGTGGGCGCATGCTCCACGGTCTGCCCTAAGGGCGTGGACCCGGCCGCGGCCATTCAGCAGGCCAAGATGGCGGTCTCCCTGTCCTGGGCGGCCGAGTTCGTCAGCCCCCACAAGGGGGCCCAAGAGGGGAGGATGACATGAACGTCGCGACCTCAAGGCCGAGGGCCTTACCGCAGCGGGCGGTCCGGGGCCAGCGTCCCGCCACTGGCGCCGCCAGGCGAGCGTTTCCGGCGCACGCCGACTCCGGAGTGCTGACGGTGCTCGACGAGCGCGGCGTCGGGCAACCCATGAGTCACCGGCGCCCCTACTTCCGTCCGCTGCCACGGCTGTGGTTCCTGCGCTCGCGGGAGTTCCGCGCCTACGCCCTGCGCGAAGTGTCCAGCTTCGTGGTCGGCTTCTTCGTCCTCGACCTCGTGGTGGGCCTGGTGGCCCTGCACCTCGGGCCGCAGGCGTGGGAGTGGTGGCTGAGGCTGCAGGTCCACCCGGTCAACGTCGCCCTGATCGTCCTTGCCCTGGCCATGACGATCGTGCACGCGGTGACCTGGTTCGCTGCGGCGCCGAAGATCGTCAAGGTCCGCCTCGGGCGGTCCTACTTGGGCGACGGATGGATCATCGCGGCCCAGTACCTGGCGCTCGCTGCCGTCGCCGCCGCGTTGGTGTTCTGGCTGATCCTGGGAGGTGCGTCGTGAGGCGCTGGGAGAACCGCACCAACGAATCGGTGATGTGGGCGATCTTCGCGGGCGGCGGGCAGCTCGCCGTGGTGACGATGCCTGCGCTGGTCGTGGTGTTCGGCTTGCTCATCCCCTTCGGCGTCTTCGGGGACGCCGGTCAGACCTACGCCGCACTCTCCGGGGCGCTGACCCATCCGGCGATTTCCTTCGCGGTGTGCGCCGCACTCGGCATCATCCTGTGGCACTGCTGCCACCGTGGCTACCACGCGCTGCATGATCTGGGACTGCATCCGCCCGAGATCGTGCGGGCATCCATCTACGGCATCGCGATCCTGATCCCGGCCGCCGGCTGGGTCCTGGCGCTGACTGCCTAGTACCCCACTCGCCCCGCCGGTTGCGCGGAGTCGCCACCGACAGCCGGCGGGGTCCCGCACCGAAGAGGCCCGGGCCTCAGACAGGAAGGAGGTGACACGATGACGGCTTGTCCGGCCACAGGGCGCCGGAGGTGGACGGAGTCAGTCCAGGTGGCTGGCGCGGCGGTCCGGAACCGCCGTGGCCCGCAAGCGGGCGGAGAGCGCCGCAGCCTCGGTGCGGCGACGCATGTCCAGCTTGTTCAGCAGCGACGTGACGTGGTTCTTCACGGTCTTCTCCGCCAGGAACAACTGCTCGCCGATCTCGCGGTTGGTGTGCCCGTGCCCAATGAGATCGAGCACCTCGCGCTCGCGGTCCGAGAGCGAGGCCAGCGGATCGGTCGGGGTCGCGCCACGCTCCCGCAGTCGATGCATCATCCGCACGGTGGATTCCGGGTCGAGCAGAGCTCGCCCCTCAGCCAAGGTGCGCACGGCGCCCACGAGATCGGTGCCGTGGATCTGCTTGAGCACATATCCGGAGGCGCCCGCCATCACCGCGTCGAAGAGAGCTTCATCATCCGCGAAAGAGGTCAGCATGAGGCACTTCAGCTCCGGCACACGCGAGCGCACCTCGCGGCACACAGTGATGCCGTCGCCGTCGGGCAGGCGGACATCGAGGATGGCCACGTCCGGGCGCAGTGCAGGGATCCGAGCGATGGCCTGGGCGGCCGTGCCGGCCTCGCCGACGATCTCGATGTCCTCCTGGGCGTCCAGCATGGCCATCACACCCCGGCGGACGACCTCATGGTCGTCGAGAACGAATACGCGAATGGTCATACCCGCCACGGTACGCCGCGCAGGGCGGCCATGGCTTCTCCATGGTCCTGACCTGCTTGCCCAAAGGTCCCGGCCCCGTCAGGACTTCCGCCCGAGGGCACCGAGGGCGCGCCTTGGAACTATTGCAGTGACGCCAAAGAGGCGCCGGTCCGGTGACCCGGGCCCATCCGGAAAGGACCAGTTCCATGACCACCACCAAGGCCTCCCTCCCCCCCGTCTCGAGCTCGCATGACCGGCCACGCACCGTGGCACAGCGCGATGCCGGCGGATATGCGATCGCCGTGGTCCGCATCATGCTGGGTTGGTACTTCCTCTGGGCATTCATCGACAAGACCTTCGGCTTCGGGTTCGCGACTCCCGCGGAGAATGCCTGGATTCGCGGAGGCAGCCCGACCACGGGATACCTGAGCAACGTCGAGGGGCCCTTCGGCGGCCTGTTCAACTCGATGGCCGGCATCACGGTCTTCGACTGGCTCTTCCAGCTGGGACTGCTCGGCATCGGCGTGACCATGCTGCTCGGCATCGGTGTGCGAGTGGGCGCCGCGGCAGGCGCCGCGATGCTGTTCTTCATGTACCTGGCCGCGCTGCCGATCGCCACCAACCCGATCTTCGATGACCACCTGATGCTCGCCGGCGTCATGGTCATCATGGGCCTGACCGCTGCAGGCGGTGTGCTGGGCTTCGGCAAGCGCTGGGCGGAACTCGACCTGGTGAAGAAGCAGCGCTGGCTCATCTGAGCCGACCACCTGCCCCGCTGGGCAGGTCGACGAACCGGGCCCGGAGGATACTCGGCTCCCACCCCTCCTCCGGGCCTGCAAGACCGGGCGATCACCCGCCCGCAGAACCGGGCGCCAGTCCTAGCGCCCCCGATCGACCCGGCCGCTGTGATGCGGGAGAGGCCTGCAGTGGCCGGGCGAATGACGAAGGCCCCGGAGAGATCCGGGGCCTTCGTTCTGCGTGGGGGAGTGCGCATTGCTTCCTGGCCTGAGCCGAGACGCCGCGACGGGTTGGTCAGTCCTGGTCGATGCGCTTGAGGAACTCGCTGAGGCGAGTGGCTGCTGCGACGACCGCGGCCCCGTGCAGACGACCCGGCTGGCGGCCCATGCGCTCAACGGGCCCGGAGACCGAGACCGCAGCGATGACCCGGCCCGAGGGCCCCCGCACCGGCGCGGAGATCGAGGCCACTCCCGGCTCGCGTTCGCCGACCGACTGGGACCACCCGCGGCGGCGGACCTGAGAGAGGGCAGTGGCCGTGAAGGCTGCGCCGTGCAGACCGCGGTGCAGGCGGTCCGGTTCTTCCCAGGCGAGGAGTACCTGGGCGGCTGAACCGGCGAGCATGGAGAGCGTGGCCCCCACGGGAATCGAATCGCGCAGGCCCATCTGACGTTCGGCCGCGGCCACGCAGATGCGCTGGTCTCCCTGGCGGCGATAGAGCTGCGCGGACTCATTGGTGTGGTCTCGCAGGGCGGTCAGGACCGGCCCGGCGGCGCTGAGTAGGCGGTCCTCGCCGGCGGCGGAGGCGAGCTCCGCCAGCCGCGGACCCAGCACGAACCGGCCCTGCATGTCACGGGAAACGAGGCGGTGATGTTCCAGCGCCACCGCGAGGCGATGCGCGGTCGGCCGCGCGAGGTGAGTGGTGGCCACGAGCTGGGCGAGAGTGGCCGGACCGGCCTCCAGAGCGCTCAGGACAGTGGCCGCCTTGTCAAGTACGCCGACTCCGCTAGAGTTGTCCATGGGGCGATACTCTCATCTCAGCGCCTGAGACGGCAAGAGGTGAAGCGTTGTGATCGCGCTGGCACGGCAGGCGACGATCTGCACGATAACGAGAAGGAGCAAGTGAGATGAGCGGAACGCTGGCCGAAAAGGTCTGGGACGCGCACGTCGTGCGTGAAGGGGAGAGGGGCGCTCCCGACCTCCTCTACATCGATCTGCACCTCGTGCACGAGGTCACCAGCCCGCAGGCTTTCGAAGGTCTGCGCCTGGCGGGGCGCCCCGTGCGCCGTCCCGATCTCACCATCGCCACCGAGGACCACAACACCCCCACGCTGAACATCGACCGGCCCATCGCCGATCCGACCTCGCGCACCCAGATCCAGACTCTGCGGACCAACGCCGAGGAGTTCGGCGTGCGGCTGCATTCCCTGGGTGACGCCGATCAGGGCATCGTGCACGTGGTCGGGCCGCAGCTCGGCCTGACCATGCCGGGCCTGACCGTGGTGTGCGGCGACTCCCACACCTCGACCCATGGCGCCTTCGGTGCGCTGGCCTTCGGCATCGGTACGTCTGAGGTGGAGCACGTGCTGGCCACCCAGACCCTGCCGCTCACCCCCTTCAAGACCATGGCGATCAACGTCGACGGAGAGTTGAAGCCGGGCACCACCGCCAAGGACATCATCCTGGCCATCATTGCCAAGATCGGCACCGGCGGCGGCCAGGGTTATGTCCTGGAGTACCGGGGCGAGGCCATTCGCAAGCTCTCGATGGAAGCGCGGATGACCATCTGCAACATGTCCATCGAGGCAGGCGCCCGCGCCGGCATGATCGCCCCGGACGAGATCACCTTCGAGTACATCCAGGGCCGCCCCCACGCCCCGGAGGGGCAGGACTGGGAGGAGGCGGTGGCGTACTGGAAGACGCTGCGCTCCGACGATGACGCCGTCTTCGACGCCGAGGTCACCTTGAACGCCAGTGAACTCGAACCCTTTGTCACCTGGGGCACCAACCCCGGTCAGGGACTGCCGCTCTCCGCTCATGTGCCCGATCCGGTCGATATCGCGGATGAGTCCGAACGTCGCGCTGCCGAGCGGGCGCTGGAGTACATGGACCTCAAGCCCGGGACGCCGCTGCGCGAGATCCCGGTGGACGTCGTCTTCATGGGTTCATGTACCAACGGCCGGATCGAGGACCTGCGTGCCTTCGCCGACGTCATCAAGGGCCGGCAGAAAGCTCCGGACGTTCAGGTTCTTGTGGTGCCCGGTTCCGCGCGGGTGCGGTTGCAGGCTGAAGCCGAGGGGCTGGACAAGGTCATCGAGGCCTTCGGCGCGGAGTGGCGCAATGCTGGGTGCTCGATGTGCCTGGGCATGAACCCCGACCAGCTCACCCCCGGTCAGCGCGCCGCCTCCACCTCGAACCGCAACTTCGAAGGTCGGCAGGGCAAGGGCGGGCGCACCCACCTCGTCTCGCCACTGGTCGCGGCCGCCACGGCGGTACGCGGCACCCTGTCCACCCCGACTGACCTGGAGCCGGTGCGCGAGCCGGCCATGGTCTGAGCGCCGGCTGAGAAGGAGAACCGACATGGAAAAGGTCATCACGCACACGGGCATCGGCGTGCCGCTGCGGCAGTCGAACGTGGACACCGACCAGATCATCCCGGCCGTCTACCTCAAGCGCGTCACACGGACCGGCTTCGAGGATGCGCTCTTCGCCGCCTGGCGAGGCAACGACGGCTTCGTCCTGAACCAGCCCGCCTACAGCCAGGGTTCGGTGCTTGTGGCCGGCCCGGACTTCGGCACCGGCTCCTCGCGTCAGCACGCGGTGTGGGCTCTGAAGGACTACGGCTTCCGGGTGGTGCTCTCCCCGAAGTTCGCCGACATCTTCCGCGGCAACGCCGGTAAGGAAGGCCTGGTGGCCGGTGTCGTCTCCCAGGAGGACGCCGAGATGCTGTGGAAGGTGCTCGAATCCGAACCGGGCACGCAGATCACCGTGGATCTCGAGCACAAGACGGTGGTGGCCGGCGATGTGCACTGCACCTTCGAGATTGACGACTACACTCGCTGGCGCCTGATGGAAGGCCTGGACGACATCAGCCTGACCCTGCAGCAGGAGGAGCACATCACCTCCTTCGAGGCGAGCCGTGCTGGATGGCGGCCGACCACGCTGCCCGCGAAGCACCTGCCCCCGGTGCACATCATGGCGGCGCGCCCGGCCGGCCTCGGCACGGGCGAAGGCTTGCCCGCGAATGCCGATGTGCCGCTGAGCTGAGCGCTCGGCAGCGAGAACCCAGGCCCCCCTTGCCGCGCCGCGGCAAGGGGGGCCTGGGCATCTGGTCGCTCAGCTGGCCGTGGAAGCCTTCTGCTTCGGCTTCGCAGCGGCCTGACGCGTCGGGTTCATGTCCACGTACGCCACGCCCGCCTTGCGCTGCTTGGCCACCTCCTCCTGGGAGATGTCGTAGTACGCGGCCACCATGATGTCCTTCATATCCTGGAGCATGGGCAGCCGGGGGTTGGCCGGAGCGCACTGGTCTTCGTAAGCGCGCATGGCGAGGGTGTCCAAGTCACCGATGTAGGCCTTCTCCGGTACGCCCTGGGCGGCGAAGGAGCTCTCGACGCCGATCCGGTCGGCGAGGTCGCGCACCGCCCGAGCGTAGGACTCGACGCCCTCCTCCGGTGTGGAGGCGGGCAGGCCCAGGTGCTTCGCGATCTCCTGGAAGCGCTCCGGGGCGATGTAGCGTTCCGCCTTCGGCCAGCCGGTCACCTTGCCGGAGACCTGCCCGTTGTAGCGGATGGCGTAAGGCAGGAGCATCGCATTCGTTCGGCCGTGCACCAGTTTGAAGGTGGCCCCGACCGTGTGCGACATCGCGTGGACGATGCCGAGGAAGGCGTTCCCGAACGCCATGCCGGCGATCGTGGCGGCGTTGTGCATTTTCTCGCGCGCCTTGGTGACGTCGCCCACGCCGTTGACGGACTGCTCGATGTTCTCGAAGACCAGCTTGATCGCGTGCAGGGCCATGCCGTCGGTGAAGTCGTTGGCATAGACGCTCACGTAGGCCTCGGTGGCGTGGGTGAGGGCGTCCATGCCGGAGTCCGCGGCGAGGTTTGCCGGCATCGAGGCGGTGAGCATCGGGTCGATGATGGCCACCGTGGGCGTGAGGGCATAGTCGGCTAGCGGGTACTTGAATCCGGTGGCGTGGTCGGAGATCACCGCGAACGGTGTGACCTCGGCGCCGGTGCCCGAGGACGTCGGGATGCAGACCAGCTGGGCCAGCTTGCCCAGCATGGGGTACTGGAAGGCGCGCTTGCGGACGTCGAAGAACTTCTCGCGCAGGTCGGCGAAGTCGAGTTCTGGGTGCTCGTACTTCAACCACATGACCTTGGCGGCGTCCATGGGGGAGCCGCCGCCGATGGCGATGATGGTGTCCGGGCGGTGATCACGCATCAGGTCGGCCCCGCGCTCGACCGTTTCCACGCTCGGCTCGGGTTCGACCGTGTCGATGATCTGGACGGCCACTTTCTGCTCGCGGCGGTGGAGGACGTCGAGCACCTTGTCGACGATGCCGAGCTGGCTCATGACGCGGTCGGTCACGACCGTCACCCGGTCCACGCCGTTCATATCAGCCAGGTACTGGATGGCGTTCGGCTCGAAATACGTCTTGGCGGGAACCTTGAACCACTGCATGTTGTTGTTCCGCCTCGCGATCCGCTTGACGTTGATGAGGTTGAGTGCCGAGACGTTGTTGGAGACCGAGTTGTGGCCGTAGGAGCCGCATCCCAGCGTGAGCGAGGGGATCAGGGCGTTGTAGATGTCGCCGATGCCGCCGAGGGCAGCGGGCTGGTTCCACAGCACCCTGACGGCTTTGACGGCGTTCCCGAAGCGCTCGGTCAGATCTTTGTCCTGGGTGTGGATGGCCGCCGAGTGACCGAGACCATCGAACTCCACCATCTTTTCCGCCAGCCGGATGCCGTGCTCGGTGGACTTCGAGCGCAGCACCGCCAGCACCGGGGTGAGCTTCTCGCGGCTGAGTGGCTCCTGGGGTCCCACGCCGGAGATCTCAGCCAGCAGGATGGAGGTGTCGTCCGGGATGGAGAATCCGGCCTGTTCCGCGATCCACTGAGCTGATTGACCCACCACGCCTGCGTTGAGCTTGGCGTTGGCGCAGTTCTCCGAGGTCGCGGTGGCGCCGAAGATCAGCTGCTCGAGCTTCGCCTTCTCCTCCGGGGTGACCAGGTAGGCGTGCATCTTGGCGAACTCCGCCAAGGTTTCGTCGTAGATCTCGTTGTCGATGATCACCGCCTGCTCCGAGGCGCAGACCATGCCGTTGTCGAATCCCTTGGAGAGCACGATGTCGTTCACAGCCTGGCCGAGCTTCGCTGACTTCTCCACGTAGGCAGGCACGTTCCCGGCGCCGACGCCCAGCGCCGGCTTGCCGGTGGAGTACGCGGCTCGGACCATGCCGGCGCCGCCCGTGGCGAGCACCATCGAGACCCCGGGGTGGTTCATCAGCTCGGCGGTGGCCTCCACCGAGGGGTGTTCGATCCACTGGATGCAGTCCTCCGGCGCCCCTGAGGCCACGGCAGCGTCACGCACGATCCGGGCTGCCGCCACCGAGCACTGCTGTGCGTGAGGGTGGAAGCCGAAGACGATGGGGTTGCGGGTCTTCAGAGCGATCAGCGCCTTGAAGATCGTGGTGGACGTCGGGTTGGTGACGGGGGTGACGCCCGCGACGACGCCCACCGGGTCTGCGACTTCGACGATGCCGCGGAGCTCATCACGGCTGATGACACCGACGGTCTTCATGCCGGCCATCGAATGGGTGACGTGCTCGCAGGCGAAGATGTTCTTCGTGGTCTTGTCCTCGAAGACCCCGCGGCCGGTCTCCTCCACGGCCAGGAGCGCCAAGTTGCCGTGTTCGTGCAGGGCGGCGACCGACGCCTTCTTGACGATGTGGTCGATACTCTCCTGATCGAAGGAGGCATACGCGGACAGGGCCGCCAGGCCGCGCTGGACGAGGGCGTCAACCTCTTCGCTGGCTGTCGTGGTGGGCGTGGCGGCCGCTGGGGGCCTCGCCATGGCTCGGGTCGTGGTGCTCACTAGTGCGCCCCTCTCAGAGACGTGAATCATCAGGCTCTGGCTCCCACCTCAATGATTTCATGGAAGGTCCCCGTGACCTAGTCCACGGCCTTGTGAGCCCTCCCACCGGCACGGGGCGGCGTCCCGCTCGATCTGCCTGTCCCGCCTATCCTGAAACGGCGCCGTGACCATGCGGCGCCGCAGGAGGCCCGCGATGGGGTCGGTGAGGTGGACATGAGCGAGTTTCTGACCGTCGAGGGCGGCACGCCGCTGACCGGCGAGATCACGGTCCGGGGCGCGAAGAACTTCGTCTCCAAGGCCATGGTCGCTTCCCTGCTCGGCGAGACCGCCTCGGAGCTGTCCAACGTCCCGGTGATCCGCGATGTCGATGTGGTCGCCGACCTCCTCCGTCTACATGGAGTGACCGTGGACCATGAGCGTGCTTCCGGCGTGCTGCATCTGGACCCCTCCGACGTCGAGTCCGCGCACGTGGCCGACATCGACGCCTACGCCGGCTCCTCGCGCATCCCGATCCTCTTCTGCGGGCCGTTGCTGCACCGGCTGGGGGAGGCCTTCATCCCCGACCTCGGCGGTTGCCGGATCGGCGACCGGCCGATCGACTACCACCTCGACATCCTGCGCCGCTTCGGCGCCGTCGTGGACAAGACTGCCGGCGGTATCCACATCAAGGCCCCGGCTGGGCTCACCGGCACCAAGATCGAGTTGCCGTACCCGTCCGTGGGCGCCACGGAGCAGACGCTGCTCTCGGCGGTGCGTGCGCGAGGAGTCACCGAACTGCGCAACGCGGCCATCGAGCCGGAGATCACTGATCTCATCGCGGTGCTGCAGAAGATGGGCGCGATCATCTCGGTGGACACCGACCGCACCATCCGGATCGAGGGTGTGGATCGTCTGGAGGGCTACCGCCACACCTCACTCGCCGACCGCATCGAGGCGGGCTCCTGGGCGAGTGCCGCCTTGGTCACCGGCGGTGACGTCTTCGTGCGTGGTGCGACCCAGCCCGAGATGATGACCTTCCTGAACACCTTCCGCAAGGTGGGTGGAGCCTTCGACATCCGCGATGACGGCATTCGTTTCTGGCACCCCGGCGGCGACCTGCAGTCCATCGTGTTGGAGACCGACGTCCACCCTGGATTCATGACCGACTGGCAGCAGCCCTTGGTCGTGGCCCTGACCCAGGCCAAGGGATTGTCGATCGTGCACGAGACGGTCTACGAGAATCGCTTCGGATTCACCGAGGCGTTGCGGGGCATGGGCGCCACCATCCAGGTCTACCGTGAGTGCCTGGGCGGGTTGGACTGCCGGTTCGGGCGCCGGAACTTCCTGCACTCTGCCGTGGTGTCCGGCCGGACACCGCTGCGCGCTGCCGACATCGTCGTGCCGGATCTGCGCGGCGGCTTCTCTCACCTGATCGCCGCGCTGGCCGCCGAGGGCACCTCGCGGGTGCACGGCATCTCGATCATCAATCGCGGCTACGAGGACTTCCAGGGCAAGCTCGAGGCGCTCAGCGCGCGCGCAGCGCTGACGAACTAGCGGCTCGGCGGTGGCTGCTACCCGCTCACCCATGACACCTGTCATGGTCACGGCATGCGCACCGCAGCCGGAGCAGTGAGCGGGCGCATGGGGCCGGGTCGGATTCCGGGGAGAGGCTGGAGACATCCAGTTCTCGCCGCCCCGGCCCGGGGCCGACCCCGAAGGAGCCTGCGATGCTCTCCGATTTCTTCTACGACCTCGGCGTCACCGACGCACTGATCTGGCTGGCCGGGCAACTCGGCGGCGCCGAGTGGTGGATGCAGATCCTGCTCCTCGTGCTCGGCGGCGCCATCCCGGGTATCGAGTCATACAACGGTTCCTTCTTCGGAACCTTCTTCGGCGTCCATCCCGCCATGGCCATCCCCTCCGCGGTCATCGGTAATCTGATCGCCACGCTGGGTCTGGTGATGCTGCTCTCCGCTCTCCGCACTGCGGCGACGAGGAATCGGCGGGAGAAGGAAAAGAAGGACACCTGGGTGCGCCGCCGCGTGCTCAGGGCCGCCGAACGCTACGGCGTCCCCGGTGCGTGCCTCCTCGGACCCCTGACGCTGCCCAGCCAGATCACTGCAGCAGTCCTGGTGGCGATCGGAGCGAAGCGCAACCAGGTGCTGCTCTGGCAGGCGATCTCCATCCTGCTGTGGGGCGTGGCCTTCGGTCTCTTCGGTGAGGTCATCCTGCGCTGGATCGGTCCGGACATCTCGGGCGCCTGATGCGAGACTCGGGAGCTGTGATCACCTTCATGCGCCATCGAACCGACCCGGAGCGGGTCGAGGCCTACACCGCGTGGTCCCTCGTGGGCAGTTTCGTGGTGGTGCCCATCGTGGCCCTCACGGTGATCTCCTCCGTGAACGGCTTCGAAGGGGAACACCTGCCATGGGCCTCGGCCTACCTGGCCGCAGCCCTGGCCCAGGCGGGATTCGGGGCATGGACCAGCTCGCGGGCCATCCGGCGGCTGCGGGAGGACGTGATGGTCTCGCCCACCGTGCTGATGCTCAATGGAGCGCTGGCCCTCCTCGTCGCCGCGCTCGCCCTGGGACTCGAGGCAGGATCCGGACTGGGTGGGCGCGCCGGTGGTGTGGCGCTCGCCTTCGCGGTCTGCCTGATGGCTCTCGGCACGGCACTGCCGATGCGGGTCCTGGTCCTACTTTCCGCCCTCGGCGCCGCCGGGGTCGCGGTGGTGGCGTGGTCCATGGCGCCGGACGCCCCGGATGCGGACCTCCGGTACCTCCAGCCACTCCCAGCCTTCATCTCGGTGGGGGTCGCGACGATCGCCATCGTGGCGAGCTATCGCTTCTCGGTCTGGCTGCTTGCCGTCGTCTGGGAACTGGACCGGACGCGCACCGCCCACGCCAGGCTCGCCGTCGCCGAGGAGCGGCTGCGCTTCTCCCGCGATCTGCATGATGTCGTCGGCCGCGCCCTGTCCGCGGTCGCCGTGAAGAGCGAGCTGGCCTCCGCCCTGGCCGCCCGCGGTCAGGAGGGGGCCCTGGAGCAGATGGGTGAAGTCCGCGATCTGGCGCAGGAGACGCTGAAGGAGGTGCGCGGCGTGGTGGCGGGCTATCGCGTGGCCGACCTCGGGGGTGAGATCGAAGGCGCACGTTCCGTGCTGCGTTCCGCCGGGACCGCGGTCGAGATCATCGGTGCCGAGGACGGCGCCGGGCTGCCTCAGGGTGTGCAGGAGGCCTTGGCCTGGGTCGTCCGGGAGTCGGTGACCAACGTGGTGCGGCACGCCGCGGCCGCCCACTGCACCATTGAGTTGCGCGTGAACCCGCCCGGATCGGCGCGCCTGGAGGTCCGCAACGACGGCGTCGGCCGGGCGCCGCGGGCTCGGGGTGGATCAGGTCTGGCCGGCCTGCGCGAGCGCCTGGCGCCCCTGGGCGGTGATCTGGAAACCACACTCG